>CAYWZG010000016.1:0-28509 GCA_964462795.1 uncultured Methanotrichaceae archaeon
CCCTTTCATACCCGCTGTCTGCCCTGTCAAAGAGTCCTATAGCTGAGTAGTTACGGAAATAGCTGTATATCTCCGTTGTGATCCCATAACATATTGATAGTATTAAGGCTATTTATGTGTAACTACACTGCCAAAACCATAAATTTTTAATTAATTTCAAAAAATATATAATAATTATTTTTGGCACAATTACTTTTGAAGATTAGTACCACAGCCTATAAGCTCCGAATGCAACTCACAAGGTCGAAATTTATTGAGTAGCCCATCTTCTCGGTGATGAGGCAAATCGTCTCCCAGTTTGCAAGGCCAGAAAGTGGCGGGATCGCTTTATCTGACGAAACGCCCATAATTCGTAGACACATCCCCAAAGCACGAAAATTACTATGTGACATTGAGCTGGTTTCAAAAATAGTGCCACATGCTGTTTTCGTCAGATAAAACACCTAGACAGAAAAAGAGTCGCGATCTTTTGCCTCAAATGGTGTGTAAACTTCGATCTGTGATCAAAGACCACATAAATAGTTTTGAAACACCCATGATCCGAAGGCCCATGCCAGAAAAATGAAAATCGATACGTACCGGCCTCATGGCCAGACCATTTCCATAAGAAATTATGGATGGGGTCACAACGCTTAAATACTGTTAATCAGGTGCTCTTAGCGGTCCGCAAAGAGAGCTTAAGCTCTCTGGCACATGGTCCGAGACGGCCCGAACGTGCGTCTTCGCGCGTAAGTTGGTCTCGCAAAAGAGGCTTTGCGGAGGAATCTGATGAAAAAAATCAGGAAGACCAATCCGAATATAGTCAATCTCATAGGCAATCTCAAAGCCGCAACTCGAGAGAACAGGGCGCCCATCTGGCGCGACTTGGCTCTCCGGCTTGAGAAGCCCAGGCGCAATTACGCCGCCGTGAACATCAGTAAGGTCAACAGGCACACCAAAGCCGACGACATAGTTCTGGTCGCAGGAAAGGTACTTGGTACTGGAGACCTCGACCACAAGGTTACGATTGCAGCGCTCAATTTCAGTGGGCAAGCGATCTCCAAGATAAGTTCGGTCGGTGGCGAGTGTGTTAAGATAGAAGAGCTGATGAAACGCAATCCAAAAGGTTCTGGCGTGATTATTTTAAGGTGATCTGATGATTATTGACGCATCTGGGATGATCCTGGGACGTCTGGCCAGTTTGGCGGCAGCAAAGCTTCTCACAGGAGAAGAGATCAACATAGTAAACGCCGAAAAGGCCATAATCTCAGGTCGGAAAGAGACCATTTATCGAGAATACACCGAAATGAGAAACAAGGGCTCGACAGAAAAAGGTCCTTATTTCCCCAAGAGGCCCGAGAGGATTTTGAAAAGAACCGTCCGTGGGATGCTCCCTCACAAAACGAAGCGCGGACGCGATGCCGTATCTAGACTCCGAGTCTACGTAGGTGTCCCTTCAGAGTTTGAGGGCATGGAGCTTGAAAGGCCATCGAAAGCTAGCATTAGGCGGCTCGGTACGGCTAAATACGTGGAACTTGGTGATTTGAGCAGAAGTTTCGGATCAAAATTCTAGGAAGGTTCATCATGAAGATAGTCAACTCATCGGGTAAGAAGAAAATGGCGGTGGCCAGGGCCACTTTAAGAGAGGGGCAGGGACGGATTCGCGTCAACAAAAAGCCTCTGGAGATCATGGAACCCTGGATCACCAAGATAAAGATGATGGAGCCGGTCCTCATAGCAGGGGGCCAGATGACCAACATAGACATAGACGTGAATGTGCGGGGCGGGGGTTTCGTTGGCCAGGCAGATGCAGTCCGCACTGCCATTGCTCGTGGTGTCGTGAAATGGACTGGCGACAACGCCCTCAAAGAGGCCTACATGGATTATGACAGAACTCTTCTGGTCAACGATCACAGGCAAAAAGAGCGCAAGAAGGCTGGCGGTCCAGGTGCTAGAGCTAAATACCAGAAGTCTTACAGGTGAGGTCACTTGATCCCGGTTAGGTGTTTCTCCTGTGGAACCCTTATTTCTGAGGTATGGGACGAATACAAGGAGCGGATAAAGTCTGAGCCACCAGGGAAAGTGATGGACGACCTGGGCATCGACAGCTATTGCTGTAGGCGTATGCTCCTAACTCACGTGGAGATCGTGGACGTACTTCGAAGGTATCAATAAAGGTACGGGGTTGTAGGGTAGCCTGGTTATCCTTCGGCGTTCGGGACGCCGTAACCTGAGTTCGAATCTCAGCAACCCCACCATTTATACTTTCTTTTGAGGTGGCTACTTGAAGGATTCGAAGACAGAGAAATATACACGATATGAGCGCGCCAGAATAGTGGGGGCTCGAGCTCTGCAGGTTTTGATGGGCGCCCCGGTATATATTAAGACCGAGTCCATAGACCCCCTCGAAATAGCTTTAGAAGAGATGGAACTGGGAGCGATCCCAATAACCGTCAAAAGGTACCATAACCGTTGAAATGGATCTTTAGAACCCCTAGGTAGGTGAAATTTTTGGAAGAGGATGTGATCGCGGTAACTGAGGAGTACGAAACTCTCATCCCTATAGATGAGTATCTCGCCGCAGGCGTACACATAGGCACGCAACAAAAAACGAAGAGCATGATGGATTACATTTACAGAGTGCGTACAGACGGCCTTTACGTCTTGGACGTCCAGTCGACGGACCGACGCATAAGGCTCGCGGCCAAGTTCTTGGCCAGGTACGACCCCTCAAAAATCCTGGTCGTTTCAGCCAGACAATACGGCCAGCGCCCTGCCACCATGTTCGCCAAGGCGGTTGGCGGAAAGGCAATGGTGAGCCGCTTTGTTCCCAACACCCTGACTAACCCCAACTACGCCGAGTATATCGAACCAGACGTTCTCGTAATTACAGATCCGAGCGGAGACGGTCAGGCTGTGAACGAAGCCCTTGACGTAGGGATCCCAGTAGTAGCCCTCTGCGATACCAACAACTTAACGTCCAACGTGGACCTGGTAATCCCCACCAACAACAAAGGTCGAAAGGCATTGACCTTGATCTACTGGCTCCTGGCAAGAGAGGTGCTGAAAGAACGAGGCGAAGACGAGCGGTTCAGATACTCGGTTTCAGACTTTGAAATGGAGTTTTGATTAAGGATGAGACACCCCACAGTTGCAGGCCAGTTTTACTCCAGAGACCCCGAAGGCTTGAAAGAAGAGCTGGATGAGGCATTTGCAGGTAAGTCCGGGACAGATATGCCCATTTTTGGCGCTGTCTCGCCACATGCAGGCTACATGTATTCAGGCACTGTGGCCGCTGAGGTTTACGCCCATCTACGTCCAAAAGATACGTATGTCCTCATCGGGCCCAACCATCACGGCTTGGGATTGCCAGTCGCCCTTTCCAGGGAGTCATGGATGACCCCTCTCGGTGTGGTTGATTGTGACCTTGAGCTGGCCAATGCTCTGGGGGGCTGCATAATAGAAACGGATGAATCTGCTCATCTATACGAGCACTCTTTGGAAGTTCAGATCCCTTTCCTTCAGTACCGGTTCGCCGATTTCAAGATTTTACCCATATGCATGGGTCTTCAGGACGAGGAAACTGCGGTAGAAGTGGGCGAAGCTGTGGGGAACGCCATTCGGGATTTGGGACGAGATTGCACCATTATCGCAAGCAGTGACTTTACCCATTACGAACACCAAGAAGAGGCCAGCAGGAAAGACTCGATGGCGATCGAGGCGATCTTGAAGATGGACGTTCCCGAGATCTACAAGCGCGTTTACGGTTTGAACCTCTCAGCTTGCGGGTACGGTCCCATTGCGGCGACCATAACCGCATCCAAAATCTTAGGTGCAAGCAGTGGCCAACTTCTCCGTTACGCCACCAGTGGCGATGTGACTGGAGATTACAGTCAGGTGGTAGGTTACGGAGCCATAATATTCACTTGAGGAGAACTTGTCTTTGACCATTGCCTCTGCGCCCGGAAAGGTGATACTCTTCGGCGAACACGCCGTGGTCTCCGGCGTTCCTGCCCTCGGAGCAGCAATCGACCTTCGAGTAAGAGCCCGGATTGAAGATGCGCCTGGCAAGTTGGAGATATCTATTCCCGACATGAGACTGGTGGTCGAAGGGTTTTCGATAGATCTCATCACCGAAAAGGTGTTGACAGAGGACATTTCAAAGAAGGCGATCCTCGCCGCCAGGTACGTTTACGCGGTTCTGAAACGTTTTGACGCCTCAAATGTTCGAGTGGTGGTGGAGTCAGAAATACCACCGTCTTCCGGCCTTGGATCTTCCGCTTCTGTCGTCGTTGCGACCCTTGCTGCCTTGAACCACCACCAAGATCTCGGCCTCTCTTTAGAAGACCTCGCATGGGAATCCCACCAGGTAGAAAAAGAAGTCCAAAGTGGCCTTGGATCGCCCATGGACACGGCACTTGCCACTTTTGGTGGCTACCAATTGATCCAAGCAGGACCCCAACAATCTCTTGACCTTCCAGAACTGGACCTGGTGATAGGTTGGACCGGCGTACCTCACGACACCAAGTCTGAAGTCGAGAAGGTTCAGAACTTCAGGACCAAGTACCCCCACATAGTAGGCCCCATATTCGAGTCCATTGGTGAAATATCCAGAGAGGCTCTAAACATGATGAAGGATGGAAAGCTCGAGGAGTTGGGCCAGCTGATGAACGCAAACCATGGACTCCTTGAAGCCATTGGCGTGGGAACAAAAGAGCTGAGCGATCTGGTCTATGCCGCCAGGAGTGCAGGCGAGGCCCTTGGTGCAAAGCTGACTGGAGCTGGTGGTGGCGGATGCATTATAGCCATTCCCCCAACAGATCCTCAAGGGTTGGTAAAGACGATGATCGCCATATCCCAAGCGGGTGGTAAGCCTTTCCACGTTGCAACGGGCTGTGAAGGTGCAAGGTTGGAATGAAGGACGGAAAAAATGGTTAAGATACTGAAGATCGGCGGAAGCATACTTACTGACAAAACTCGAGCCGAATTTCCACGGACCGGAGAGATCAAGAGGATCGCAATGGAGATTACGAGCTGTCCTGATGATTTGATATTGATACACGGGGCAGGCTCCTTTGGACATATCCAAGCTAAGCAGTACGGCTTAAAAGAGAGGTTCAACCCCAAAGGGATCCTCGAAACACATCGTTCCGTGGTCAGACTTAACGATCTAGTTGTAGAGCATTTGGACGATGCAGGTCTCCACCCCATTCCGGTCCATCCCCTCGGAAACACCCTCCTTAAAGGCGGGAGGATAGAGATGATGGAGACGAAACCGATATTGGCAATGCTGAATCGAGGTCTTCTTCCAGTGCTTCACGGAGACGTTGCGATGGATACGTCAAATGGTATCGAAATTGTTTCGGGCGATCAGCTAGTCACCCATCTCGCAGAATCGCTAAATCCCGAAGTAGTGGCCTTGGGCACGGCTGCAGATGGCGTCATCTTCGATGGTCAAGTCCTGAAAACTGTGACTAAAGAAACCTTGCCTCGAATCGAGTCTCAGCTCGGTGGGAGCAGGGGTGTTGACGTCACAGGTGGGATGAAGGGAAAGCTCCTTGAGCTTTTGAGACTCGCTGATAAAGGGATCGCCTCGACCATATTCAACGCCGGAAAAGCTGGGTTGGTCGAAAAAGTGCTCCGATGTGAGAAAGTGGGAACTCGCGTAGAAGGTCCTGCGGAGGCATCCAGATGAGCACCCCCAGTAGAAAACTGGACCACATCAGGATCTGCGTCGAAGAAGAGGTCGAGTCGGAATGGAGACCCTTTGGCGACTTGATGCTAGTTCACAGGGCCCTGCCAGAAATCGATGCTTCAAAGATCGATACAAGGTGCAAGTTTTTGGGAAAGGACCTGTCTTTTCCCATGATGATCTGCGCAATGACCGGAGGCCACCCTGACGTCAAGAAGATCAACGTGAACTTGGCTCTCGCAGCCCAAGAAATGGGCGTCGCCTTGGGCGTTGGCTCACAGAGGGCAGCTTTAGAAAATCCCGAACTTGCAGACACCTTCTCTGCGGTGAGAGATGTGGCACCTGATGTCCCTCTAGTAGGGAACATAGGCTCGGTCCAGCTCCGAAGAGGTGGGCCCAAGATGCTAGAAAATCTTGCCGAGATGATTGATGCAGATGCCATCGCGATTCATCTCAACGCCCTTCAAGAGTGCATCCAACCCGAAGGAGAAGCCGAAGGCAATGGTGCACTCGAAGCAATCAAAGCCGCATCGACCGGAAAGATCCCATTAATCGTGAAAGAAACCGGTGCGGGGATCTCTTGGGAAGACGCTTCTGCCTTGGTTGGGGCAGGGGTCAAAATGATCGACGTGGGTGGGCTTGGCGGAACCTCTTGGGCAGGGGTTGAAGTTTACAGAGCTGAAGAGAACGGTGACATTGAATCAGCCCAAATGGGCCGACTCTTTTGGGACTGGGGCGTGCCAACGCCTGTGAGCATCGTTGAGAGTGTCTCGGCAGGTGCAAAAGTAATATCTTCAGGCGGGATAAGAAACGGATTGGACGTTGCCAAGAGCTTGGCACTTGGTGCGACTATGGCAGGTTGTGCGTTGTCGCTTCTTGCTCCAGCGATCAAAGGCCCTGATGAAGTGGCCAAGGTCCTCTGCCGTTACGCAAAGGAACTGAAAACTGCCATGTTCTTGACAGGATCTGCCAATTTAATGGAGATGGGTGGCGCACCCGTGATCGTGAGAGGAAAAGTGCAAGAGATTTTGGGGCAAAGAGGTTTCGACACGAGAACGTTTGCCACTAGAAGGATGGTGGGTCCGGGTAGATAACAATCGTTGTGCCGACCGAGTTAGCATTGAATATATAATCTATGATTAATTAAAGAATGCGGATCTGCGCTATTGATGAAATACAGGTCCGCGTGAGAGATAATCTTGCGATAATTATGGGCGATTATCTCGATAGAATCGGTTAGCAGATTAGATGTGCAACCTATTGAAAGAGTGATGTAAAAGATGAAGGATATTGAAATCGTAGCGGTCGGAGGCTACGAAGAGATCGGGCGGAACATGACCGCAATCAGGATCGGCCATGATGTGGTGATCATGGATATGGGCCTCCGTCTGGACAGAGTTCAGATTCACGAAGACACAGATATCGAAAGGCTCCACCCCTCTGAACTAATCTCGATGGGGGCAATTCCCGACGATACCGTCATGAGGAACGTCGACGGAAAAGTCAGAGCGATCGTCTGTACCCATGGCCATCTGGATCACATAGGTGCCATTTCAAAGTTGGCTCAAAAGTACAAGGCGCCGATCATAGCGTCGCCCTTCACCGCTGATCTAATCTCCCAGGAGATCAAGGCGGAAAGGCATTCCAACGTCAGCAACAAGATCGTAACGCTAAACTCGGGCGAGACCTACCAAATTACGCCGAAGGTAGACTTGGAATTCGTTAGAGTCCAGCACAGCATAGTGGACTGTGTATTTGCAGCATTACATACTCCTGACGGCGTCATTTTGTACGCAAACGACTTTAAGATGGACCGGAGCCCCACTTTAGGCCAACCTCCTGACTTTGCAAGGCTAAGACAGCTTGAGAAAGAAGGTGTCATATTGCTGATAACCGAAACCACCAACGCGGGGATATCGGGAAAGACGCCTTCAGAACAGATCGCAAAAGACTTGGTTTGGGACGCTTTGATGGGCACTGAAGAGACGAAGTCTGGCGTCATGATCACCACCTTCGCCTCTCACATAGCCAGGATCAAAGCCATAATCGAAGCCGCGCATGAGATGGGGCGAAAGCCGGTTTTGCTTGGAAGATCGATGGAAAAGTATTGGGGAACTGCCAAAAGAACTGGATATGCACCCAAGGACGACGAACTCATCGTTTACGGTAGAAGGAAGAGTGTAGACAAGTTCTTTAAGAAAATGACGGCTGAAGGAAAAGACAAGTATCTTCCCATCATGACTGGCCATCAAGGTGAGCCGGGCGCGGTTCTGGGCAGGGTTGCCAACGGCGAGACCGGATACAAGATAGAATCTGGCGACAAGGTGATGTTCAGCGCTGGCATAATTCCTCAGCCTTTGAACAAATCGAATCGTTATGTTGTGGAGACGAAGCTCAAGATGAGGGGTGCTAGGATATACGAGAACCTCCACGTATCAGGTCACGCTTGCGTCGAAGATCATTGGGAACTCTTGAGAACCATAAATCCAGAAAACGTGATTACTAGCCACGGCAACCTGGAATCTCATGGGAAGTACTTGATGATGGCAGAAGGTACTGGTTACGAGTTGGGCTATACCATCCATATATTGAGAAATGGACAAGGGTTAGTTCTTCCCTAAGTTTCCATCCGAGGTGAGATATGATGACGCTTGATGACGAGGTGAAACGGCGTGCGATCATGGTATCAGAAGCGATCGAGGATATGCTCCCGATCGTTCACCCTAAAGGGCTTTACGAGGCCAGCAGGCATCTGGTGGATGCTGGGGGAAAGAGACTAAGACCTGGCATGCTACTCATGGCTACAGAAGCGGTGGGGGGCGATCCCAGGGCAGCAATTCCGGCCGCGGTCTCAATAGAATTGGTCCACAACTTCACCTTGATCCATGACGACATAATGGATAATGCAGAGACGAGACGGGGAATGCCTGCAGTCCACGTGAAATGGGACGAGTCTGGTGCCATATTGGCAGGCGATACCCTATACTCGAAAGCGTTCGAAATAATTGCAAAAACTGAATCTAACCCCGCAAACATAGTGGCGGCGATGGACATGTTGGCCAAAACGTGCGCCGCCATATGCGAAGGACAGTGGCTCGACCTGGAGTTCGAGAAAAGAAGCCAGGTTTCTGAGGACGAGTATCTAGAGATGGTGGAAAAGAAGACCGGCGTGCTCTATGGAGCTGCTGCCTGGGTAGGGGCAAAGTTGGTCGGGGCTTCAGAGGATGAGTTGAGAGGGCTCGAAGAGTTTGGCCGGTTGGTTGGCATGGGATTTCAGATTGAAGATGATGTTCTGGATCTCACTGCACCAATGGACGTTCTGGGAAAGCCCAGGGGCGGCGATCTGGCCGAGGGGAAGAAGACGCTGATAATGATTCATGCCATGGACCATGGTGTCGAGCTTGAGATCTTTGGCAAGAAGAACGCCACCCAAGAAGAGATCAAAGCGGCTCTCGATACTCTTCAAAATAGCGGTTCGATAGAGTATGCCAAGACCAAGGCAACTACTCTAGTCGAACAGGGAAAAGATGCCTTGAAGGTTCTTAAGGACTCTCCTGTCAAGACTTTGCTTTTGGAGTTGGCCGATTACATGATTGACCGAAGTTACTGAATAGTATGAAGATTTAACACCAGGTTAATCGCTAGTTTGATCATGGTTTCGGCCATGTGTCTATCATGGGTTTGGTTAGAGTTGGATGGTGGTAAATATGGAAAAGTTTGAGGCAGAACATCTGTTAAACCACTGGATCGAGCATAATGACGGTCATGCCAAGAGTTTTCGAAACCGGGCTGATCAGGTTGAAGAGATTAGTGCTGAGGCAGCTCAAAAGATACGAGAGGCCGCTGAAGTAATGGAAATATGCACCCAGAAACTAAAAGACGCCCTCTCGAAGCTCTGAATCTGGTCGGCCAAATCAACTTTTTTATAAATTTTTTAAACTCTGGCGCATTTTGAAGATCTTAAAAAGGCCGTTGGAATCGTAAATTGGGTCATTTTTTGATAGATATTTCGGGTGTGGGGTGTAAACTACTTAGGCTTGAAGGTGTGAGCTATTGGCATGAGCCAGAAGAAGAAAACCATTACAATTTCTGAAGAACGTCATTCTGTTTTGAGCGCTTTAAGGGAGAAGAACGAGACTTTCGATGGTGCAGTAGGCTGACTTTTGGAATCCTATTCGTCCAAGTCTGAAGCCTTGCCCCAAAATGCCGCGTCTGCACCTGATACTGCATTATCTGAAGAGGTTAGGGTGGGTTTGGATAATTTGAGGATGGAAGGCGAATGCCTGAACGACGTTGTCAAGATGCTCTTAGGGCCCGCGAAGAAATAACCTTGTTATATGAATGATTTGTAATTATTATACTGAATCCGCTTCATGTTGGTTTCGTGTAATGGGTGTACACGTATATGCGCAAGTTATTTCGCTACGGGCCCTTAGAGGCAACTCAACCAGAACCTAAGCCGCTCTTATCTGACGAGGTTCAGAAGGCTTTGGAAGCATTGAAAAAAAGGGGGTGAGAGTCCGGACGACGTTATCAAAAGGTTGTTGAAAGCTTCTCAGCCAAAGGCAAGTGAAGGTCCAAACCTCGAATTAATGGCCAGATATCTCAGTGGGCATGGCGATTCTGAGTCGCTTGTTGGAACTGGTCCCAAAGAGACTGCGCAGGCATGGGCAAGTTCTGGGTTCAATGAGGCTTTTGAGGTTAAATCCTGGCTTGAAGCTCGTTGTTTCAATCCTTCTGCTGCTGCGAAGATGAAAGACGTTGGGATCACACCAGTGGGCGTGGCAATCTACACTTATCGAGGAGGTTACACAGATACTCTGGGGTACAAGTTCGCCAATTGAGATCTCGATATAGAAGAGGTAAAGCAGGTCGTAGCCTGCCACATCTAAAAAAAGGCGGGGCAGAAAGGCGAGGCGACGGCATCAAGGTGCCTTGGTCGCCCACCCCTTGCACATTCTTTTCTGGTAAAGCAGAGCTACACTTCCCTCAGAAAAGAAGCTTTCTGAGGTTGTGTTATTCATTACTTCGGGAGCGCGGAGGGTCACGGATACCCTGACCTTTAGGTCGGTCTCGTTAACTCTTGGAGTTAACGGGAGTTAGCGACGATAAGTCGCTAACAGGATGAAGTGAACCCTCGCCAGTTTTTCGTGTTCCTTTAAATCGGTAAAACTTTGGAGACTGTTCAGAGGAAACCGAAAGTAGAGTTTCAATCGTGCAGATCTGGGAAATCTGGGCAACGAAGACTCAAAGATTTCTGATATCCGGAAAACCGGGCGTGCGGCCCCGAAGCATACCCCGTCCGTTAGGGCGGGGTGGGCCGCACGCAATTTGATTCTCACGCTTGGCCTGGTCAAGTGAAGCTTGAAGTTGCTTGATGATTTCGTCTTTGTCCATCTGCCTCACAATAGAATATTATTATGTAGTATAAAATTGTTGTGGTTCAAATGAGTTTTAGGTCAATCTGGACGAACTGTAATGGGGAGCTAAACACGTACGTCACACCTAATCGGTTCTTGACTATACTCAAGTACCCCAAAATGGGCTGAATGGTACTGATTCCAGGTGCTCAATTTTGAACCGGTCGCCCCTTCTCCTTCGAGGACCTGGCAGGCTGATGAAGATCGAATTTGCGCGTTTTCGCGGGCATAGTAGCTCTTTTTTGATAGAAAGCGCATTTTCTCCGATGGCTTTTGGGCGGCTGCAAGGAAAAACTGCCATGAGGATTACCGGGCCCGGGGTCACCCTCTTCGAACGGCTGATAAGGGCGGTCAGGATCTGTCCAGCATGACTTTCCGGCGCAGAAGGGGCGAATAATGTGGCTTTTGATCCCCGGATAAGTGCTCTCTTCAAGTGATGGCGAAGATTAAATATTTGGAGCCGAATGCGGTATCTGATGAATAAGAGTGGGACAAAATACGTTATCGATTTGGGGTTGGTTGCCTCTTTCCTAGCATGCTTCATCACCGGCGTCATCAAATATCCAGGGTTTCTTGTATTAATTGGTGTGGGCCCAAAAACGCTTCTCATGTTTCAGATCACATTGCTTCACGATAGAAGCGGTCTATTGCTGGGGGGTTTGGTTTTTCTCCACGTTTCACTGAACTGGAGATGGATGGTTTCAACGACGAAAAGATTGTTTAAAATTTGAGAATAAGTTCCACCGAATACGTAGATATATAAGGGCTAAATCATACTAGAGTTTTTTATGAGACCTAATGTCAAGAAACACGTCTTGATGGGCTTTGTTGCGTTGGCTATAGCCGTTATGTCTATCGCTGGATGCGTCGAGGATCGATCACCTGTGGACGCTTCAAGTAGTAATATATTTGGTAATATCACTGATACGAACTATATCTTCCCCGGAAAGATTACCATCGACTCAATCGGGACCTTCAACTACGACCCTCTCAAGATAGAGACGGAGAGAAAAGACATTTTCCAGCCGGGACATTTCTCTATCTTTGATATCCTAGCCCATCTGGACAAAGAAGGTGATATCGAGATGGTGTACCATTTCGACGAAAATATGAACACCCACGTGATCGATTCCATAAACGAAAAAACGAACTGGTGGTACATGGCGTACTACGATGGTGGGTGGCCAGAACCGAACGCTTTCAGGATGGACCACTACCCTCACAAAGATGACATGTACATTCGAATCATCCAGGAAGACGCATCCATGATCGAGGGCAAATTCCAGGCATTCTCTGAAGAAACGAAACACAAAGAGCAGAACGGCGGAAAGGTGATCATTCCCGAAATCATCATCGAAGGTCCGACCACCAAAGCGCGGTTCGAAAACTTAGAGGTGATCGCCCACGATCTGAGAGAGGACGTCTTTCAGCCAGGAACCGTTACCGCCATCGACGCCATAATGTCTCTTGGCGATGAGGGCAAACTCACCTACGACATCCAGTGGTACGACTCTATCGGATCGGCTGGCGTTGTGCGAACGTTTTATGTCGATAGAATAAACCAGGACAGGGGCTTTTTCCGCTGCGGGTTTGTCTACGAGGCCGGTTCATCTAAGTTCAGAGGATTTTGGGGAAATCACGTTCACATTCCCGCAGATACCAGGGTCATCAACTCTCCGGAATACGAGGAGTGGTTCTGGATCTGCTTATAACTCATGATTCGGTGAACTACCCCGCCCTGAAGGGCGGGGTAGTTCACCCTCGATTTGAGACGATCGCACCTCAGGCGATCAGCAACCTTAAAGAGGTCGAGAGTTAAGGAAAATCTCAAGATAGGAGAACCCTTATCTTCGATGGCTGAGAGGTGATTTGCGTGTTGACTCTTGAAGATCCTTACGCGGTAGTTTACAAACAGATTCATGCCATCGCCGATCCAGATGGCGACTTGGTAGAGATATTGGAGCGATCCCGCTGTTATGGTGGGTCTGCATGGTCTCTTTATCACTACTCCAAAGGACCCTTGGTGGTTCAGTCACGATCCATGGGAGAATGGTTCAGGTATCTGGTCAGGCGCGGAAAAGCCGACTTAGAACTTGCCTCTTCCAAGAGGTCGGCGGGATTCGAATCTGTCGAGGTGAACGGAGACGAAGTTGAGATCACATATGCTGGCCTTGGCGGAGGTGGCGTTGGTGCCACTGTCACAAGGGCAGGGGCAGGAGACGTTATCCGGAGCAACGTATCCGATTCAGGCGGTGGCAAAGTGGGACGAGGGACCATCGTTTTGCCCAGGCGAGAGAGGATCGTCATCGGGGTGGACGATACAGACTCAAAGACTGAAGGGGCCACTTGGTCATTGGTGCACAACATCGCCGAAGCTGTGGACAGGCCTGAGGCAAGATACATCTCTCACGCACTCGTCCAGCTCTTCCCCGTGCCCACAAAGACCCAAAACTGCGTATCCACTGTGGTCGAGTTTGCTTGTCTTCCCAGAAAGGCAGACGGCATGATCGAAGACTTTCGTCGTCTCTTGGAAAAATACACGGTATCTGAAGACACAGGAATGGTGGTATCGAGGAGCTTTGATCCGTCTTCTGCCCTGATGCCTTATGCGCACCTTTGCAGAAAGGAGCGGATAAATCACAACCTCGCGGTCTCTGAAGCAGAGCAAGCCAGAGTCGAGATTGTGATGGACGGACAAGGCCTAATAGGAGCTTTGGCGGCGGTTCCCTATTATTCCAAGTCTGCTGATTCCGTAAAGCCAGAGATATAACTTGACTTTGTCAGATTAGACAGTTACAACCCACCGGGCAAACCTTAAACCTGTGGTAGCCACCGCATGCATACAAGTAGATTGAAACGTAATAAGAAAATGACTCGTTATCTGCGTGGCAACATGGGCTCGGTAGTTACCGATTTAGTGATTGAATCTGAAATGTGACAAAGTCAAGATAAAATCCAAGGGTATAGGAAACAGATGGCAGGATATCGAGATTGGAATCGATAAGATCGATGTTGGAAGAACTTTGTTAAGAGGTGCGTTGCAGGATGACCAAATTTACGGGGCTTGAAGCCTTGAGGGCGGCCGTGTCAAAAGCAGGCGTTGAGGTTTTGACCTACGTTCCAGGTTATCCCATCACAGAGGCGGCCGAATCGCTCGATGGGGTTCAGATGGCCACAAACGAGAAGGTGGCCTTGGAGGTGGCTTTGGGAGCTTCAGCGACGGGTCTTAGATCTCTGGTCCTGGTAAAACACCTGGGCGTAAACCTCCTTTCAGATCCCCTTTCGATCGCGCCCACTCACACCATCGGGGCGGGGCTTGTGATTCTGGTGGCCGAGGATGTTGGGCCACGCGGATCTCAGGTCGAGCTGGACATAAGACATTACGGCTCGCTTTGTGAAGTTCCTGTGCTGGACCCACCAAATCCAAAATCGCTCGGTTTCGCCCTCCACGAGGCTTACGACCTTTCTGAAAAGATCAGCGCGCCGGTGATCGTCAGAACTACCTTCGACCTTACGAATAATATTGTGGATGACGTTGGAGGTGGGGGCCCCCTTAACTCCCGCTTCAACGCGTCCCCCGATTCATCTTCGAATGCATCCGCTTTTGCGCCAAGGGCACCTTCCAGATCTAAGACGTTCGATAGATCCATCTGGAACTTGACTGCAAAAGGCAGACACCAGAGGTACCGAAAAGATGTCTTGCCCCTGATGAGCGAGGCGTCTGAGACGTCGACGCTCAATTTTCTTTGCCAGGGCGAGGGCGATGTGGGGATCATCACCTCGGGAAGACCCGCTCGCATGGCGTCAGAGCTGACCGCCCCGTTATTGGTGACAGGATACGCCCATCCGCTTCCCTGGTGTTCAATCCGCAGTTTCATCCAGAGTCACAGAAAGGTCTTGATCGCAGAAGAGCCTGCGCCTTTCATAGAATTTCAGCTCAGGATGAGCGATAAAGTTCATGGAAAGCTGACGGGAGACTTGCCCTGGGGCAGGCTAAAGCCAGAAGACCTGAAGCTCGCTTTAGATACGATCGACTCCTCCGGATCGGTCCGGGCGGCAGAAGACGCGCCGGAGGCCGCCCGAGAGCGAGGTTCAAGGGGCATCTGCGATGATTGCCCTTACTGGCCAGTATACGAGGCGGTTCGAGATCTAGATGTTCCGGTCGCAGGAGATGCCGGATGCAACATAAGAGCCGTAAGGCCGCCTCTTGAGACGGTGGACGTGGTTTACGGCCTGGGATCTTCGATCGGCGTGGCATCGGGTTTTGCTGAAAAGGGGATCGCCCTAATAGGGGATTACGCACTGATCCATTCTGGGATCCAGGGGCTGTTGGACTCCTTGTATAACGAGCGAGATGTTCTGGTGGTACTTCTCCAAAACAGGGTTGCTGCCATGACGGGGTGCCAAAATGTTGCAGACTTAACGCCATTTTTGGACGCGATGATAAAGGTGAAGTGGCTCGATATGCCCACGACCTGCGAGGCTGCCAAAGCCGTCTTAAAAGGGGAATTAGCCCGCGAAGGCGTCTCATTGGTGGTGGTTTTGGGAACGTGTCCAAGGAGCGAGTGAGTTCTACAGTGTGTGATATAAATATAGTATTTGAATTATCAATTTACAGCATCTTTCTCATGATTATGGCGCCTTCGTTGTCTGGATAGTAGTCAGGACAGGCCGCCACCGCCTCAAACCTGAGATCTCTGTAGAGATCCTGAGCCCTCCGGTTTCCGATTCTCACTTCGAGGATGATCCTCATGGTGCCAAGCTGCCTGAACTTGTTCAGAAGTTCGATCATGAGCCTCCGACCGATGCCCCTTCCCTCAAACCCTGGCCGAACCGCAAGCCAAAAGACCCTGCCATCGAGGGGCGATTGCTTAAACCCCATAATCAATCCTGCCAATCGGCCCCCCATTTCTGCCACCATGAAGGTTGTGGGGTAGTTCTCGTAAAAGTGGGTGAAAAGGTAGGGCTCGTGTTTGCCACCAGCACCTCTATCGATCTCCACGACTGCGGAAAAGTCGCGAGGCTCAAACCGCCTTATGATCACCGCAAATTCTGTTCTTACATCGCCTTTCATTCTGATGTCGCTCATTTTTGCTCGGGATAAAAGAACTTATGGGTCTATCCTGTTTTCGTGTGGGTAGCTTTACGATATTCCACAAAGTTTATCATGACTCGGCTGAAAAACCGGTTTCGCATACTATGACTCCTGCGCTCATCATCATCCTTTTCGTCTTCATTTCAGGCTGCCTTGAAGCTGCGCCAGCTCCAGCTCAGGTATACGGCTATGAGATTATTGAGACATGCCCTCATGATCCTGCCGCGTTCACCCAAGGCCTTGTCTATCACAATGGTACTCTCTACGAGAGCACTGGACTTTATGGCCAGTCGAGCCTTCGGGAGGTCGATATTTCATCTGGCCAGGTCCTGAGGATGCGCGGCCTTCCTGCCCAATTTTTCGGAGAGGGACTGTGCCTTTGGCAGGATGAGCTGATCCAGCTCACATGGCGATCCAGGGGCGGCTTTATCTGGAATCTTGAGAACTTCAGTCTAAATGGCGTTTTTTCTTATCCTTCCGAAGGCTGGGGACTCGCCCAGAACGGTGAGCATTTGATCATGAGCGATGGGACTGCAACGCTTCACGTTCTGGATCCTGTGACCTTTGAAGAGGTGAATTCAGTTCATGTCCTGGACAAGGGTGTCCCTGTCAAGAACCTAAACGAGCTTGAATACGTCAAAGGAGAGATATACGCCAACGTCTGGAAGACGGATCGAGTCGTTCGGATATCACCAAAAACCGGTGAAGTCCTGGGCTGGATCAACCTATCTGGGCTCCTCAGCGAGGACGAAAAGGTGCGATCTGACGTCCTCAACGGGATCGCTTACGATCCTCGCGCCGATCGGTTTTTTGTGACCGGCAAATTCTGGCCCAAGCTATTTCAGATCAAGATCCGGCCAAGAGCCGATTACTGACGTTTCCATGAAAATGTGGGCTCTATAAACAATCCTTGAGAAAGCCGAGCACCTTCGGCAATGAATCAGTTCTGGCATGGGCAGTTGCCGATGGCGTTCCGCCCAGATTGAGATAAAAACCCATGACCTCGATCAATATCCTGGTCACTGTCGTCGGTGTATTGACATATCCCAGCGAATGGCCAGCATCTTGATAACAGAGATGTTCGTAATGATGCGGGTGATTATGTTGCTTGAGGCGTTCCATGGCCATATCTCCAAAAATGTCCGAGGGGGCTGCCTGATCATCACTCCCCGTAACAATTAATACCGGACCGTTAATCTTTTCGACGGGAATGGCAGCTTCACGGGCGATTTCGGGATTGTTCTGGTAATTGCTGAGATAGAGCTCGCGGAAGGAGATGATCGGTCGTTCAACATCCGTTTGAAAGTATTTCTCGGCGCCTTCAAGTGGCAGATAGGGCAGAGGGATCCCATTCAATGTCCATGACGATGCTGGTTGTGGACCCAGCCCTTGCATGACGACGGCAAAGGGCGCAAAAGCAACCACCGCCTTTATCTCGGGAAATGAGCTTCCGATCACGAGCGCCAATTCGCCTCCCTTTGAAATACCAACAACCCCGATTCGATCGGCAGCGACACCGGGCCTGTTCGAAAGCCAATCGAGAGCGGTTTTAAAATACTCAAGCGGAATTTCAGACAGCATGGCCGGTAATCCTTCCTCGCCGAAATACCGTACCGCCAAGGAAGCAAACCCTCGTGATGCCAGCAGTGCCGCCATATTCTGGGTCCAACCAAATCCCGATGACCCACCCACTACGAGGATAGCCGGTTGCGGCTCCGCTGTGAGCTGATAAAAAAACCGGCCCGACAGGCCCATGTTCATGACCTCATCGGTCTGAACTCCAGCCGCGCGGTAGATCTGGCGGTAGGTTGCTTCAGCTTCGACTGCCCCATTTATAATAGCACTAATATTTATAAGTGCCGAATCTAGTGTCCATTCGTAATCACCATCTTCCACCGTTTCCATGGACCAGAAAAGCCCCATAGGATCGACCCCTGCGTAGGAACCAGATGTTGGGGCGTCGTGCGTGACATCAACCGTGCCGTTCTGATTGGCGACGAACAGGGCCACTGATTGCCACAGGTTCCCGTCAGCATTGTGCATCGTCGCACGGAGCCGTGACCTCGTCACCGGCGTTGCACCCGCTCAGGGTTATCGCAACCGTTTCATCCACCAGCCCATCGATCGGGTTCACAGTCATTCGAATGGTATCTTGCATAGCAATCTCCCGTAGATATGTAGACAAGTGCAGTGAAGAAATCTATCCAAAATCGCCATCAGAAAAGATAATTTTGGTGCGGGGGATGGGATTCGAACCCACGAACTCCTACGAGACAAGGCCCTCAACCTTGCGCCTTTGACCTGGCTTGGCAACCCCCGCACATTTAGGGTTTATGCGAATTGAGCTAACTGCTCGCTGAGCGCCATAGCACGCTTTTTGATCTCTTCTGCAGCACCGATCACTTGATCTTTGGCCGATATCGAACCATCGCTATCGATTTTCATCACGAAAGTGTCACGAATTGGCACAACTTGAATCGCGCCCTTTCCACACTCGTCCACGCAGAGCTTGCAGATAGAGCAGCTTACTTGATCTGTGACCTTTAATACGCCTTTTTCCATCACCAGTATATTCCGGGGACAGACCTCGACACACTTTCCGCAACCATCACAGCTTTCGCCGATCAGGATTTCGGGCAGGTTCTTGTACCCACAAAGGGTCCCAGCTTGCCATTTGGCATGAACGGTCCCTCTGTTCAGGGTGACAACCCCCTCCAACATCAACTTTTCGCCTTCACCAAGGATCACGATGGGTATGTTTTTGTAGGCCACCATCACTCCTGGATCTGCAAACATGACGTCTCGGGAATACACCGTGCCAGGACCTTCTGCAGAGAGGGTCATGGTCACCTGACAGGCAGGACAACCGACTCCACCACATTCGCACTCGTCCTGGACGACGAACTGATCGAGATCTTCCGCCTTGAGAGGCAAAAGCCCTAACCTCAAGGAGAGTTGCTCATCGAACAGCACCGACGTATTATCATATATACTTATCTCATCGAGGGCCAGGGTGGGCACTTCGCTCAGACATGCCCGCCTTATGGCGTTGGCAAAGGAGGGCTTTGCTCCTCTAAGGAGGAACTTAGCCCGGTTTTCCCTAAGCTCTATGAGTTCAACGCGCACGAATTACACCCTTCGGCCCCTCTTACCGCCAGAAGGCTTTGTGCCGTCGTGCGGAATTGGAGTCACGTCTTCTATCCTGCCGATCTTCAGCCCGGCTCTTGCCAAAGCCCTGATGGCTGCCTGAGCGCCAGGTCCTGGTGACCTCTGCTTGTTGCCACCGGGCGCCCTTACTTTCACGTGGACTCCCAATATCCCCTTGCTCATGGCCTGTTCGGCGATCTGACCTGCCATCTGCATGGCCGTATAAGGCGAACTTTCGTCTCTTGCGGCCTTGACCACCATACCGCCCGATATCTTGGCGATCGTCTCTGCGCCGGTGAGATCGGTTATGGTTATGATCGTGTTGTTAAAGGAGGCATATATGTTGGCTACGCCCCACTTACCCTCTGCTGCCATTTTTATCCTTCCACCTTAGGTATTCTGACGGCCCGTTCTGGATGGCTCTCCTGGGCCATGGGCGACCCGGGATAGTAGTCAATGGTCATCTCTTCGCCACGTTTTACGTAATATCCAGGAACGGTAACCTTGCGCCCAGATATCTGTATGTGCCCATGGGTTATGAACTGACGCGACTGCCTCAAGGTCTTTGCTAGACCTTGACGGTAAACCTGAGTCTGGAGCCTCCTTTCCAGGATGCGTTCCAGCTTCATCGAAAGAACTGCGTCCAGGTCACCATCCTCGTTTAGCATGCCGTACCCTTTCAAGTGTTTCAGCACATCTTCAGTCGTCACCTCAGCACCACCTTCTCCACGGGCAGAGGCAGCAAGGAGGAGCCTGCTGACACGACGGTACTTTCTGAGCATGCTGTGGGCCTTCCAAAGCTCTCTTTTGTTGCGCAGCCCGTAGCCTTTAACCAGCACAACTTCCTGGGCCAGTCTGTCGGCTTCCCAGGGGTGTCGAGGTGTATCGTAAGATTTGTGACTCTTACCAGGATATCCCATATTAATTCACCTCGCCTACCTCTTCTTCCTGCTGACGCCTACAGTAGAGCCCTTACGACCAGTGGACCTGGTGCGCTGACCTCTCACGCGAAGACCACGCTCATGTCTGATCCCTCTGTAGCTCCTGGTATTTCTCATGATGTCCATCTCTTCTCTCTGGATAAGCATGAGGTCGGTGCCAACAATGTGCAGATCTTCGCCGGTCAGGAGGTCATTTCTCCGGTTCTTCATCCACGTAGGCAAGTGATCCTGTGCCGATTCTACGATATCTCTCAGTTTGGAGATCATTTCGTCTGGTAACAGACCAAGAGTCTCATGTGGATCGACTTCGGCCTTTTGGACCAACAATCGAGCGTTCCGCCTTCCTATGCCTTTGATGCCGGTAAGGGCCATCTGAACTTGCTGGTGGCCATCGAGGTTGGCATTCATTATCCGAACGATGTGTTTTATCTCTTCAGTATCTTCTGCCAAATTATTCCTCCAGAACGTCTGAGTCCCCAAAAGACCAAACGTCACGCCCTATTTTCAGAGACTCTCTGGAGCAGCCCCGGAACATGGCTCCGACGCCGCCCAATCATCGGCCGCGCCGATGGGGCGAATAAATCAATCGCGAACGGTAAGTTAGTCGCGAACGTTAATCCAGACCAGAAACTGACTCCTCCTAAATAAGACTTTTGATATAGACCGAGGACAAGGAACGTGGAACGCAAATCCGAAAAAGCGATTATAGTCGAGAGCCTCTTAGGTGAGGCTAATCGGTTCTCGAAAGATTAGTGCTTAACGATACGAATAAGGCCAAAATGTCGGACTCTTACGAGTTCGACATTTGTCCGAAAGGTATCGTTAAACACTATAGCGATCAGGCGAAGAGGGCGCGAATCGGTCTCATCCCTCTGCAACCTTAACCTCTGCGCCGATCTTGATTATGTCCTGGAAGAAATCAGGATAAGATATGGTGACCGACTCGGCCGTATCTATGGTGGTATCGCCCGCGACCATTCCCGCCACAGTCAAAGCCATCACTATCCTGTGATCGTGATGTCCGCTCACCAAAGCGCCACTCAACTTGCCGCCTTCTATCACGAGGCCGTCGGGCCTCTCTTCGATCTCAATGCCCATCTTGGATAGCTCTGTGGCCATGGCAGAAAGCCGATCGGTCTCCTTATGCCGGACGTGTTCTGCGTTTTTAATCACTGTTTTTCCGCTGGCAACGGCTCCTAAGACCGCTATCGTGGGCACGAGATCTGGTGTGAGGCTGGCATCGACTTCGATTCCTAATAGCTCGCCGCCCTCGATCTTGAGTATCCCCGCGTCCTTGTCCCAGGATATCCGGGCGCCCATCCTTTCCAGAACGTCAACAATGGTAGAATCACCCTGTTTTGAGGGTCTGAGCCCTTTAACCACAAGTTTGGACCCGGTAACTGCGGCCGCAGCCAGGAGATAAGAGGCAGAAGAGAAGTCACCAGGGACGGTGTAGTCTCCAAGGTTGTAACACTGACCTCCTTCGAATCGGAACGTCTTAAAGTTGGTCTCGATCTTGGCCCCAGATTCTTTTAGCATCTCAAGGGTGATCTCGGCGTAAGGCCTCGACTTGAGCTCGCCCGTGATTCTGATTTCGGCATCGTCTTTTGCGAGGGGGCAGGCTATGAGCAAAGCTGAAAGAAACTGAGAACTCACGCTTCCGTCAAGAGAGATCCTGCCGCCAGACATCTTTCCTCGAACTACCAACGGTGCGCAGTCGTTTTCTCTGATGGAGAACGCCTGCGCGCCCAGATCGTTTAACGCCTGGATCAAGGGACCGTTGGGCCTTCGCCTGATGGACGAGTCGCCAGTCAAGATGGCACCTTGGGTCAAAGCTGCCACCGCCGACATGAACCGAAGGGTGGTGCCCGAGTTCTTTACGTCTATTATGTCCTCTGGAGTGAGAGGCTTTCCTCTAACGCCTGCGACTTCCAGGTCACTATCGAGATCCGTAAGTGCCCCGAAAGCCTCTACAGCCGAGATAGTGGCTTTTGTATCCGCTGATATGAGCGGCCTTTTTACAAGGCCCCCTGCCCCAAGGGCGCTGATTATGATCGCCCTGTGGGTGTAGCTCTTGGATGGCGGGACGAAAACTTCACCTGAAACCTCAGAACGCTCTACTGATGCGATCATCAAGATGGTTTTGATCTATGAGTATAAAAAATTCAGCTTCTTTCACCCCGCAGAAATTCGGCTCTTGGCATGTATGGACATGTGGAGCAGTCGATTGGAGCGTATTCCTCCCACGACTCAAAGTCGTGGGAATCCTGCTGCGTTCGTATTGAAAGCACCTATGATCCCGCCCATGATCCAAAGGTTCATGCCCGAAAATATGAAAATCGATATGATGCGATGCTATTTTCATGGAAATAGCAATCGTTGAAATTGAATCTAGCACGGCCTTTGCCTTCTTGATTCTTTTTCAGTCAAAAGAGGATATCGCTTGTGCGATCAATATCACATCGTCAATGGTGAGGTCCTGGGGCCGCTTCTCCAAAAGAGCGGGATCGATTCGCGATATCGCATCAGTCGATGCTTTCATCATGGCAAGCCCTTTCTTCACCTTCTTTCTGCGCTGATTGAAAAGAGATAATGTCAAATTATCAAAGACCTTTTCATCTGCGAAAAGAAGTTCCTTTCGCGGCGTTAGCTTCACTATCGCAGACTGTACCATGGGCGAAGGCCGAAAAGCGCCCTTTGGGACACGCTCCAGAATTTTCACCTCGGCCCGGAGCGCAACGTTCAGGGCGAGCCGGCCATAATCCTTAGTCCCCACAGTTGCCACCATTCGTTTGGCAAACTCCCACTGATACATCAGAACCGCAAGCTCGAAAGGTCGCTCGAGCAACCTGAATGTAATCTTCGAAGAGATCTGGTAGGGCAGGTTCGAGACCACTTTATTGTAATCGGGAAGGGGGACTCGGAGCGCATCTCCCCTTATGACCTCGACGTTTGGAAAGCGTCCCAAAAGATCTGACGCAAGCCTTGGATCAACCTCTATCACGGTTACATGACCTGTTCGTTCAGATAGAACAGAGGTTAGGTTGCCGGTGCCTGGCCCAACTTCGAGGATGCGGTCTTGTTCGTCGAGACAAGCATAGTCTCCGATCCTCTTTAAAACTCTCACATCAATGAGAAAATGCTGCCCTCTCTTTTTCATTGCGATTCTCTTTATGTATATTAACGGCATCCATGATCAAAAGGCCCATGTCCACATGATGAAAATCGATATGTTCCGATGGCATGTGTAGTCCATTTTCGTGGGAATTTCCATCCTGAAGCAAACATCAGATCCACCCTGCAAAAGAATAAGACACTTTGAAGCACTTGAGCGCACTTAAGCACTTAAGCACTTTTGAAAAAGCGTTTACCGCCTTCGAGACTCTGTCGCGAAAACCCTGTACTTGATCTTTTGGTCTCTCAGTTCATCCTCGATCCTGTTAGCGATCAGTTTCTCTGGATTGTAAAGGCCCTTGACCCTCTCAGTGAGGTTTTCAAAGCTCTTGAAGGCTCCTTTCTTCCGCTCGTTCAAGATAGACCACATAAGCTTCTTGCCGATACCTGGCAGGAGTTCAAGGGCGTGCATCCTTGTGGTCAAAGGTCCTGCCTCATTGAAAAAACGAATGTATCTCGCTTCTTTCTGTAAAACTAGCTGCTGGAGCATGTAAGGGAGTTCGACCAGGGCACCGTGAGATAGATCCTCATAATCGATGCGACGGTTGACCCGGTCAATGACGTTTCGATCCTTGCCACTTATTCGGACTCTAACGCCGATCTCCGGCGTAGCATCCACTTTTGGGATCAGCTCCATTATGACGAAATCTCTTTCGCCTATCGCTTGGACCAGGGGTTTTTTCTGATAGCCGCCCCTGGCATCGGAAACGTGCCCGTAAGGCAAGTAATCGAGAATCCAAGCTACCTCTTCTCTTCGCGAAGATCTGTTGCCCAAGGCCATTCCTCCCCACGTTACTTATTTTTAATCACGATGTCCAGTGTGGCATCTAGGTCCTCGTCTACCAGGGTGAACCGCTCCTTTGCATATACGGCCCTGAGTTCGTCCCGGGTTATGGGCCGAACGTCAGCGACCTTGGTTGCAATCTCTGGAGAGATCTTCTCAAGTTCGAGAAGGTCTTCTACCATGCGCCGGTTCTCCTCGGCAGAGTTGTGAGCGAAGATGTCTGCGTGCTTAATCGCCCGTCTCAGCTCGTAGCCCAGCTCTTCGGGTTCGTCTACCCTCCTGAGCCGGATCTCTTCTAGGACCTCTTTGACTTCGGCAAGAGCGAGCAATTCTTCGTTCAAAATCTTTTTGACTATCATCTCAATTCTGGGGCTTCAGATGTTCAGGGAGGACTATAACCGTCTTCATGGCATTTCCGTCCTTCACTTTCAACAAGAAAGCTCTGCCTCGCTTTCCTGCAACTTTGCCAGTCTTCCCATGAAACTTAGGGTTGGGCATACCTTTGTGTATGCTGGGGTCCAGAATTATGTGAACCATCTGACCTTCATCGAAATCCTGGATTACTCTGCTCACCGGGGATATCCCCCGGGCCCTGACCGACTTGCTCAACTTATCTCTTGTCCGTCTCCGTATTCCGTGTGACTTTGGCATCTGCCTTTCCACCTACCTTTATTACGTCCAGCTCTGCCACTTTTGCGTCTACACCCAAGAGCCCTGCCAGACTGGGATTCGTCCTTCCTTCATCCCCCGATATCAGCTCTTTTACGTACAGGCCACTGGATCCTTCTATGGTAATCCTAGCGCGTTTTCCAGCAACCTCGTCTAGCCTGACACTATAAACCTCTTTTGTCCGGACTTTGTCGGCTCTCCTGTGAGAGACGCGATTTGGGGTGCGCTGTTCGATCAAGCCCACCAATCCACTCAGAACCGATTTAAGCTTTTCTTCTGAGATTTCCTGGCCAAAATCCACCAGCATGGTGTAAGTCTTGTCCAGCTCGGCTTTCTTCAGGTGCTCTACTGTGCCTTTTTTGGTGATAACTAGATCTAAAAGTTCCACCTTTCCTGCAGCTCTTTGGTTGATCTCTTCTTGCAGTTTAGGTAGATCCACTTCTCTTATCGCGGGCGAGACCGCTTCGACCACGAAGGGCCTTCCAGTTCCCAGCATCTTCGCGTCTATGTCTTCCCTGCCTGAACCGTGAAATACGGTATCTTCACATCTGGCAGCCTCGATTATCGGATCTCGTATCAGCTCGTCTACCGACTCTTGATACCTTCGGCCGGTGTAGTTGCACGTCTCGCATCCGCTGCCACCACAATCGCGACAGGGCCATCTGGTCTGAGGAAAACCTCGCTTTAGTTTCCGGTATCTTCCCAATATGTAGAGGGACACGACCTGAAGTTCGATCGATTCTTTTGCCAAGTTGAGAATGGAAAGAACGTGGGGTGAATCGAAAGCCACGTCTTTTCCGGTCTTCTCTGCGATCCTCTTTCCGACCTCCCGATTCATCTCGGATTTCATCGGTTCTGCGTGTTTGGAGCCGCCGTCTGCCAGGAGTATCTCTTCGTTCTCAGCCAGAAGACCACTTATCTTCGTTCCCACGAGAAAAGTCTCGTGCTGAAAATGTCTAGTCTCCCTGATTGCCATTTCGGCCCATCGGTCCAGCCTTTCTGGCTCCATCTCGCCAAGACAGACCCAACACGTTTCTAGTGTTTCTGGTTCGCCTTTGCCAAGTGACATCCTTGCGTTCTTGGAGCTTGGAGCAAGCTCTTCTAGCAAGGTTTGTCCACCTTCTATGGATCCGGCCATAGCCAGAAAAATCTTGATGGACTTGCCTCTCTCTGAGTTGGAAAGGCCTGTCGAGAGCATGGCAAACTGACGGCCAAGACAGCTGTCACAGATGGGGCCAAGCTCGAGGATCTTTCTTGCGGTCGTCGCGATCTCTGCCAAATTCTTCTCGATATTTTCGCTCATAGCGACGCTTCTCTTCTATCAAGTTCGTTGTTTATCAGCACTATACAGTGATCGGCATGGAGGCTTCGTGGCCCCACGGATACCACCTTTGCACCTAGCTCTTCGAGAAGCTTTTCGTCTTCTTCTCGAACGCCCATGTGGTCGCCTAAGAAGAAGGTTGCATCTCGGTCTGGGTTCAATTCTTGTTCCCTGACGTCGGGGCCGTCCTCTCTTAAATAATAGATCGTGCCGTCCCTCAAAATTGAGAGATTCTTAAGACTTCCCTGGCGGACGAATATTCCTGGGGTGGATCTTTGCCATAGTTCCGTTGCATCCAAGGCCAGGGCTTTCTTCATCAGAGCAGCGGTCGTCCTTTCATCAGGGTTAAGGTGACGAAGATCCTGCCCCCTCAGGCATAAGGTCTTTGGCGTATCGCCGCCGCAGAGAATTAGGAATATCTGAACGTCCTTTCTAATCCCATGTGATAGGACGAAGACGGAGTTGATGCACCTGCAAAGGATATCCAGCCTGCCTGAGGTGCCAGGAATATCTTCAAGAAAGAAGTCTGGAGACGTGGTAGCCACGTTTCCCACCACCACAAAGTTTCTCATGCGAGGAAAGACGTGGGACTTAGTAGATCCCCTTTTCGTCCCTTCTGTAACTTAAGTCGTCTCAGATTCAGTCTTCTGCGACTAGGGGATTTTGGTGCCCATTTCAAAATAGCGAAGCCTACTGGTTTTCGCCAGTTAGACCCGCAGAAACAAAAATCGCCATTCCCTTCTTCAAACAGCGTGCAAACTTCTATCTGTGATGATCGGTGAGATATAGTGCTCAATGATACCTTTGAGCCAAATCTCTAACTCGCAAGAGTTTGAGATTTGGCCTATTCGTATCGTTAAGCACTATTCTGGTGAGAACTGATTAGTGTTATCTAATCGGTTCTTGACTATAAATAGTTTTGAAACGGACTCTTGTGCAAAAACAAGGGCCTTTTGCCAGTGTCAGCATCTGGGACTATAATGCTTAACGACAACTTTCGGATAAATCTCAAACTCACAAAAGTTTGAGGTTTGTTCTATTCGTATTGTTAAGCACTAATCTTTCGAGAACTGATTAATTTCATCCAATTAGCTCTCGATTATATTCTTCTAATGGCCACGTCAGTTTGGCGATGACAAGAATTCAAGATTGTGGCTGTGAATCATTGAAACTCATCAACATGCGAACGAATGGGTAACATTACAAAAATGGGCTTTTCGTGTTCGTTTTTCAGATTTTCTTCGATGATCTGCATCCATAACAGGAATTCAGATATTCTACAAATCTGGGAATTGTTCACAATCTTGTGGGATAAATATTGGTGGTATAACGCGTCTCTCTTTGAAACATTTACAGAGACCTGGTTCACAAAAGAGGGAGGTTATATCAAAATTAATCTCGAAACAAAGAAAGAAGGCCTTTAGAAAGATGCTCAAAAGAGATCTAAATGATAAGATTTAGGGGTCCGCCTGACGTATCAGGCGGTGATCTTGGACTTAGCGATATATTTTATTAGATCTGGTGCCAGTCTTGTCTTCTTTTGGATTCGGGAGGTGGTGTCTTCAATGCTCTCGCCCTTGGCGATCATGTTGCCGATCTCTTCGACGGCCCCCTCTTCGACGACGAAGTACTCATCGAGGTCTTTTCTGTGACCCCAAACATCGCCTTTCAGGAGGTCTACGCCCTGCATTTCCAGAAAAAGTTTCATGGCTTTGGACATGGTTTTGTGATAAGAAGGTGGCACCTGAATGGCTCTCAGCCTGGGGCATCTCTTCATCAGGTTCAGAAAGTCTACGTTAGAAGGTCTGAAAGCCAAGTGGATCATTATCTCGTTCGGGCTTAGCTCGAATATTTCATTTTTTGAACTCACAACTCTAAGTCTCATAGTTCTCGAACCTCACAATTAGTCGAATGTGACCAAACTACTAATAGACACTTATGACGTATACTAACGTGTAGATGTATACTATAGTGTTTAAAGATACGTTTTGATCAAACCTTGAAATGTAGTGCTTAATGATGCTATCCGGGTCAACTACCACGGCCTAAAGGCCGTGGCTTGCGAACGGCTAAGCGAAACTAAACAGTTGGACTAGGGGGCAACAAAATGCAGCAGCGTCGTGGGCTATTTAAGAATGGCAGAGTACCTCCCTCGCTTTGCCCACTTCTGGACACGCCGAATCCGATGGGGTTTATCCCTAAGCCTGCTTCGCCACCCCGAAGGGGCATTTCACCCAGACTCGATCTGGAGAGCATAATATGCGCATTCCTGTCATGGACGCTAAGA
>CAYWZG010000017.1:0-27919 GCA_964462795.1 uncultured Methanotrichaceae archaeon
TGATGTACCGGCGCGAACATGCCCCGCAGCTTGCTGCGGGGTGCGCTGTTTGACTATAAAAATTTACAAAACCTAACCTACATTCGGCAGATCGAGTTTTGATTTTGGATATTTTTCCTGATAGCGTTTTCTCAAAATATCTAAAATTCTATTTTTAGGATCAGCCATTCCAAATGTGTTCGAAACGAGGTCGTTTTTGCGTAAAATTGGGAATTCATCCACATTTTGATAATACGCTATTTAAATGCATATACCAAAAAAAGTCTAAATTGCAGAATTAAACCTGCCGAATATGGGCCTAACTATGCATTTAACTCTTTATGTCTCAGATGCTATACCGCCAGATGTTTTTGAGATAGAGCCTATTTCAAGACTATTATCGAATTTTGCAGGCCGTTTGAGGCCAAGGATGGTGATTTTTGTGTTTGCAGCCCCAATCGGTGAAAACCAGTACGCGCCGCTATTTTGAAATAGGCTCAAGTGTAATCCTCAGCGTCGCATCTCTTCCCTTATTTTGGCAATCAAATCGGGATGGTCCCGCTCTAATCCTTCTGTGATCCATTGTGCTGCAGTCTTGGATATAGAAAATCGAGGTGTCGTGCTTTTCAGATACTGCATGGCGGCTGCGATCTCTGGAGACCAGATACCGATCATTCGCCGTTTGGTAGTTGCCACTCCGACTACTTCGTCCAACACCTTAATGTCTAAGGTCTCATCACTTAAGGTCTCATCACTTAAGGTCTCATCACTTAAGGTCTCATCACTTAAGGTCTCATCACTTAAGCCCTCTTTGCTTAAGACTTCTGCTTTCTCTGTTTTGGTCTTAATATCTCCAAAAACACTGTCCATCAAGTCCCCGCTCATGTCATCACCTCATTTGCGAGTTGGGAATACGCATGGGCTCCGGGGGAATCGGGATCTATGAGGCATATCGGTTTGCCATAGGATGGGGCTTCAGCCAGTTTGACAACTCGTGGGATGATGGTCTTGAATACATCGTCTCCGAGAAGTTCCCTGACATTTTCGATTACCTCTTTACCCATCTTAGTTCGTCTGTCGTGCATGGTCAGCAAGTACTTCAGTTTCATATTCCGGTTAAGATCCTCAGAGATCGCCTTTGCCAAGTCTAGGATCATAGACAGACCTTTAATGCCATAGAACTCGGTTGGAATAGGTACAATAACTGTATCTGCACTCACCATCGCGTTGATAGTCAGAAATCCGAGGTTAGGGGGTGTGTCGATGATGATAAAGTCGTAGTTGTTATTACCCCTGATCTTTGGTTTTAACAGCGACTCCCTTCCGACACCTTTAGATGCTCCTAACTGCATCTCTACCCGTCCGAGCCTCTTATTTGAAGGGGCGAGGTCTAATCCGGTGATTTCTGTCTGCATGGTGATTTTGGACAGTGGTTGGTCTTCCATCAGTAGCTCATAAGTGGTGTTTTCTAGAGTATCACTAACTCCAAAATGGGTTGTAGCCGAAGCCTGGGGGTCCAAATCGATTAACAAAACTCGTTTCCCTTTGAGTGCAAGGTAGGCTGATACATTGACCGCCGTGGCGGATTTTCCAACACCCCCCTTCTGGGAGGCGATTGCTATCACCATCATGGTTAAGAGTTAAGTCATCTAACCTTAAGACATTTTTCATTAATTCTTAAGTCTTAAGTATTAATGGGTTTACTGGATGCCTAACTGAACCATATATATAATTTTAGAAAGGCTCAGTTGGGGGACCCGTATCCCCCCTCTTTTTATTACTTCGTGACCCTCCGCGCTCCCGAAGTAATAAACTGGATATATGTGTGCCGCGTGCAATTTGATTGACTAAAACCAACATCGAGCAATTCATTTTGGGGGGCTAAACACGTACGATAGGTAAAAACCAGCTCGAAGTTTGACGATTCTCGAACGATCGGATTGGCTTGATATGAATGGAAGAGAGAGCCAAAATTATTTATTGAGGGGGCTCTCTCATGCTACCTGGTCAAATAGCATGAATAGCAACAGCTTTACCGATATAAACGATTTTGCATCGAACGTAGCCGTCCCCCCACAGCTCCGGGCTCTCGTAGCTCAAGAGGTGGCCCGCCAGGTAGCACCCATCCTCGAAGAGAACCAGGCTCTCAAAGATCGAGTAGACCGCCAGGATGAGACCATCGCCGACCAAGCTGGAGAGATCGCCGACCTCAAAGACCAACTCGGAGAAATCACACACCTCAAGGCCCAAGTGGACACTCTGGAGGGTGATCTCCAAAGGCTTAGGGGTATGGAGTTCGGTCACGAAGGCAGACGACGCCTTAGAAGCTGCCTTAGAAGCCATCGAGAAGGTAGAGCGCCAACCGTCAAGTAAACCGTCAACCACACCACAGGACACCGTTTCTGAGAGGACTGAAAGCCATATCCAGCATATCCGGGCCCTTCTTCTTCAGGCAGACCACAACCGGTTGACCGTCAAGTTTCTGGCTCCTCGGTTGGGCGTGACGAAACAAAGGACGTGGGCGATCGTTCATGAGATGCGCCGCCGTGGCCTCGTAAACGTGATCGGGGACCCTCACCACAAACAACGCCAACTAGTTGAATTACGCCCCTACTTCGGTACTGCATCCGAAACTTAAGAGTACAAACCGTCAAGTTTTACGGTTTACGGTTTTCCGAAACAAAACGCTAGCGGCTAAAATTCAAGACTTTCGGTGGGGATGTTCAGCCGGATAAAATGGTATGGGTTAGTATGGGATATAGATATAAAATAGTAATAGATATATAAGTAATAGTAATATCATAGTCATTGGGTCGAATATGCTCAAAACCATAAACCGTCAAGTTTTACAGTCTCTCTCCACAAAAAACGCGACTGACTGAAAAGTTCTATGACATTTCACCCACACGCGCAAGAGGTGTCATAGAACCAAGCCGCAGCCTTGCGTTTCCGCCCACTCTCCTTTTTTGGCTTCCGTTTACTCTTAAAAAAAACGGAAGTCGCGAACGATGCAATAGTGTTGGCCAAAGTAGCAACGCCCCTCTCTTCTCGACGTCAATCGCAAGAGTCGCGTGTTTGTCATTCTGTGGACAGCTATCCATGGCTGAAAAGTCGTGGCCTTTCCGGCAAGTATGCTTTATACTGTTGTTTATATACCATCGCTATCTATTGCCACATCTTTTATGTTGATATCTTTGAGATATGTTTGTCAAAATCCTGCCACAAAACTTAGCAATATCTGCCCAAAAATACGATCGAGCTAAACTGCATCTACCGGGCCACCGTACATAAACAACAGTCTAAAACGTGATCTGGGAAAGGCCAACCCCACCACCAGACACAACGGAAGGTTCGCCCAAGTTCCTTTTTATAGGTGTGTACTTTGTGAACAAGTAGGTGACACACCGCCACCCGCAGTATGTCTCGTTTTTGATCCATTTGGCCACGACGGCATGCTCCGGGCTTCTGCCCGTCGCAAAGGCGTTGGGCATGGGGGTCTCGACGGTGTAGACCTTTGGCATCGGCATATTGGCCCGGTCGACGAGCCCTCGGACGATCCCATGCAGCTCCGGCGACTCCACCGGGGTGACCTCCTTCGCGTGATACATCCTCAGCACGATCTTGTCGCGGTACCAGTAAGTCCCCATGTTCATGACCAGGGAGAAGAGGAGTGCTATCATCATGCTGCCCCTGCCACCCAGGGCTCCCCCGATCAGAAGCATCAGCCCCGTGAGGCTAGCCAGTAATAGGGTAGTCCTGATTCCGTTCATCATAGACCTTGCGGACTTAGCGCCGCCGATTCTATCTTTTGACTACCACGACTCGACTGCTGGCATTGGTCAGGACCATATCCACCATCCTCCGGGGAGTGTGCGAAATTGATGTCCAGGATCTCAGCCATCTTCTGGCGGTCAAAAAGAGCTTCCTCCTCTACTCTATATTTTCTTTAAGCCGGAGCTATCCTTTGAAACATCAGCGGCTTTCTGGCCATCCAAACCCTCGCCGCTGTCGGCTTCATCTCGGGACCTTAGTAGTCCCTACCACTATCCTGGGATACCTCATGGGGTCTCGAAAAAGGTATCTGGACTTTGCGATCTCCTCAGAGGTCCCGAGGATGAGAAGAACGTCTCCGGCCTGGATATCGGTATCACTTTGGGGGTTGAGGATATTCCCCGAATCCCTCAAGATTCCGATGACGTTCACCCCCAGTTTCTTTCTCAGCTCCAGGTCTGCCAGGGTCTTGCCAGAGGCTGGGGCCTTCTCCTCGACCTTGGCGGTGACGACCTCGACGTTCGGAAGGTATCGCCTCAGGTCTGAGATCTTGCCGGGCTCGATCTCGACATTCCTGAACATATCGTAGCCGTAAGACCTGACTTCGACGATCATCTTTTCAATCTCTGTCCTGGGAACCAGGTACTTGCCGAGAACCCTCGAGAATATTTCCACTGAGGTCTCAAACTCCTCGGGGATCACCTCATCGGCGCCCAGGTCGTAGCACCCCGCCGCCTCGTCGAGATATCGGACTCGAGCCATGATGTAGACCTTGGGGTTTATCTTTCTCGCCATCTCGACGATCCTCAGGGTCGCCATCTCGTTGGAGACGGCCACCACGACCACCCTGGCCGTATCGACGTCGGCGTGCCGGAGAACCAGCTCCTGGGTGGCGTCACCGTAGTGAATGGGCTCTCCATTAGCCCTCTCAGCCTTCACTTTCTCGGGGTTCATCTCCAGGATCAGGTAGGGGAGCTTTTCTACCCTGACAGCTTGTGCCAAAGTTCTTCCGACGAAGCCGTAGCCGATGATGACGAGATGGTTCTCCATCTTCTCTGGGATCGCCGCGAAGGGATGGCCAGCCTTCAACTTCTCGGGGAGGGGGAGGCGATATAGGAGGTCTGCAGCCTTCGGAGACGCTGCGATCACAAAGGGGGTCGAAGCCATGGTCAAGATAGAGACCGCCAGGAATAGCTGGTACTCGCCCTGACCGAGGATGCCGGAGTCAAGGCCGGTCTTCGAGAGGATGAAGGAGAACTCACCGATCTGGGCGAGGGCGAGTCCCGTCAGAACCCCCGTCCTGATGGGGTAGCCGAGGAGGATGGAAACACCTCCGGAGACGGCGGCCTTCAAGATCAGGACTCCCAGGGCTGCCGCCGCTACCAGCTCAGCCCTCTCGATGAAGAAGCCAAAGTCCAGGAGCATCCCGATGGAGACGAAGAAGAAGCTGGTGAAGACGTCCCTGAAGGGGATGATGTTCCCCAGGGCCTGGTAGCTGTACTCCGACTCGGAGATGATCAGCCCCGCGAGGAAGGCTCCGAGGGCGAGGGATAAGCCGGCGGTATAGGAGACCCAGGCGACGGCTAGGCAGATTAGGATCACCGTCAGAAGGAAGAGCTCGCTGGACCGGAGGCGGACGACCTGATAGAGGAGGGCTGGAACGATCAGCTTCGCGCCCAAGATGACGAGGCCGATCATTCCGACCCCCTTGGCCAGCATCAACAAGAGAGGCATCGAGAGGCTCGTGGATTCTTGCGCAACCAGAAGGGGAACGAAGAGGATCATGGGGACGACGGCGATGTCCTGAAAGATCAATATCCCGAGGGTGTTGTTGCCGTGGGGGGTGTCCATCTCGGCACGATCCTGCAGGATCTTGAGGACCACCGCCGTGCTACTGAGGGCAACGAGAAATCCGACGAAGATCGATTTGTTTAGGGGAAGCCCCATCTCTATCCCAACGAAGGTCGTCGCGAGAAGGGTGATGGCGACCTGGAGGGGCCCACCCACCAGGGCGGCTCTTTTAATCCGGAAAAGCTTCTCGAAGGAGAACTCTATGCCTATGGCGAAGAGGAGGAGGACGACCCCCACCTCGGCTAGAACTTCGATCTGCTCGACCTCTTGGACGAGCCGAAGGCCGTAGGGCCCTGCCACAACCCCCGTCACCAGGAACCCCACTACCACCGGGACCCTCAGCCTGTGGCCGATGAAGATGGCGACAATCGAGAGAAGAAAGATAACGATGATGTCGTTGAGGAGCTGTATGGCCATCGATCAAGTTATCCTTTGCATTTAAATAAACTTTTAGGTCGAAAATGAAGGGTGGCTCGAATACTTTTACATTACTCTACTTTCCAAGTTTTCCCTCGGTCGCGCCCAGTTTATAAACTGTCTTTGCATCTCGCATAATACGAGAACTGTGAGAGCGGAACTAATTCGCGCATAGTCCAACAAAAATAGCATTAATTCGGCTTATAACCTAACAAATGTATGCGAAAGCCAAAACTTGGAAAGTAGAGCTGTTAAGTTGGTTTGGTGACCATCCCAACCGCAGCAAGCTGTGGGGTATTCATTTTAAAAGAAGCCACCATCCCGCAGTATGGCTAGGCAGCTCGTGGGCCAGCGCCTGCATGCAAGCCGGGGTGTTACAACTGGACGTGCCAGAGTCGTCAAGGATGACCAGGACCTCTTCAGCTTCAAGCACGGTGAGATCCTGGTGGTGGACGCCGTCGACCCCAACATGACCTTCGTCGTGCCCCTGGCGGCGGGGATCATGGAGCGGAGGGGTGGGGTGCTGATTCGCGGCTCGATAATCGCAAGGGAGTACGGTATCGTTTGCGTTACAGGGGTTCCAGAAGCCACCGATGCCATAAAGACAGGAGACATGGTAACCGTTTGACGGATTTTGGGGATCGTGACCGTAGATCGCAGATCTGTGAAGAAAAATCCTGGGAAAATGATATAACTCTTGGAAGCCATATGATGTCTTTAAGCTGTCCCTGCTAGGACCTTTCTTGAGAGCGCCAGAACCTAAGTTGAAACCCGACGAGGGGGGCAGATCGTTTCAAGACCTCGGAGCTGAAACAATGATCGAAATCTCAAAAATTAAGATGGCAGCCGTCGTGATCCTGGCGGCGCTTCTCCTTTGGACCCTTTATGGAGCGTTCGTTTCCATGAGCATAAAAGAGCCCCCGTACCAGGTCATCGAGACCCTCGAAAACGACGTCGAGATCAGAGAGTACTCCGACCAGATCTGGGCCAAAACCCTCGCAGTTGACCAGAACCAGGAGTTTGGCCGCCTCTTCAGCTACATCACCGGCGCCAACAAAGACGAGATGAAGATTGAGATGACCGCCCCCGTAGTCACCAGCGACGAAGATGGGAAGATCTTCATGGCCTTCGTCATGCCCGAAGGCTTCGATCTGGAAGGGACGCCACGGCCCCTGGACGAAAAGGTCAGTATCGAGCTTGTGAAGGAGAGGAGGATGGCCGTGATTGCCTTCTCGGGATACGCCACAGAGGAGAGCCGAAAAAGACACCTTGTCGTCCTCGAAGAGACCCTTAAGGCTCAAGGGATAGAGACGCGGGGCGATCCGGTCGTCATGCAGTACAACGACCCATGGACCCCGCCTTTCATGCGCCGAAACGAGGTGGGGCTGGAGATCGTGCTCAGGGCTTCTTCAGACCGCCCTTAAGGTTTCCCACCGCCGAGAAGGCCGACTTGACCGTGGAGACACACACGCCCTGGTCGTAGAGGAAAACGCCCATGGCTCGCAGTGCATAGTGAAATCAATGTATTACTAAAAATAGAGGGTGGGAACCCTTACACTTAGATACAAGGCAACCAGTCGACTTGAACCACGTCACAGGTCTTGTTGCCCCAAAGCTGGATGAACTTCTCGATGGAGAAGACACCAGTCAGATCCTCAACACTACGACCGTACTCGTCATGTCTGCCCTTGGAGTTCGCTGTGACATCCTTAGACAACCAGCCTATGTGAGCGACGCCGATCACGTTTGAGTTGAAGTTTGCCTCAAGAGATCCACCGCAACACCCACAGTTCGCCGATCCACCACCATTCCCACCGTTCCCCTGTCCATCACCCTTCCTGCCGCACACTTTTCTGGTCTTGAATTCTGTGTTTTTCTGAAGGTGCTCTGCATGGGTGTACATTTCAACGACGACTGCGCCAATGTAGTAGTTCTGGACACAAAGTTTCTCGATCCACTTCTGATCGTAGGTGCCGGTCTGGTAGCTCACAGGCATGTACTCAAACTCAGCTTCCTTGGTGAAGTTGATGTAGTCGGGACAGCAGTTACTATGATCATGATCGTCTCCGCCTCGGTTATGTCGCCTACAATCGTCTGGGTCGTAATCTCTGGACGCCTCGATCTCGGTCTTCTCGATGATGACGTTTCCACTTCCTGACTCCTTTTCGACTAGCTTGTTTCCAGCCAAGCCCGCTTGAGTCTGGATGATCGTCTCAACGTTCTTGTAACCAACGCCCTTCACGGTGGCTTTTTCATACATGTAGTTGGCAGCGCCTGCCATGCCTACAAAGACCATAAAAAGGACGAACAACACTGTTGCTTCTCTTTTCGTTAGTATCCCTCCTACGTGGAATTATTAGTCCGTGCTCAATGTCTATCCTTAAAATATTTGCCCTAACTTTACGCAGTGTACGCGTTTTGCTCCTCGTAATCGTCCATTTAGGCTTTGCCGGAAAATAAACTGGCAAATGTTTATAAGATGAAGCGCCCTATATATTAGCATGAATGACTGAATAAATTATGGACCGTGGCTGGAAGCTTTATCCGTAGCGGATGAAGTCCAAGCCCGGCGATTTGCGGCAGCTAAAGCACTTGAACTGGGTTGGGGTGGCATATCTACAGTTGAAAGACTCACAGGTATGTCTCATACAACTATCCGGAAAGGAATGTATGTCCGATGGTGGGCTGCCGTGGCACTCGGTGAGATAGGTGATCCCAACGCGATAGATCCATTGACCTACATGGCACGACATGATGAAGAACTAGAGGTCCGAAACGCGGCCAAAGAGGCTTTGGAGAATATCGAAAATCCGACGGTCGAGCTGTCTCATTAGCTGCGAGAACCGAGACTTCGATACTTTCAGTTTCTCCTGCAACGTCGCCGACGGTAGCGCGCTGGCAGCTATTGGGGCAAGGGCGAAAGAGTAGCCCCTCCCACCCCCTCTCTCTCTTTTTTGCTTTTGATCGAAACCGCATGGCAGCGCCTATTTCTATGACATTATCCACAAAACCGGCCAAGGTGTCATAGAACTTTTGGTTCAGGCGCAAGTTTTGTGGAAAGATGGAACGAGATTTTAGTTTACGCTAAACTAAACCATTTTGTACTCAAGAATGACGGGTATAAGAAGAAAAACTACTATATATACTATACTACTATATATATCTATATCTACGACTATACTATACTACTATTACACCACATACTGCAAACTTTGATCGATCCTTATATACTACCTCCAAATTCGATTTAGTTTAGTCGCAACCTTGACACATCTAAAAAATCGCAGGCAGTTTCAACGATCTTCTCCTTCTATCGTGGCGATGCTGCAGGACCGCGAAACCCGCATCGCGGATAATCTGGCTGAACCTAGACTTCGTGACGTTCAATAGGTCCCTCAGCTCTCCAAAGGTGGCCCGGTGGTCCGGTTTCTTCTGCAGGAAGTCTTTGATCTGTTCCTGTTGGTCTTCGGTGCCAGGACCCACCTTATCCGGCGCATCTTCGAGGTCCTCGACTCTCTCCCTTGTGGCGATATTCGCAGAAAAGGCAATTTCCAGGTTTCGAATGTTGGTGGCTTGCTGGGATTCTAAGGCCGTGATGCGTTCCGCCTGCCTTCCCACCACTTCCCGAAGGTTGGACAGCTCCTCAACGAGAGGTGATATAGCGCCTTCGATGGTCTTCTGAAGGGCAATCAGTGCTTTAGGTGGGAGGTATTCGGCAACACTGCTAAGGTCAATCTCGTCGGTCTTTATGCCGTCATTCTTATATGCAAAATGGATAGATTCACTCATGCTTTAGTCTCCAAAACAAAGCTTTGACTGGCTCCTATATCTGGGTAGTGCTTGTATGTGGGGGTCGGTCTCAAAATTCCTTTTAATATGGTCCAGTCCTCGTTTATTTCCAAAACTTCTGCCCTGGCTTTGGTGAATATTGCATATTTTCGCCATCCTTCGCGATCTTCACACCAAAAACCTTTCACAGATCGAGGAGACATATGTCTCCTGTGGTGATGGGAATGCGATTGAAACTTGTCTTGCTTTCGATACTGATGCTGGCGTCTGTGGCCTTGGGAGTACCTGAAAACGTGGTTATGGTGCCATACAACGTTTCCTTCGACCTTAACGCAACAGTGGACTATGAGATCGAAATTTTGGGGCCCGAATACTTCGAAACGGTTGACGGAGTCGGTTATGTTGAGGATACCCTAATCTTGAACGGCACCGACTATTTCACGTTCATCTCGATCAGGCGTTTTGACTATCCGATCGTGGCGGATAACGAATCCACAAGACGCGAGGCTGAGGCATTCCTGGAGCGGATCGGCTGTCGAGATATCCAGAGTTATAGCAGGAAGATAGACCACCAGGGGGCTTTCGTGGCGACAGGAAAGAACATCTTCAACACAAACGAGGTTTACGCACTTTCCTGGCTCGATCGAGTCATGCCTGCCTCAAATGATTATGTGGCGACTCTTCTTTGTACTATCTCGTCGGATCTTCCAAGTGATGTGGTGGTAAACTTGCTCGACACAATTCACGTTGGGATGACTTCTAGGAAAAATTATATCTAGAATTGGATCTACTTATGTGTAACCAGTCCAGAGTTTTCATAATTCTGGTCGTGGTGTAATACCTATGTGGCGGGTTGACCAAGGCCTGCCACATCATGTTTCTTTCTCACCAAAACGTTTTTCGTGTGTTCTGGTAGTTTCTTTTGATGATGAGGGTGATTGAGACGAGACTAAAACTGATTTTGGCTCTGTTGATGCTGGTGGCGATCCTGCCCACAACGGCCTTTGCATCACCAACCGAGGCGAGCGGCACTGTAACCAACGTAGTTGACGGCGACACCTTCGATATCCGGATAGAAGACACCGATCCCCGGATTATCTACGAGATCGAGCGTGTAAGGCTGGCTGATGTTGACTCGCCGGAAATGAGCACGCCAGAGGGACCACCGGCAAAGGCCTTCGCTACTGAGGTCTTGTTAGGCGAAAAGGTCTGGCTGGATATCGATAACAAGTCAGAGGACGGGCGCGGTCCTTATGACAGGCTGATTTGTGTGGTCTATCTGGAGGATTCCAACATCTCGATAACTATTGAGGGAAGTGGGGCGGAAGCATGAGAGCTACAGAAGCCAAGTTTTTGGAGTTTATAAGAAAATCTCCCCAATTCGTCATTCCCATCTACCAGCGCAACTATTCCTGGGATGGTCGGGAATGCGGACAGCTTTGGGACGATATTATGCGCACCGGTGAAAACGACGAGATCACGGCCCATTTCGTCGGCTCCATCGTCTACATCGAAAAGGGTTTGTATCAAGTAACCAGTCGGTCGCCTCTGCTCGTCATCGATGGCCAACAACGCCTGACGACGTTGTCGCTCTTGATCGCTGCGCTGGCAGATTCGCTGGACAAACTCCCTGAGGGGAAGCAGGAGCTGGTGGACGGATTCTCACCCCGCAAACTGCGCAACTACTACCTCATCAACCCGGAGGAGGAGGGCGAGCGTCATTACAAGCTCATGCTTTCACAGACCGACAGAGATTCACTCATCGCCGTGGTCACAGGTAACGAGCCTCCAAGAGAATATTCCCGGCGCGTTTATGAAAACTACAAAATTTTTGAAAATTTGATCGTTTTAAATCAAGAGAAGCTGACCGCTCTCTGCAACGGGATCGCCAAGCTGGTCGTGGTGGACATCGCACTGAACCGGGATCAGGACAATCCGCAGTTGATCTTTGAGAGCATGAACTCCACCGGCAGAGAACTTACCCAGGCTGACTTGATTCGAAACTTTATCTTGATGGGGTTGGAATCTAACCTGCAAACGCGACTCTATGAGGACTATTGGCGTCCGATGGAATTGGACTTCGGGCAGGATGCTTACGGCACCCACTTTGACAGCTTTATGCGCCACTATTTGACGGTTAAAACCGGTTCTGTCCCCCGGCTAAGCGAGGTGTACGACGCATTCAAAAACCATGCGAGATCGCCAAAAGCGGCTAAGGAGGGTGTGGAATCCCTGGTAGAAGATATTCGCCGATTTGCGCGCTATTTCTGCGCCATGGCCTTGGGGGCTGAAACAGATCGGGATTTGAAACGGGCTTTCCAAGACCTTCGCGAGTTGAAAGTTGAGGTGGCTTATCCCTTCTTGTTGGAGCTATACCACGACTACAACAGCGGAGTATTATCAAGAGATGACTTTTTGACGGCGGTGCGGCTGATAGAAGCATATGTCTTCCGCCGGGCGATCTGTTCCATCCCTACTAACTCGCTGAATAAGACCTTCGCCACGTTCTCCAAAGCGCTGAAAAAAGTTCGATATCTGGAAAGCATTAAAGCCCAATTCCTCCTCCTGCCGTCCTATCGACGTTTTCCTAACGACGACGAGTTCAAAAGAGAGCTGCAAATCCGTGATCTCTACAATTTCCCCCGCCGCAGTTATTGGTTGCGGAGAATGGAGAACCAAGGTCGTAAGGAGCGAGTAGAGGTAGACGAATACACGATCGAGCATATTCTACCTCAGAACGAGAACCTCTCAAAGGCATGGAAGAGGACACGCTGGGGTTGGAATGGGTGCGGATTCGAGAGACGTGGTTGCATACTCTCGGCAACCTGACGTTGACCGGTTACAACCCAGAGTACAGCGACCGATCTTTTACTGAGAAACGGGATATGACTGGTGGCTTCAAAGAAAGCCCACTCAAACTGAATCAGGGACTTGGTCAGCTTGAGCAGTGGAATGAAGATGCCATCAAGGATCGCGCGCAACGCTTGAGTGAGATTGCTGTCTCCGTCTGGCGCACTCCACAACTGGACTCTGAAGTTCTCGAAGTCTACCGCCCCCGATCCGAATCAAAAGCGAACTATTCGATAGAGGATCATCCTTATCTCCTCAGTGGCATTGGCCACGAATTGTTTGAAGCTTTTCGAAAGGAGGTGTTGGCCCTCGATCCCGTCGTCACTGAAGAGTTTCTCAAGCTCTATGTGGCCTACAAGGCCGAAACCAATTTCGTTGATGTTGTGCCGCAGACAAAGCGCTTGCGTCTTTCTTTGAATATGCCGTTTCCCGACATCATCGACAGTCGTGGTATGTGCAAGGACGTCAGCGGCATTGGACGTTGGGGGAACGGTGATGTAGAGGTCGGATTCTCTTCGCTGGATGAATTGCCATACATCATGGGCCTAGTACGCCAGGCTTTCGAACGGCAAATGGGAAACGGAGCTGATTCATGAACCTCGGCGACTATACCAAGGACTACATGATCCAGCGGCCCGCCATCGCCCGATTTCAGGAATTGGGTTGGGTGGTGATGGACTGCTTCAAAGAGACTTGCGGCAGCCAGGGAACCCTGGGCCGGGAGACCCGCGAAATCGCAATCTTGCGGGGCTGGTGGCCTCATTACTTCGGGAGCGCGGAGGGTCACGAATACCCCGTCCTTTAGGGCGGGGATGAAGTGAACCCTCGCCCATTTTTCATGTTCTTTTAAACCGATAAACATTGGTGACTGCTCAGAGGAAACCGAACGCAAAGTTTCAATCGTGCAGATCAGGGAATCTGGGCAACAAAGACACAAAGATTTCTGAAATCCGGAAAACCGGGCGTGCGGCCCCGAAGCAATTTGATTTAGAATCTGAAAAAACGAATACAGAAAGCCTATTTTTGTGATGTCGCCCATTCGGTTGCATGTTGGTGATTTTCTCAAATCTTGTAGCACATTTGTCTCTTGCATAGTATAATCTTATAGTCATGGACCTTAAACTTGACACTTAACGCAGCGTCCTGGATATGTCATCTGCTACAAGGCCAGTGGAGCCTTGCATTGCCCATCGGATAAGTGTCAAACATAGCGTTCAGGACTATAGATAGTTAAACCTTTTTACTTCTAAGTTACTAGTTCTAACTATGCGTGTAATTTCTGTCACAAACCAAAAAGGAGGATGTGGAAAGACAACAACTTCCATCAATCTTTCTGCATATCTCGCCAAAAATGGAAAACGCACCTTGCTGATCGATATAGATCCTCAAGGGGCTGCTACGACTGGGCTTGGGGTGGATAAGTGGGGGCTGGATAAAACTGTCTACAGTGTCTTGATCGGAGAAGCAAACATGGATGATGTTGTTATCCCTACAAAAGTTCCGAATCTCTATCTTGCACCTACAAATATCAATTTGAGTGGTGCAGTGCTCGAACTCGCTGGTCAGATGGGGCGGGAGTACATCCTCAAAGAGAAGTTGAATCATGTGAATGGGTACGATTACATCATCATTGATACTCCTCCATCTTTGGACTTGCTCACTATCAACGCACTGGTTGCCAGCACCGAAATTTTGGTCCCAGTCCAGACTGAGTATTATGCTCTGGAGGGCATGAGCCAACTTCTGAAGATCGTAGACATGGTGGACGAGAGGCTGGGCACTCATTTGAGCCGACGCTTTCTCCTCACGATGTTTGATAGTAGAACCAAGCTGAGCAACGAGGTCGCGGATCAGGTGAAGGGCCATTTCAAAGGCGACGTTTTCCAGACTGTTGTTCCTCGCAACGTAAAACTTGCCGAAGCACCTAGTTATGGCGAGCCCATCAGCATGTACGACTCAACATCTAGCGGGGCCAAGGCGTATGGTGAACTGGCGGAAGAGGTGATGGCATGAGCAAGAAAAGAAGTGGGCTTGGGAAAGGTGTAGACGCTTTGTTTTCTGCAGAAGGGGACGTGACTGCTAAAAGGTCGGATGAAGATGAAGGCACAAATTCTAGGATAGAAAGTAAATGTTCTATGTCGGATGTTGGAAGTTCCGAGGTAGACGATAATAGTTCTGCGTTGGAAGGTATAAGTTATAACCAAGAGGTTATGGAGATCGCCATCAGAGACGCGGATAAAAACCCTCGAATTACTCTGTGGTCTCCGGTATCTGCAGCGATGTTGAAGTACCTGAGAAAAACGATCCCAGAGTTTTCCATCAGCGAAGAGGCTAGCAATCTCCTTGAGGAAGCCATAATTACGAAGTACCCAGAACTTTACAAAAGATTAGAAAATGAAAAATGACGGCTTTTGGTGTGACACTTGAGTATAGTCGAGAACCAATCTGATGAGACGAATGACGAATTGGTTCTCGAAAGATTAGTGTTTAACCTGGCCAGAAGTCGAAATTAGAAGTCGAAGAGCGACTTTTGGCCAGCAACCACGTCAGTCTCGTTATCTGTCTGGACGGATCGAGACGGCTTGGAACGCTCTTTTTTGCCTGAAGGCTCGCCGCCGTCCTCCTCGGCAAATTCGTAGGCGAGGCCCAGCCGGATGACCCGATCGACCCAGCCCTTCAGGATCGCCGGAGGCTGGCCCCACCAGTTGGGATGAATGATGACGATACCTTCCGCGGCCGCGATCTCGTCGCAGTGCATCTGGACCGCGGGATCGATGGGCGCACCTTTCGGGATCTCTGAATCAGGGAGGATCGGGTCGAACTTCTCCAGGTACAAGTCGTGGAAGGAAACGTCGTGACCGTTTCGCTCCAGCTCTTCGACGGCCGCCTCTGCTATGGTGTGATTGAAGCTTCCGGCTTTCGGATGACTTTTTGCTGACCTGTGCTATATCGACGGACAAGCAACTCCAAACCTTGGCGTTCGACATCGTCCAAGTTGATTAGTCGAGGTTTTGGACCTGGCATGATACACCCTTCCGCGAGAAATATCGTGCACCATATATAAAACAATAGGCTGAAAGCACAATGACTTTCCAGAAATGGTTTATCCAGCCATATCTATGGGTTTATATCAGCCCAGATGTACTAGGGCCTCTCCCAGTGGATTTGATAAACTCGAAATGGCGCTCTGAGAGTCTAACTGAAGTGTGCCTCATAGTGTGCTTATATTGTGCTCATATAGAATAAATCGATATCGACAAAAGCCACAGGTCCTAACTTGACTTTGTCAGATTACCTTGGCGATTCCGTTTCTCTCTTTTCAGTGAAATACATCTTTGGTCCGATCCGTTAAGATCATGATGAGGCCAATAGAATTCAAATTTGATTTGGGTCTAGGAGACCTGCCCGCCGCATTAATTAATTTAAATAGGTTACATAATAATTATACACCGTACTTCCGTAATACAACGCGCAGCGTTAAGGTCCAGTCACGTCAATACCTTGATGGTCTTCTCCTCAACGTGAGACGTGGTAACATAAGTCTCTATTCCGAGAAAGTACCGAACTGCAACAGTCAGTCACTTAATCACTTTATTTCTGACTCACCATGGCTCCATTTGCCTTTGATCGACCAAATTCAAGTCAATACAACTGATTTTATTGGTAACGAGGCCATTGGATCACTCCATCTAGACGAGTCAGGTATGTCTAAAAGTGGTAAATGTTCAGTGGGCGTAAAGCGTCAGTACAATGGTAATCTTGGAAAAGTTGATAGTTGCCAGGTAGGAGTTTTCCTTGGATACGTGAACGAATCATATCGAACCTTGATTGATGCGAGACTGTATCTTCCAGAAGATTGGTGTGAGGATCCAGAACGTCGCGAGAAATGTGGTGTACCTTCTGATGTCGTATTCAAGACGAAGGCAGAACTTGGATTAGAGATGTTGCTTCACGCCATAGAGAATAATGTTCCCTTTGGCTGGGTCGGAATGGATGCATTTTATGGCCAACAACCGTGGCTTCGAGATAGAATCAACAGAGAGGGGATCATTTACGTCGCGGACATACCAGCAAATACACGGGTTTGGCTTTCTCCACCAAAGGTTGGAATACCCGAGCGAAAGGGAAATCGCGGTCGTGTTCCGACAAAGGTACGATTACTCGAAGGAGAGCCGCGTCCAATTGAAGTGAGAAAACTCAAGGATCAACTGGAGGAGTCTCAGTGGCATCATGTATTCGTCAGGGACACGGAACGAAAGAAGCTATGGACAAATATCGCATGTATTCGCGTTTTCCCGGTGGTTGATGAACTGCCTGGTGAAGAGGTATGGCTAATTATCCGAATTGATGATGGAGAAAAAGATATAAAATATCAGTTTTCCAATGCTCCAATTGATACAACCATAAAACAGTTCGCAAAGATGTCGTATAGCAGATACTGGATTGAACGTGCATTTCAGGATGCAAAAGGAATCGCAGGACTTGCTGATTATCAGGTCCGAAGTTGGACGGCATGGCATCATCATATAACAATGTCACTCCTTGCAATGTTGGCCATACTGATGATACGAATAGATCTAGGCAGAATGGCAGAATTATTAACTGTTCAAGATGTGAAGGAAATTCTTGAGGTAATACTGCCTCAAAAGGAGATCACTGCACAAGAGGTGTTGAATCTAATCAAAAAGAAACATAAACGAAGGTATTCGGCAAGAATATCGCATCATAAAAGTCAGAACTCACCAATTAAATGTGTGGATTGTCGATATAGATCTTCGAATGTTGGAATTGAGCTAATGTGACAAAGTCAAGCTAAGTGACCTATCCGAAAAAGAAACGGCCTTAAATCGCCCCTGCGAGAATAATCCAAATCGATAAATAAGAAGCAGACGGCGCTCACATATGTATCGGCGACATGTAATAATAATAGAATTTTGGGCCCATCCCCATCCAAATGATATTTTTTGTACAACAAAATAGGAAGGGCAATACATGAGGCCATGATTTTGGTGGGCAACGCAATTTTTGCGCCACCGTGATCCGGTCAGAAATGAGAGGTCGCCGATCGATCGGCAGAGCTATGTCTTTCATGTGGATGGTGAGGGGTATTGATTCCACCGCTTGAAGGGGCCTTAGAAATTCTAACCCCATTCGACGATAACGGTTTTTTGCTTTCTATGATACTGTTTTCGTGCCGTCGCCCACGGGGGTTGCCTCATCTATGAAAGTTGCAGCGCGAATTTCTTCCGGTGTGCTCACCTGAATAGCAGTCAGGCCAGTGGCAGATAGCGGTCTCTTTGCCATCGATACGTTATTTTAGCCCAAAACTTTACACGCACCGGAATGTAAATAAAGTCGCGTCGTTTTGCCATTTAGTAGATGAAAGCACACGATTCCAACCTATGAAAATTATTATCCGATATCAATCAAGGGTGTATGTAGTACATAGGGGAGTTTATGCGGATTTTTGGCGCTTCAGCTCTCTCGACCATCGCCAGGATCTCGCCACCTTCTCGACTTCTGCCAGGTGCGTGGGTCCAGGTACTTTTTTTGTCTCCGAACGTTCTGCTCTCTTCGGATCGGAGATGCTCATCACTCACTTGGCTCGGTGTATTCGATCGAAGAGATAGCACCCTTGAACAGGATCATCTTCTTCCCACGGCCTAGATCAAACTTGAGTTCATAGAGGTTGAACGATTCCAAGACCCCTTGCATCGGTCTGCCATCCGTCATTCGCACAAGAATCTTTTGGCCTTTCAACTTGGGCAAAAACTGAGGTTGCCCCTTGAACTTTGGCTTCTCTGATACTGTTTTCGTGTCGTCACTCATAGGTTTCGCTTCCATTTATCGGTCTATAAATCTGTGAGGATAAATCATCTCGCCACCTCTCGCAGGTTGGCTCGTCTAGGATCGATGGCCTTGTGCGGTGGATGCCAAAAGATAATGCCGGTGGCCGTGGTTCGCTTCTTACATCCGCTATTCGAAAGATGCGATCGGACAACTTCGGCACCCACGTTGAATCTATCTGCCAGAGCCAAGCGGTTGGTAGACAAATGGCACCTATCATCAGATGTATTTGATATTCTCTACTTTCCAAGTTTTCCTTCGGTCACGCCCAGCTTATAAACTACCCTTGCGTCTCGCATAATACGAGAACCATATGGAATTAAATACGTCGCACATATTCCGATAAAAATAGCATTAATTCGGCTTATAATCTAGTAAATGTATGTAAAAACCAAAACTTGGAAAGTAGAGTTAATAAAACGTAATTTTCGCGTTGATTTATAACAAGGCCACTATCATTTCACCCCATAGCGTGTTGTTATTGCTCTTGCCCCATCACATTCCAGGACAATCCCCACAGAACTCAATTTTTATAAACTTACATTATATCTTTATACTAGAAAATCTCGCCTCGAAAAGTTCCCCATTCTCGATACGTTACTGAAGGACATGGGTGAATTTTGCCTCTAAAATCACAACTTCGATATGCAGCGACCATGCCAAGATCTATTCATGCATTTCCATAGATGGGGATTAAAGGATCATTCATCCAAACTCACCAACAAAAACGCCATCTGTCGGCATGATGTCCCTTTTGAGACCGAAAAGGGACAGACTTTATATACGATAGTAGTGGTCATATATAATATGAAAAAAGATAATGATACAATAAAATATTTGGAGAGTAATGAATTACGGCTGATTTTCGACTCTGCTGAGAACGATCGAGATTATCTAATCATCTGGTTGCTCTTCGATTCTGGCATGAGGGTCAATGAGCTTGTGACCACCAGAGTTGCGGACGTGGATCTAGATCAACGGTTCATCAGGATACAAGCCGAACGGACTAAGACCAAGCAGGCGAGATCGCCTAGAATCTCTGGGTACACGCGAGAACTGCTAAATACCTATATCGAGGAGCATGGGCTGCATAAGGATGAATGGCTCTTCCCTGGCCAGAAGCCTGGGCAACACCTGTCCACCAAGACCGTTCGCCGGATCGTTGACCGAGCAGCAGTTACAGCGGGGCTGCAAGTGACTGAGCCCAGAAACAAGGTCAACAGGAAGCGCATTGGCCCCCATACATTGAGGCACAGTCATGCGGTCGCTGCTCTGACGGAAGGTGTCGCCCTTCACGACTTACAACGCCAGCTGGGGCATAGCAAGCTGGCCACGACCGAGATTTACACGCGGGTCGCACCGGTGCACACGCGGGAAGCATACGACCGAGTTGGTTTTGGGCAAGATCTAGGCGAAAAGGAGTCTCAGTCAACTTGAAGGAAGGGGTCTTCTGCCCTCTGCGCCCCCGGGTGGATAAAAGACAGGTTGCAGCATGGCGAAAATCAATCAGCTTGTCTCGCTTTGCTGCTTTTTTAGCGCCGTAAGCTCGCATGTGCATGAACTTTCTTGTTTCCATGTGCGGATCACATAACAAAATACAATAGCCGCCACAATCACTCCGACATTCACCGTAAAATTCCAAGCCATACGGTGTGATGCTATTCCCACCTCGGGTATTTTGGGTACTATTTCAGGAACATTTTTCATTTATCCACCTCTTCATCTTAGTCCACAATTTCGATATAATCGTCTCCAATTTCGATATAATCGCCGTCATCTGGCGTTTTTATATATCTTTCAAGATTACTGATCATTTCTTTAATCTCCATGTACCCTAACTCATGCACACTTGTACTACGACAACATCGATTGGAACATCTTGGGTATACTGCTTTTGTCTCCCAAACACGACCGCACACTCGGCACCTTATTATTTTCGATTCTTTCATCATACTGATCATTTTGGTGGTTATAGTATTTATATATATTTAACGCAAGGGGAACTATACAATACCAAACTGGTAATTAAGAATGGCATTCGATAACGATTAAGAAATACGTATCATGAACTAACATTAGCATAAAACTAATGTACTTATTTGGTATTAACAAATGGTACAGTATATTGGTATCAAATAATAGTATGTATCTCGCTTATTTAGGTATTTGGCGATGGTATTTTTCATGGTATACCACTTGGTACAAACTTTTGGGCAACATAAATGATAGCAAGCTCATATTTTTTGGTACTGTATGCTGGCACTGCCCAATGGTTTAGGGCCAAAAACCATAAGGCTGAGATCATTATTTGGTCCAAAATCTTCTTTCTATGATCTGTTTCTCAAATACGTTGGACATAGGAAATGAAAGGGGTCCATTGCACGTACTCATTTTTACATGCAATCAGAAGCATCGGAATGAAGGGGCGTGAAAACTGGATGGTGCCCCTCTGCTTTTATACCCCTGCCGGAGAGAACCGTATCTCCTGATACTTCTCCTTCACCTCGTCACCATCGACCTCGAAATATTGGCTGGTCGTGGCCACGTTCTTGTGTCCGAGCGCTGCTTGGATGTAGTTGATCGGGATCCCTGCCTCTGCAGCCCGAGCGGCGTGGGTTCGACGGGGGGGGGGTATGTGGCGTCAAGAACTTGCGCATATAAGGCTTGCAGGAGCCTTTCCTTTGAGCTCCGGGCAGAGATGGTCACAGACCAAAATTTGACAGTTTGATTCTATTGGATATAATCGATCCAACGAACGCGACTGCCATTGATATTCCAAAATTCAGATATATCGACAATTTCGCGGTTATCGCTGTCGCAGAGAAGCGGATTACGCTACAACGAAAGCGAGTCATGGATATTGCAGCGGCCCATACTGAAATTTTCAGGGACAAAGATAAGAAAACGATGGTCTATTTTCCCGCATTGGTACTTGTAGGGGCACCATCCAAAAATCGAGTGATATCACTAAGTCGGAACACTTGAATGAAGATCCTTTCTGTAGGTCAAAACAATCTATGCGTGTGGGTTTTGGAGTCTTGAAGAGGGTAGCCGTATTTCAAAAAAGCCAAAATCACTTGATTTCCAGACAGTGCCTATGGCCATACAGATAGGGTGAGTCTCGTCTAAGCTACTTGGTTCACATACCTCTGAGGGGATATGGTACCAACCAACGAGTGGTGAATTACGAGATATGGGCTATAAATTTTATACCGTAACGTCTAGCTTCTGGAGACGATAACATCGACTCTGCCACTTTGTCTATTAGTTCTTTCTTTTGGTTAGGATTTTTTGCGAGCCACACCCCAACTCTGTAATGTGTCATTCCAACAGGGTGAGAAACTTCAGGACATGTTCCAAACGCTTCAGAATTCATGGCTTCGCCCTCTATTCGATTATCTCGATCATTTTCTGCGATAAGTGCGTCACAAACAAAATGTATACATTTGTCTAAAATACATCGATCCCTCACATTAAGCATTTCGATGATATCAAACAAAGTTTCACGAGCATTTACGAGGTCTATATCATCCGACACTTCATACCACTCTTCTATAAGATATAACACAATGTCACTTTCGTTTAACACATCGAGAATTTTTGTCATCCCGCCGTTCATGTTATAAATTGCTATGTCCATTAGCACTAATGCTATTTTTTAACTCTTTTTGGCAAATATCCCTCAGATCAATCAGAATATCATTAATGCTATCCCGACGTATGGGGTCTTTTAAGATAGGGTCAATCATCTTTGGGATCGATGAGTGCAAGCTTGTCTCATTATCCGATGATGTAGGTTGCACATTTTCTGTGTTCTCATTGGAAGTAGTTTGAATGACCAACGTTGACGAATTTGATTGATCGGGTGATGAAGTGGACTCTATCTGTTTGGGATTGGGGTACCCTGGAACATATTTTTTAATTTCTCTTTCTAATTCAGGATTGGTGCCTACCATCAACTTAACGTATTCAGAACCTAAAAACCTATTTATAGTCCTGAACGCTATGTTTGACACCTATCCGGGGTGCAAGGTCATGTCGACGCAAGAAGCTACCGGCCTTGTAGCAGATGACATATTCAAGACGCTACATTAAGTGTCAAGTCTAAGGTTCATGACTATAAATCATTTTTTATTATTAAACGTCAGGGCAATATCATTACAAAAAGTTTGGCGGAACGAAACGTTTATCTTGTGACCAGTACTTCTAATTTTTGGAGGACATATTTCTGTCAAATTCATCTCGATTGCTGGTTTTGATTGCGTTTCTTTTCGCGGTTCAGATGACGTGTGCACAAGATATTGAGCCACCTGATATTTTGAGCTTCGACTTTAATCCCAAGGCTATCGATACTTGGATTTCATCTCAGGAGATCACCATAACTGCAAATATAACCAACGATCTGAATGGCTTTGCGTCCTCAAAGATGCGTTTTTATAGTCCATCAGAAATTCAGTACGTTGATGGCTTGATATATGACATTTGGGGAGGTTATTTTCCTTCTAGGTCCTATTCTGGGCTAAGTGGAACTTACGAGACAAAGATTGAAGTTCCACAATATAGCGAACAAGGTACTTGGAAGCTATCGTTCTTGACATTAGTCGATCGGGTGGGGAATGAAACGTTCTTGGAAAAAGCTGATTTGATGGCAATGGGATTTCCTACCGAGTTTGAGGTGGTATCTGAAGGTGACAAGGAACCGCCCAACATTTTGAGCTTCGACATCAACCCCAAAGTGATAGACACGTCCAACTCATCTCAGGAGATCACTGTAACCGCGCATTTGACTGACGATCTGAGTGGCGTGTTGGGCGCGGACTCGTGCATCGGTCATCCATTGAACTGGTTGACCTGTTGTTATGGCGCGTCCTTTTTTCAGGGTTGGTCCAAACGTGACTGGCATTACAAACAAATAATAGAATATCCTCAGTATAGTACAGAAGGCACCTGGGAGCTGACATCCTTCAACTTTGAAGATTCGATTGGAAACAGCAAGCAGTTAAGCAAAGATGACATGGAAAATCTGGGTTTTCCCACCGAGTTTCGGAACTTGCCGCCTGACAAGCGATTTCCTGATCTTATGATAGAGAAGAAAGCATCTTCGAGCACTGTTGCCCCAGGCGACTTGGTGAACTACACCATAATTTATGAAAATTTTGGTGACATCAATCTGACTGAAGTAGTGATAACCGAGAGGTATCCTGAGAGGGTCAGTTTCATCTTGGCATCTCCAGCGCCAGACCCCGGCACGAACAACCGGTGGACTATCGGAGATTTGCCCGCGATGTCCTCCGGAAAAATATCAGTAACCGTGAGAGTTCCTGGGTTGCAAGATCTCGAATTTGCCGAAGGGGGACGGATAACCGGAGAGGGATTTGTAAACGTCAAAGACCGCTTCACCACGAGTCGAGGACCCTATGCCCTAAAGAACGTGGTTACGATCACATCAGCAGAGATTGGGCCCGTAAGCGCTACTGCTTCAGTTACAGTCGGCGATCCCGGAACTGAAATTGAGACAAGAGAGCACGGATCTGGAACCTACGAGAGCGAAGAAGAAGTCCGGCTCCGGACCGAGAACAAGTCGATCTCGATGGAAAAGGACGTTGCTGCGACCTATGGGATGACTACCCTTGGCCTTTACAACAACCGAACTGTTGCCTATTCCTCGAAATGGACCGAGGAGGCACTGGCCAAGAACCGGGTGACCGGTGCTTCTATGAGCGAGTCCTACAGATACGCAACATCGATCGACCGTGAGTCGAGGATGTTCCTTGACAAAAACGAGTCTGCGATGGAAATCGAGGCCGAGTTTGAGGGGACTGGTCACGTCGGCTTCTTGAAGATACCCTCAAATTCCTCCACGCCCAAGACGACGCCGACCTTCGAATCTCGTGAAGACTACACGGGCAGTTTCAAGGTCCTGGAAAAGGTGAACGAGTATGGATCAAGCGTCGCTTCGGAGAAGTCGACTACTGGTTCAGGGCTTGTGACCGTCGATAAAAGGGTCGGTGAGAGCCAGAGGTCTTACGAGTCGGGGACGGGAACTTACGACTCCGAAGAGCTGATCGAGACGAACTCTAACTACATCGCAAAGGACATCAGCCTCGTCCACTCGCCCGCAAACCAGAGCCTGACCGATGACGTATCGATCGATTCGTCCATGAAGTGGAAAGAAGGAATGTATTCCAAGACGGCCGGGACCAGCTACATCGGCGAAGAGTACACCAGTGTGACCAGCCTCGATAAGGAGACGGTGGCCAAAGGCCTCAACGAGATGGATACCGAGGCAGAGTTCTCTGGCCGAGCCCGGTACAGGGCCGTTTTGAGGGACGAAGTCGACTTTGATGAGCAGTACGATGGTGACTACTCGATAGAGAGAAGGATTCTTTTCACTGGAGTTCCCAAGTACGACCGGTCTCACCTGAACGTGACCAAGACCTTGGACGGGATCGTCGAAGAGACTATTCTGGATGCCAAGGGGACGATCTTCGCAGGCGAGAGCAAGGATGAGGGCATCAAGGTTGCGACCTACACGATCACCATCGAGAACGACGGCAGCAAAGCCCTCGGTCCGATTTACGTAAAAGACCTATTCCCGCCAAAGTCAGTGTTCATCAACGCATCGATAAGGCCCTCCGAGCTTACTGAAACGTACGCCAACTGGACCCTGACTCACATTGCGATAGGTGACGTCTTGACCATAACCCTGAACCTGGACGTGACAAAGCACGTTCCTGCAGAGTTAGTGAACAGGGTCGAGGTCTGTGGCGGCTACAACGGAGATAAATTGGTCTGCGCATCGAACTTTTCAGCGATCGAGATGGAGTGGCTCACGTGCTGCCTCGACGAGACCATCTCGGTGACGAAGACCGCAGAGCAGGACGAGGATAACCTAAGCGTCGTCCAATACAAGGTCGAGATCGTTAACGCCGGTAACACAACCAGGGTCGCCACGGTGACCGACCATCTTCCGGAAGGGATGACTCTTCAGGATACCCAGGTTCCCTTTGCGTCTTACGAGAACGACACTGTCATTTGGAACCAGATCGAAATCGGCCCCTTCGAGACTGTGGCGATCGCTTACATGGCCGAAGCTCTCTGGTCGGGTAAGTTCGTGAACACTGTCGAAGTGGACGCAAGATCCGTAGATGGGCCAGTGGTCCAGCCAGTTACTGCAAAATGCGTAGTCGAAGTCGGCGAGTTTGAGGGTGAAAGGAGACCTGCAGGATGGCAGCCTCTTGACTGGGACTTTGAGTATGTGGGATATCTCACAGAGACGACCTGTGACGAGAGCTGCTCGCTAAATCTCTAAAAAACGAATTTTAACTTGCGGGAGTGAAAGAGGGCGAAGCTGGAAGCCCCTCTCCTTCAAGGAGGTCTCGTTGACTCTTGGAGTTATAGTCTCTACTTTCCAAGTTTTGGCTTTCGCATAACATTTGTTAGGTTACAAGCCAGATTAATGCTATTTTGTTGGACTATGCGCGAATTAGTTCCGCACTCACAGTTCTCGTATTGTGCGAGATGCAAGGACAGTTTATAAACTGGGCGCGACCGAGGGAAAACTTGGAAAGTAGAGATCCAGGATAAACGGTGACCAGTACTGTATCTACCACGGACTGTTTTTAGAGAGGACTCCAAGTGGGGCATACGCCGATTTTGTCAATACCTATAATTCAGCTACAGACAGCTACAGCAAAGCTACAGTAAAGCTACAGAAGGATAAAGTAGAAATCGCTATTAGTGACTACTTTTCTGAGAATAGCTACAGCAGCTACAGTAATTTGATGAAATCTGTTATTGAAGAGATCTGTAAAATGTATCTCTTTATCTCGTCCTGCGAAAATGAAAAAGATTTACGTTACGAGAATTATCTCGAATTTGCTGTAGCTGCTGTAACAAACGACCGCATCACATCGTTTTCGTGCGAAAACTCCTGTAGCTCCTGTAGCTCCTCTGTAGCTGAGCCCGGGCGTGCTGTAGCTGCGGTGGATGATGACGGCAACGAGGCCCAAACCGAAGATAACGCCAACCTACATTTGGACGCCGAACTGGCCAACACTGACAAGCGGGAGATGGAGACGCCACCGGCTGCGAAAGCCGAACGGTCGGAGACAAAAAAGACCATCTACACCGTGGGATATGGCAACCTTCAGCCAGACGCCTTTTTTGGGATGCTGAAGGATAACCAGATCACACACATTGTGGATGTGCGGGCAGATGCAACCGGATGGAACGCGAAATACCACGGCCCCGCCATGAAAAAGGAGCTGAAAGAGTGTGGCATTCACTACCAACATATCCCAGATCTGGGAGTTCCAAAAGCGATGAGGGACTCATTACCAGAGGGTTACGAAGTTCTCCCAGATGACTTCAAGACCGAATACAGGGAGAGAGTTGCGCCCTGCCTAGTTGATCACATAGACACATTCAACGGTGCCAAAACGGCTTTGCTCTGCTCTGAGAAGGATCCTAGGAGGTGTCATAGATCGATCCTTGCGAAGATGTTGGTAGCAAGTGGCCGTTTCGATTGTGGTGGGGATTTGTCCGAATGTTCATCGAAAAAAAGGGACGGTCGACGTTTACCTACAAAAAAGGAACCTGGACCCGAGCACCTGGCAGAAGTCGAAGAGGCGGCTAGGGCTCTGAGAGCAGAAGGAAAGGGCGGCACCGTGGGCAACGTTCAGGAAAAGATCGACCTAGATCTGCCCGATATATCGCACGCACTGCGATTCTTACACGACCATCGGGGATGGCATGAGGACGGCAAAGGTGGCTATCTCACACCTGGAGAGACGATCTGATGGGGGCAACACGAAAGCCCGATGAGCAAGGCCTGATCAAGTACATCCATAACCGGGAGCGTTCGCCACAATCGACCGCTAAGCTTCTGATTGGGAATCGTGGCGGGATCTCACATCTGGCGAGCCGATACAACCTCAACGTCGAGACTGTCAGATCGCATCTTTCAAAGCGTGGGTGGACTAAGCAACCCAGCCCCAACGGACTCATTTTTTGGTATCCACCACATACGGCACCAGATCCTAGACGGTCCAACCTACGAGAGGCGACCGAATGAGACCACCAAGTGATCCCTATCTTCGGAAAGGACGGCCGATCATAAACAGGAATGCAGCGAAAGAAACCGATATCTCCGACCTTCTGAACCGAGGCCAACAGATCTTACTCGAACTCGATCGGCAACACCAACGCTTACACGATACGGTCAAGGACGCCCTAAGGGCCCGTAGCGAAATAACTTGCACATACACGTGTACATCCATTATACGAAACCGACATGATGCAGGTTCAGTATAATAATTACGCAGCACTCATATAACAAGGTTATTTCTTCACGGGCCCTAACTTGACTTTGTCAGATTACCTTGGCGATTCCGTTTCTCTCTTTTCAGTGAAA
>CAYWZG010000018.1:0-27725 GCA_964462795.1 uncultured Methanotrichaceae archaeon
TGCTACCGAGATCATTGCCACATTGCGATTTTTGTCTTAACCGATGACCAATGGACAGCCCTTAGAGCTTGCCGAGCCAGAACCTCTACATCACATCTCTGTGATGCAAGTTCTGGTGATGAATCAGGAAGCCCCGCCCTTTAGGGCGGGGTAGTTCACTGCCCGGCTAACTCGCAAGACGTTGGCCTTTTCGAAATTGTTGCATATGTATCGTGCATCTACTGCATGAGACGATCTCGTTTACAACTTGGTGCGGCCTCTAAAAACATTACGTGTAGAGGTCTTCAACGATCCTGGTCGTCGCTGGAAACCACGTACACCGGCCATAGCAGCGGGATTAACGGACCACATTTGGACTTTTAAGGAAGTTCTGAAAACAATTGTGATCGCCAACAACACTTAACAGGGAGACGGCCCATGCGAGAATCTTGGGTATATAAAGTCAAAACATTCGGGACTATACACCTGACTTTGAGATCACCAAGTTATTTTAATCTTGAAGGCAAATGCCAGATCATGGAAATCTCAATCGAGGTCGTAAAAAGCGATAAATTCAGACAGATCTATGCGGTGGGGGCCATGGGGGGACATAGCCCTTACGACTTCAGGATCTCCTTTTATAACGATAGCCTAAAATCCGGCGGAGGCAAACAGATAAGTGTCATGGAAAGAGACGTCGAAACCGAGGTAATCCTCTCACCTCTGGCCGCAAAAGAGCTGGCAGAGTGGCTGAACAACCATGTGAAAGAATATGAGAACGTGTTCGGCGAGATCAAAAAACCAGGCAAACGCTCTTCTGAGCAAAACGACCCCGCGCCCATCCAGGGTTACATGTGAGATAATACCATGAATTCTAAAGAGAAAGTTTTGGTCCACAAGGGAATCGACAGAATCAAGCGAAATCAGTACGAAGAATCACTGGAATTTTTCGATAGGGTTCTTGATACGAACCCCAAAAACACTGACGCTTGGAACAACAAAGGCGTGGCATTCTACAAGATGGGAAACGCAAAAAGTGCGATCGAATGTTACGACAATGCCTTGGAGGCAGATCCAGAAAATTTGGAAGCTTTGAGGAACAAAGGTTTCGTCTTGAGGGACGGAGGCGAATTTGAGGGTGCTCTTGAAGCCTATGAAAAGCTAATATCCCGCGAACCAGACGCCAACGACTTCAGGGGCAGGGCCACCGTCCTAGTCGGTATGAGTCGGCTGGAAGAGGCGCTCGAGTCACTGATAAAGGCAGCCGAGATCGAGCCTTCAATGCAGGTAGAAACGGAGATTGAAATCTTGAGACAATCACTCCTCGACATCGCCATGAAGAAAGAACTCATATAAGCCCGATCAATCGAGATGGACTGATTTATCGAGATAAGACCGACGGCACCCTCCAGGAAATATACCACTCCCCCAAGCGCGACCCTGAAACCACGCGATTAATCTCACAAAATAAGATTCGATAGATGCCCGAAAAGAAATGCTTGGAAAAGCCTAATACCAAGGGAGTATACCACTTAAGTTCAGGTGGTTGAGTTGAAAGGTTTCGTCATGATCGACGTGGAGCCAGGGTCTGAAAAGGCGGTTTATGACACGGTCTCAAAGATTAAAGGGATTCGCGAGGTAGTTCCAGTCTACGGAGAAAACGACTTCATAGTCATAGCCGATTTAGAGAACATCGGCGACCTCAACTTGATGGTGCTGAAGATTCGCGAGATTCAGAACGTGACATCTACTCAGACGATTCTGGGGATGGAACTGAAGTTCTAGCCAAAAGGTATGTGTTCAGGTACACAATCTCGCCTTCAGCATTTGTAGACATAGTGTTTAACGATACCTTTCGGACAAATATCGAATTCGTAAGTGTTCGACATTTTGGCCTATTCGTATCGTTAAGCACTAATCTTTCGAGAACTGATTAGTCTCGCCTAATCGGTTCTCAAATACAGTTGAACCCCTGCTGAGACCATGCCGCTAACACTGCCCTTCTCTCCTCCCGCAAGTTAAAAAAGGTATATGGGGCCTGTTTCTGAATTTAACCCCATTTATGTAGCGCATAAATCGTGTGAACAAATAGCCGATTATGTCGCCCAAAATCCTTAACTGATGACCTATGAATCCCCTCCAGAAGAGCAGACACTCAAAAGAACGTCCACGTTCTTGAGGAACTCCTCAAACTCCTCGGCCCTCATCTCGCCGGAGACCCCGTAGACTGACACTATCTTGCAGGTCGTGACATCGTCCACGGCGAATAAGACGAAGTAGATTTCAGGCAGATCTGCACCGTCACCACCGTCTCCTATCACCGTGTACATCGGCGTCTCCACCGGATTGGTCCAGCCTACGGTCACATTCTTGATGACGGAAATCGATATGTTATCAACCTCCTCGCCGAGGCTGAGGGGTGTGGTGCTGAGCCCATCTTCGGGCGGTTCAGGATACGTGTCAAGCTGTATCTCCACGGATGATTTCAGGGTCAGGTTGTAAGGGCACATCATTCACGTCATTGGAGGCCGACCCTATCGAGAAGATTTGGCTGGAGAAGTTCATCGCCGAGGTGACTTCGTCCGACCACTCCGACCCTCTGACGATCAGAGGGTAGGTCAAACTTCCCGTTTCGATCTCTTGGGAATCGTTCATGACTAAGTCCACGTTCAAGGCTATCGAGTAATCATCTGCCTCAATTGTCACAAGATTTGCGACCGCGGGGCCGACCGCCGCCAGCGCCACAATCAGCATCATCAAAATCTTCGTGCTCAATTCATCATCTTCTGACTGACAAATTCTGATCGAAAATTCATCCCCTTCAGGGGACGAGGTTCACCTTTGGACTCGCCAAAGTGCTGACGTCTCGGGTTCCGCAGGGCGTCCAGTCGGGCTTCACGTCGATGAAGACGACGTTGCTTGGGACCCCGTCGAGGGTGAAGATCGCCATCTGCAGTCCTGGCGCGTTGGAGTTGAGGATGATCTGCTTGTACCCTTCAAAGGCAGCTCCAAGCTCGCGCCGCCTGGTGTTTCCGCTGAAGTCCATCAGGTAGAGGCTGACCGACCCGTTCCTCGGAAGGTACATCACCTCACTTATCCAGGCCCCGAGTGGGCAGACCGCGTTCCAGGACCATCCCGAAGAGGTCCTTATCCAGAAGGAAGGCGAGGTCGCGGGAAAATCACCCTCAAAGTTGCGCCAGGAAATGAATTTCTCCTGGAAGTAAACTTGACTTGGTGGCGCCAACTTCGCATCATATTCTAGAATTATTCCATCTTCCCCAACGGGTGGTGCATCGCAGGTGTAGATGGCCATCGGTGCCTGGGGCTTGGGGGTGGGTGGCACGGGTACGGGTGTTGGCGTAGGCTTGGGTTTGGGCTTTGGATCGTACTTACACTCGCCCCTGTAGAAGGCCCATTCCTCGCACGACGATCCGTCGGGGAAGATGCAGTATCCGACCTCGCCCCCTGTCTTTGGGTCGGTTCTGGTCTCAAGGTCATACCCTTGGGCCTCGCAGTAGACCGAGGCCGGGTTTGGCATGCCTATCGGATTTTCGGGCTCTGGGCTGTAGCTGCACTCTCCCCTGTAAAACTTCCAGGCATCGCAAGACGATCCGTCCGGAAATACGCAATTACCGCCGCTGTACTCGTATCCTTGGTTGGAGCAATAGACGGCAGCTGGGTTTGCCATACCTATGACCAATCCCCCATCATCAGGGGTCTCGGTGCCGGGCCCTACGATCGGTTCGGGCTTTGGCTCAGGCGCGGGTTTGGGTTTGGGCTCTGGGCTGTAGCTGCACTCTCCCCTGTAAAACTTCCAGGCGTCGCAGGACGATCCGTCCGGAAATATGCAACTACCACCGCTGTATTCGTATCCTTGGTTGGAGCAATATTCGGCGGCAGGGTTCGACATGCCTATGTTGCCGCCGGAACTTTCGGTTCCCGAACCCATGACCCCGCCCACGAATTTATCGTCTTGGGCCGAGGCGATCGCCAAAAGGCAAAGAAGGATCGAGAGCAGGAATATACCGACAATTCTTTTCAATCAATCCCTCCGTCAAAATCGAGGCTGGAAAACATGGTATAACATCTGAACAAGTTAATAGATAAAGTTTTTGAGGCAAACTTCCAAATACATTCTGAAGAGGTAGAGTTCGCCAGAGTCTGGCATCCTGCCTCTACCTTCGATCTTGCCAATTCGTATCGTTAAACATTATATTTTTCTGTTAGCCACACTCCAGCTCCGCCTCGAGCATTATTGGACCCTGGCTGTAGTCGAACCTGTTCGCCCTGACTATGTAAGACAATATCTCTCTTATGCCGGCAATGCCTGCGCATCGGTATACGTTTGTCCAGATCCTCGCCGACGACCTAAAGGGCGAGGTCCTGGGATTGACCTGTCTCATCGACCAGTCGAGGATCTGACCCATCTCCTCGACAGAAATCTTGGGATGGTTCCAGACGAGGTGCTTTCCGTCGTAGTGGTGGTAGTCGCGGTCGAATATACCGTACCGTTCCTCGACCTCTTCCCAGAGCAGCGTCTTGGGAAGCGGGGTCAGAACGCAGATCTGGGTGAGGTCGAGCTTGAGGGAGGCGAGCCGCCCGATGTCCTCTTTTATCGACTCCGTTGTATCGCTCGCAAAGCCGATCATGTAGTAGCCGACGGTGCCAAGCCCGTGCTTCTGGAGCTTCTCGACCGTTTCCAGGATTTCCTCGGCCCGCTCCCTCTTTGTCACGGCATCGAGGACCTCCTGGTGAAAGTTCTCGATCCCGATGGCAGCACCCGCAAAGCCGCTGACAGGGTTTCGCCTATTGCCGCTGAGCTTTCGAGGCATCTGCCTCATCTTTGCCCACTCGTCGATCTTGTCCCGGAGGTAGTCGGCTCTTGCCATGCAGCCCCAGACCATCTCGTACTCGTCGAGGAGGTCGACGACCTTGTCGGCGTGCTTCCGGTTGGAGCCGAAGCTTTCGTCTTCGATCACCACCACGTTGATTTTGTGGTCCTTGTAGTAGGAAAGGACGTTCTCGATGCTCTCCAGGGGCAGGGGGCTTGGCTTGTTGCAGAAGCATGGGGCCTGGCAGAACTTGCAGCCAACGCCGCAGCCTCTGATGGTGAATAGGGCTCCGTAGATGTTCAGCTTCAGACCGAAGGGCGTGTCCAGGTACTCGACCAGGGGCGGGTGGACGATTCGTTCAATCTTTCGGTTGAAGTATGGGGCGACCTGGTTCTCGGCGTAGCCGACGAATACTCTGTCGAACTTATCCCCAATTTCTGGGGTCAGAGCACCGTAATTTCCGGCCCAGACTTCTCCCACCTTGCCACTCGCCCTGGCGGCCTTGACCATCTCCAGAGCCTCCTCGGTCTCGCTCAGGTAAAAGGAGAGGCCTACGACGTCCCAGCCTTCTTCGAGCATATTTTGGTACTCGTCAAAGGTTGGAAACTCCACGATCTCAAGCTCGGGGATGTTCTGCTTGAGAAAACGAAGGCCGAAAGACTGGTTTCGGGGCCAGCGGAACCGAAACCACTTCGACCTGGAGTTCGAGCCGATGTAGTCGTAAGGCTCGCTCTCGTTCCTGTAGACGGTGGTGAATAGGACTCTTGGCGGCGCGGTTTTCTGGTCGAGGCCGCTTCTCTTCGTCTCTTCGGGCTCGTCACTTTTCATCGATGGTCTCCTCGAATTTTCAGACTCCCCATTCATTTCATTTCATTTCGCAGCAAGCTCGTCCATCTCGAAGCTCTGCTTTGCAAGCCCCGGAAATATCAGAGCCGGAAGGGCAAAGTCGGTCACAAGCCTTCCAAAGATGGGCCTTTGCTCTTCAGTTATGATCGACTTTTTCCTCAAAAGGAGGCTTTACCAGGATCAGCCCCACTATGATCGCTAACGACTGCACCAGGCTTGAGGAGATGGACAACATGAGATTTGGTCCTCGGGAGCTTTTCCGTCCTTCAGCTAAATATAGTTCGTGACCGGGGGGAGGCGAGGCGACGACCGGGCGCAGAAGTGAACAACAGATTATAAAAGGTTGGAACGAATACCTCAGCGTTGAAGAGGGATGAGATGAGGCTCGGATGGATCTTGGCATCGATCGTTCTGCTCGCTTTGTTGGTGGCGCCAGTTCATGTGGCAAGTGGTGATGTAGCCGAAGAATTTTCGGTCGAGAACGAGTCAAACCCCGTCGAGTGGAATAACAAGGGCGTTGCTCTCTATCTCTTGGGCAAGTACGATGAGGCCATCCAGGCTTATGACGAAGCCATCAGGCTCGACCCTGAGATGGCTATGGCTTGGAACAACAAGGGATGGGCACTCCATAAATTGGGCAAGTATGACGAGGCAATCCAAGCTTACGACAAGGCTATCGAGCTGAAGCCTGAATATGCCCATGCCTGGAATAACAAAGGCGAGACTCTCCGTAGCCAAGGCAATTACGCTGATGCGATCCTTGCCTTAGATGAAGCCATCAGGCTCGATCCCAAAAATGCCATTGTATGGTATAACAAAGGCCTTGCTCTCTCTGACCAAGGCAAGTATGAAGAGGCGATCGATGCCACCAACCATGCAATCGATCTTGATCCGCAATTAGCCTCGGCATGGAGCAACAAAGGCAACGTTCTTGCTGAGCAGGGCAAGTATGAAGAGGCGATCGAAGCCTACAACCATGCAATCGATGCCTACAACCATGCAACCGATCTTGATCCGCAATTAGCTTCGGCATGGAACAACAAAGGCAATGTTCTTGCAGAACAGGGCAAGTATGAAGAGGCGATCGAAGCCTACAACCGTTCGATCGACCTCGATCCCCAATCAGCCCAACCACGGAACAACAAAGGCAACGTTCTCGCTGAGCAGGGTAAGTATGAAGAGGCGATTGAACTCTACAAAAAGGCCATCCAGCTGAACCCAAAAATCCCAATAACCTGGTACAATAAGGGCAACGCGCTCGAAAGCCTGAACCACTCCGCTGAGGCTGCCATGGCATATTCCCTCGGCAGGGAAATGGAACTGAACTCGGAGACGAAAAGGGGCATATTTGCTGTCTTCCTGGTCATTTATTCTGCGCTTGCGGTGGGCGGATATGTTCTCACAAGGCGGTTCCGAAAATATTCGACGTCGATCGTCATCCTTTCGATCAATTCTCTGGGATTTTTGACAGTTGTATGGGTCCTCTCAGGTTTCTTTGACATCCTTCTCGTCGGACAGTTCTTGATCGGAGGGGTTCTGATGGTAGCGATCTCGGCAGTACTCTGGTCTCTCTCCGGATTCCCTGCAAACCCCTGGATGGATCAGCTGGCCCTGGAGATCGAGGACTTAAATAGGAAGTGCCCACGCCTCTCGTGGTTTATCAGAGCGGTCGGTCTTCTGGCAGTTCTGTTATTCGCCTCAATGGCCACCGTCTTCTACTTCCGCCTTTACCTCAGCACTGAGATCTCGATGGTTGACTTCCTCAAAATCGCCTTTTTATCGATATTCCTGGTCGGCCTCTTTGTCACCCTTCCACCGATTTGGTTTGCAATGATCTCCAAAAATCTCGATCGAGGGACGCGCGATTTCCTCCTAATCTTCCAGTTTAGCCACCTTGGAGTCAGCGGCCTTTATCTGGGTCTGATCCTCTGGATCTTAGAGATCGGAAGCTTTGACCACCCAATTCCGCTCGGAAACATCGAGTTCCCGAGATCGCCTCTTTTCCTCGGAATTGTGATGTTTCTGTTAGCGTTTACGATAATAGGTCCTTACATATCTGGGTCGAAGCGAGCGAGCAGGTGGAATGTGGCCCTGCTCGAAAAAGAGCGGTCCTGGCTTGAGGTGCTTCTCAACGTCCTGGATTTTCCAACACCCAGTCTTTACGTCCCGAAGTTGCAGAAGATCCAGGACGAGATCAAAGACGACGAGACGATCTCCGGCCAGGAGGAGTTCAACAGGATAATTGAGATGATCGCCCAGTTTGAGGAGCTAGAGGGCGACAAAGAGGAGATCAAGGAGACTGCGCGCATTTACGCGGACTCTTACCGCCTTCGAAGAGATGAGATCGCCGGGATGATCGAGAGGGAGGGGCAGTTCAGGCCTAAGTTTTGGATCGCTCTTGCCATAATCTTCACGCCCATCCTCGGCCAGATCCTCGCAAGCATAATCAACTTAATTCTGACGGCGATGATCGAAACGAACCTCGGCGGGCTCATAACTTCGACCCCGACATTGCCTCTCCCTTAGATTTCGACAAGTCGCCATAGGTCGCTCAGCAAGCAGGGCAGGTGATCAAAATGTCCGAAAATGAAATGCTCGAAGCCTATCGCCGAAAACGAGACTTCGCCAAGACCAGCGAGCCCTCGGGCTCTGGCGAGAAAAAGACGGAGGAAAAGCCACGGTTCGTCGTCCAGAAGCACAGATCAAAGAGGCCCCACTACGACCTCCGGCGGGAGGTGGAGGGTGTCCTGAAGTCCTGGGCCGTCCCCAAGGGCCCCTCGGTCGACACGAAAGATAAGCGGCTCGCGGTCCCGACCGAGGACCACCCCATCGAGTACATCGACTTTGAGGGCACGATCCCCGAAGGCGAGTACGGGGCGGGATCTGTCATCGTCTGGGACATCGAGACATACGAGAACACCACCAAGATCAGGGGAGAGGTGGCGCCGATGGCCACCGCCCTGGAAAAAGGTCACGCCACCGTCTTTTTAGAGGGCGAAAAGCTGCTCGGTGGCTTTGCCCTCACCAGGACTGGCCGAGGGAAGAACGAGCGCTGGATCCTGGTGAAAATGAAGGACGACTGGGCGAGGCCCAATTTCGACATACTGGAGGCGGAACCGAACTCCGCCCTGACGGGAAGGTCGGCAGAAGGGGTGGCAAAAAAGGAAAAGAGCTGAACTGAACAATCCTTTCGCATCTCTTCATTCTCACTGTCAACGAAACCTACATGACGAAATCCAGACGCATATCCTTCTTCATCACTGCGTCTTGGACTTCGATGAGCTTTAGATCGTCTTACTTCTTGAGCAGCTGCTTAATCTCTGCAACAGAAGGTGCTCGCCCTACAGAGATTGCCTCTCCATCGATGAAGAGGGCAGGCGTCATCATGACGCCACGGTTCATGATCTCTTGGAGGCTTTCAACTTTCACTATTTCTGCATCGCTTCCCAGCTCTTGAACCGCCTTTTCCACGTTCTTGGCCAAAGACTTGCACTTGGCGCATCCAGTACCTAAAACTTCTATCTTCACCATAAGTTATCACCCACCTGCTTGATTAATTTTCCACGAAATCTCAACAGACCTCTAATATCTCTAAACCTATACAACCGCTCCATAAATCATGCCCATCAGTGTGGATAAGATTACCACCAACAGAATGTAGACTCCAGCCTTCTTCGATCCGATGACTCGCCAGATTACAATCATGTTTGGAAGGCTCATTGAGGGGCCTGCGAGCAAAAGCGCCAAAGCAGGGCCTGGCGCCATCGCCCCTGTTGAATACCCAAACATGGTCCCCACAATCGGAACTTCTAAGAGGGTGGGCATGTAAAGCAGAGCACCTATCACCGAGGCCACAAAGCAAGCCACAAAGTCACTGGTGCCGAAAACTAGCCTTATCAGGTCCACGGGCAGGAAGTAGCCGATCACGCCGGTAATAAAGGACCCTACCAGCAACAAGGGAAAGATCCTCTTGGCAAGCCACCAAGTCTCTCCAAAGAAAGATTCCCTTTCTATGTCGGAAAAGTACGTCTTCAGCAACCATGCCGACGTCAGGAACAGGACTGTAACTATTGCCGCCTTGGGCCAAAGGGAAATGCCTGACGTTGCGGCCAGAAGTACGCCCACCAGAACTCCAACGAAGAGGGGGGGAATGTAGCTGGGCCTGTTATCTGCCTCGTCTCCACCAGCAAGCGAACACCCCAAGACGTCCTCGCCTTTTTCAATCCCTCTTTCGAATATGGTGGCCATAACAAGGCCGATTACCACAGACATGGTGACTGCGGCCACCACCCGAGCGGCCCCGAGATCCAGACCTTAAACTCGTGCTGGCAGGACCACTGCCAATAAGTTGATCGCAGGACCTGAAAATAAGAAGGCCGTGGCAGGACCAATCCCCGCACCTCGTCGGTGTATCCCTGCAAACATGGGAAGGATCGTGCAACTACAAACCGCAAGCACAGTCCCGGAAGTGGAAGCCACACTGTAACAGAGCCACTTGGGCGCGTTTGCCCCAAAGTACTTGAGAACCGCCTCTCTTTGAAGGAGGGCGGCAATCGCTCCAGCTATGAAAAATGCAGGGATGAGGCAAGTCAAGACGTGGGCCGAGAGGTATTCCATCAAGGTCTCAACGCCCACCTCCAATGGGAGTAATGTAATTTTTGGATCCAGAAACATCCCCTCCTGTGACATCGAACCTTTGCTATCGATCTTTTGGCGATTACAGCTTCTGATCTCTAGTTACGATCAACGTCAGCCTTTTTGACTTCTTGAGAGGAGCTTAGGGCCCGCGAAGAAATAACCTTGTCATATGAGTGTTGCGTAATTATTATACTGAATCCACCTCATGTCGGTTTCGTATAATGGGTGTACACGTATATGCGCAAGTTATTTCGCTACGGGCCCTTAGTATGTCTCTAAATATATCCCTATTTCCACTAAACAATATCCACTCTTACAGCGGCAACCCCAACCAGTCGAAAACTCCGATCATCTTGAAAGCCACGTAAAACATCACCAGAATGAATACGTTCCTCAGCTGAGTGGCAGGCAATTTGTGAGCAGCTCTCACGCCCACTTGAGCCATTGGTACGCTGGTCATAGCCAGAGCGGCAAAAGCTGCCAGGTTTACATAACCAACAGAATAGGCAGGCAAATCAGGAATTTGAAGACCGTTCAGTACATATCCTGTAGCACCGCCGATGGCAGTAAAGATCATCATCGCTGTTGAGGTTCCCACTGCGTTATGCATCTTGAATCTCAAAGCCAAGATCATTACTGGAATCATGAGTATGCCACCGCCGATGCCGATTATCCCTGTAAGTATACCCAACGGAAGGGCCCACGCGACCAGTGTCCGTGGATTGTCGATCGGGTCCTTTTTGGTCTTGATCGGTTTTGCGGTGAGCATTCTAATGCCGCTGAGAAGAATGGCCACACCGAAGATAATCTTTAGGGCAGCTCCAGAGAGATAGGTCGTGGCGATAGTTGCACCAATAACAGCTCCTATGGCTCCAACTAAACCAAGAGTAATACCTGCTTTCCAGAGGACTGCATCTCTCTTGCTGTGCCCCCACGCACTGCTCATCGCTGTGGGTATCACGACCAACAAGTTTGTGCCAAATGCCTGTTTTACTGCGATGTCTAAAGGTACTCCCAAAGACGTGAATATCCATATCTGGACAGGAGCCATGATGAAGCAGCCCCCAACCCCTAAAAGACCTCCAGCAAAGCCCACAGCGATTCCCGTTAGGATTAACAATAAGAATCCCATTACAAAATCCATAAGCAATTTCACCTATTATCAGTTATTTTCGATCATCCGACAGATTTTATCAGCATCTTTTCAGCCAGTTTCAGCTCATAAATCTGATCCAGAGCCAGAGAGTCCACCGCTTTGAGAAGGTCGAATATCTTTTGGTTCTTCACCTTGTAGAGAGTCCGTTTGCCATCGGTTCGCCTCGCCAAAATCCCCGCTTCATGAAGTATGGAAAGGTGCTTGGATATGGTAGATTGTGACCGACCAAACGCGGGAATGATCTCGCAGACACACCGCTCTTCCTGGCCAAGGAACTCCACGATCTCCAGCCGGGTGGGATCTGAAAGGGCGCTTAGGATCTTGACTCTCAAGTCTGTAACCGGTTGTCTCATTATACCGAAAACATAAAGTGAGTAGCAGACATATAATCACATCGCCATATGGCGATATATGGATGAGTTGCCACTAATGCCAAAACATTTTGTAGTTGATGGTCGCATCAATAGGCACGATCCGGCCGAAACTGGCGCCCAAAAATTGCAAAAGCTATTTTATCCGCCAAAAATTAGCGTCAATTAGCATCAGAACACAAGAACAAAACAACGACGACTGCCAAAAAAAGAAATAAAAAGGGTTCAGAGCAGCCCTTCTGCTGCTCTTTGGGCAAACTGGAAGAACGTCTCCGAGTAGATGGCAATCCCTATGACTGCCAACATAGCCACGAGTTGAGCTACAACGTAACCCTTAGGCTCGGCGATCTTGCTGCCTGCAGGCTCTTTGATGTACATGTACATGATGATCCTCAGATAATAGTACAGCGAAAGAGCGCTGTTGAGAACCGCCAGCACAGCCAACCAGATCAAACCTGCTTGCACGGCAGACCCGAAGACCAGGAACTTGCCCACGAATCCCGCAGTTATGGGTATTCCCGACAGTGAGAATATGAATATCAGCATACAGAACGCAGTTATGGGCGCTCTTTGTCCCAGACCTGCGTAATTCTCGATGTCGTTGGGGTTTTCCTTGCCCTCTTTCTGGGCCATGTCTTCCACTACTGCAGCAGAGATGAATGCTCCAGTCTTCATGAAAGCGTGTGCCAGGATGAGGAACAAACCTGCCGCCAACCCGAAGATTGGCACGGGAATGCCTTCAACATCTATCAATGGGATGCCCTTGGCATCGGCCATTTCGCTCAATGGCGCTCCAATTACCACGAAGGCTATGGAGATGTATCCGGCATAAGCCACACTTGAATAGGCAAGAATCCTCTTGACGTTGTTTTGCCAGATGGCACCCAAGTTACCCAGCGTCATGGTGATGGCTACAAGGATTGCGAAAGCCGTGAACCACTCCATGCGGAGTGCAACCAACGCGACCAAAATGACCCTGAACGCGGCCACAAAGCCCATCTTCTTGGATCCTGCAGCCAGGAACGCCGCCACAATTGTAGGCGCGCCGGTGTAAGTGTCAGGAGCCCACATGTGGAATGGCACCAAGGCCATCTTGAACCCGAATCCTGCGATCACGAATAGAAGCGCAACCAGGGTTGCAGGACCCATGTCCACCAACGCTACGTTGGCGATCTCGGCGATCTTAGTGGTGCCAGAAAGGCCGTAGAGGAGCGAGAACCCAAACAACATAAAAGCCGACGAGACCGATCCAAAGATGAAGTACTTTATCGCAGCCTCAAGATTCTCCTTTGTCTTGTCGAAACCAGCCATGGCGTAAGTAGACAAGCTGGCCAGCTCGAAACCTATGAAGAGCGTGACCAGATCCACGGCGCTGGCGACCACCATCATACCCACAGTGGCGAACAGGAGCAATACGTAAAACTCATCCTGAGCAGGATGGTCTTTGTACCGGCTCAACCCTGCGATTACCACGATGAAAGATACCGCTACGAAGATCAGTTTGAAGAACTGGGACATCGGATCGACCAGAACGGTGCCGTAGAAAATAGCACCTTTCGTCATGTCGACCCCCATCACCAGGAATACCGATATTGCAAGCCCTGCCAGGCTCAAGTATCCCATCAAGTTTTTGTTCTTGAGGAAGACCCCCACAAGGATCATCAGCAGTGCCAATCCCGTGAGCAACGCCTCTGCACCGAGCAGAGACAGATAATCAGCGAATCCGAGAGTCACTTCAGATCACCCCCATCTGTTCTAGGGTCATGACCGGTCCCATCACCTGATCTGCTGCAACGCCCATTATATCCGTAACGAGCGCGGGCTGGACGCCGAAGTAGATTATGAGCACTATCAGTATGCTCATGGAAAGCAGTTCATAGGAATGAGGATCTTTCAAATCCAGGTATTTCTTCAGGATAGGTCCAAACATGACCTTCTGCATGGCCCACAAGTGGTAACCTGCAGTCACAACAATGCTGCCGAAGATCACTATCAGAACGTAGATCGGAAGAGGCTCATAAGCGCCTGCAAGCACTGAAACTTCGGCAACGAAACCGCACATTCCAGGCAACCCGAGAGATGCCATGAAACCGGCTAACATCAGTACCGTGAACTTGGGCATCCTGTCAGCCAGTCCACCAAGCTCGGCGATGACTCTGGTTCCAGCGGTGTGCTGGATGGTACCCGCGCTCATGAAGAGAACGCAAGTGATGAGCCCGTGAGAGAACTGCTGGAACATCGCTCCCTGAACAGAGAGCCATGTGAAAGCACCAGCACCCAATAGGACGAATCCCATGTGGCTCACACTGGAGTAAGCAACCATCTTTTTGAGGTCCTTTTGGGCCAATGCCAGGAAACCTCCGTAGACGATGCTCACAACTCCGATTATCGCCATCAAGATTATGTATTTGTCTGATACGTTGGGCAGCATCGGTACAATTATCCTAAAGAGACCGTATCCACCCATCTTCAGGAGGAGCGCTGCCAGCAGCACGCTACCGGCGGTCGGCGCTTCAACATGGGCGTCCGGAAGCCAAGTGTGGAATGGCACTGCAGGCATCTTCACCAGGAACCCGAAGAGCAAGCCAAAGAACAGCACGTTCATCAGCATCGGCGAGAATATTGCCGAGTCTCCAGTTGCCTGGATGAGAGTCAACATGTCGAAAGTTCGAACACCTGTAGACGCAGAGTAGCTGAAGTAGAGCGCGAATATGGAAAGCAGCATTATCAAACTTGCCACGTGAGTGTAGATAAAGAACTTGATGGCAGCATAATCCTTCCTCGGTCCACCCCACACGCCTATGAGGAAGAACATGGGGAGAAGAACTACTTCCCAGTAGATGTAGAACAAGAAGAAGTCCAGCGCAGTAAATACGCCAAGGATGCCAACTTCGTTCAGGAGCAACAGAGCGAAGAACTGGTTTGCCCTTTTGCTCTCGCCCCAGGAGTAGATTACCACCATAACGCTCACGATCGTAGAGAGCAATACCAAAGGTAGCCCTATACCGTCGACGCCGACTGTATATTTCACGCCGATCGAGGGAACCCAATCGTAGCTTTCCACGAACTGCATCACGTTAGCCTTATTTTCGAACGCCTGGAACATCTGCAGCGATATTACAAGCGGGACCAAAGACCCGATCAAAGCCACATATTTCGCCGCCTTTCCGGCGAATAAAGCAACTACGGCTGCAATCAGCGGTATGGCGATCATCAACGATATGGCGTTCGAGATCATATCGCCACCTCCATGATTGTCAGTTGAATCAGTATCAGAAGCACTGCAAGTCCTAACACGATGGCAGTAATGTAGTTCTGTATCATTCCGGTCTGCAACTTGCGGACAGATCCTCCGAACCCGACAAGCAGCTCGCTTATCTTGTTTACTGTTCCGTCCACTACCTTGAGATCGATCATGTTAAACAGAAGAGACAAACCGTAGACCACTTTCTCGGCAAACCAGAGCGTGTAGATCTCGTTCTGGTAGTACCTCTTGAGAAGAAGATGACGCAGAGGGTCTCTTTCCGTGGTGATCATGCTCGAGTCAAACCGCTTCCAACGCGAGTAGAACAAAGCCGCGATCAATATACCACCCACACCGAACACGATGGGCAGAAGGTGGATGATTGTGTGGAATATGCCGTGAGATTCTCCGCTTTCACCATGTGCCTCAGCTTCGTGCACGACTTGGTGACCACCCACAACGGCGAGCTCTTCGAAATCAACACCGTAGTGATCGAAGTTGTTACCAACGTAAGTGTAGAACGGATTCTCATCTTGACCTACGTTCAGTCCCACACCCATGAAGAGTGCGAAGAGCGCGAGAATCACCAACGGACCTAGCATGACCCAAGGCGATTCATGTTTGTGATAATCGCTCCGTGGCTCTCCATCGAAAGTCAGGAACCACAGCCTGAATGTGTAAATGGCTGTCAGGAGTACTGCCACGAGGACGAATATGTACGGAAGCCAACCGTTTCCTAGCGTACCGTATTCAAACGCTTTAACGATGATCTCCTCTTTGCTGAAGAATCCCGTAGTCAGTGGGAATCCCACAAGGGTCAGGGAACCTGCAAGCATTGTCAGGCTGGTCCACTTCATGGACTTCAGAACGCCACCCATCTCTCGCATGTCGTTGGTGCCTACGGCGTGAATCACGCTACCGGCACAAAGGAAAAGGAGCGCTTTGAAGAAAGAGTGACCGATCAAGTGGAACATGCCAACGCCAACAGCACCGGCGCCGACTGCAGCTCCAACTCCAAGACCCGCCATCATGTATCCAAGCTGGCTCACTGTGGAGTACGCAAGAACCCTCTTGATATCGAACATCACTATGCCCATCGTGGCTGCGAAAAGCGCAGTAAACGCGCCGATCAATGCAACGACGGTCAGAGCGTGAGGCGCTGCGTAAAAGAGCGGAAACATCCTTGCGACCAGGTAAACACCAGCGGTAACCATGGTGGCAGCATGTATCATTGCCGAAACCGTGGTCGGACCTTCCATGGCGTCAGGAAGCCACACGTGCAGCGGGAACTGACCTGATTTACCCACGGCCCCACCAAAGAGCAGGAGCGCAATCCAAGTTAACTGATCAGGTGGAATATTGACAAGATTATCGTAAATCGTCTGGAATTGGAGTACATAAGTTCCTTCGGGCAGGCCGATTCTCATCATGTTGGTATAAAGCAACACGATTCCCGCCAGGAACATGACATCTCCGACCCTGGTCACCAAGAAGGCTTTCTTGGCTGCAGATGCTGCCGAGGGCTTTCTGTACCAGAATCCGATAAGCAGGTAAGAACAAAGACCCACAAGCTCCCAGAATATGAAGAGCTGCAGAAGATTGTCTGCGTACACAAGACCCAGCATCGCTGCGGTGAAAAGACCCGCTTCGGCGAAATACCTCGCCAGTCCCGGGTCGCCGTCCATGTATCCCAGCGCATAAGTGTGAATCATCGTACAGACGAACGTCACCATCAGAAGCATCACGATGGCTAGCGGGTCTATCAGGATACCAACGTTGAAATTGGCAAACCAATGAGTCGATTGATGCACTATAATGTTCGTGGGATAAATCTCTCTCAAGATCCCAAACGAAAGTATGAAACCTGCGAACGTCGCCAGAACTGTGAAGAATCCGCCACCTTTTGGCAGATGCCAACCGAGGAAGATCGTGAGCACGAAGGCCAGTATTGGCAAGGCCACGATCAAATAGGCGTAATCAGAGTACATCTCTTTACCACCTCAGTGAATTGATGTTGTCCAGTTCTATGGTTCCATACAACCTGTACAGCGTGATTAGTATGGCAAACCCTACACCAGCTTCGGCAGCGGCCAATGCTATAGAGAACAAAGCAAAGACCTGGCCGTTTTGGTTTGGCAGGTATGAAGAGAACGCCACCAAATTTATGTTGGCACTGTTGAGCAGGATCTCCACGCACATCATCAGTTTAATACCGTTCCGCTGCGTCATAAGGCCATAAAGGCCGATGGTAAACATCGCAGACGCGAGCAGCACGTAAAGCACTAGCGGAACCATCTGTTTTCCTCCCTCCTAGCCATCATCCGGCTATCTCCTTCCTTGCGATGTATACCGCACCTATCAGAGCGGCCAGAAGAACCAGGGCGAGCACCTCAAAGGGGAAGAGATAGATCGTAAATATCTCAATGCCGATATCACCTATCCCGCTTTCAGGCATTCGTGCCCCTTCTCTAGGCTCGAAGCTATACGAACTCTTCTCACCGCCCCATGGTGTCGCTGCGAGGAAAACGATCATTGTTGCCAAAAATATCAGCATTAAGATCGTTGTTTTCACTTTAACCATGGGATTCCTCCATAAGTGTCCTTCTCGTGAGCATTATTGCGAAGAGTATCAGCACTCCAACCGCTCCGATGTACACCAGGATCTGAGCCACTCCTACGAAAGTGGCGTTCAAAGATATGTACAACACAGCCACAGCAGCGAAGCATCCCAGAAGATAGAACGCGCTGTGTACTATGTTTCTGGAGTAGACTGTGAGGATAGAGAGGCCGAGAATTATCACCGCAAACAAGGAGAAGACCCCCAGCTCTATGAGGAACCTTATGTCGTAAAGTTGAGCTAAATTAATTGAAGCCAAATCCACCATTGGAAATCACCTTCTAAAGACTCTCTGGACCTTCATTCGGCCTTCGTCTCTTTGGCAGCCGTTTCACCAGAGCCTTCTTTTTCTTTGGCGGCTTTGGCTTTAGCCGCCTTTTCCTTCTTTGCCTTGGCAGCAGCTGCGGCTTTCTTCTTCTTCTCTGCTTCTTTCGCCTTCGCTTCTTCAGTCAGCTTTGCTACTTCCTCATCGGAATATTTGCCGACCGCTATGTCCTCTGGACCGTAAACAAGGCCTTCTCTGTTCCAGCTCGAAATCTCGAACTTCTTTGTCATGACCAAGCAAGATTTGGGACAATCGTCGACGCAGAGGCCGCAGAACATACACCGGCCATAGTCGATCTGTGGATACTTCATCTTCTTGTTCTTGAGCGGGTTTCCGCTCTTGTAAGGCACAAGTTCGATGCAGTCGTTAGGACAGATTCTGGCGCAGGCACCGCAGCCAATGCATTCTCTGATATCCAGCTCGTGAAGGCCTCTTTCTGCGTCCGGAAGGTCCATGATCTTTTCTGGATAGAGACGAGTGACCTCAACGCCGGTGAAAGCGCGTTTGAAGGTCATTTTGAGGTTTTTAAGCACCATTTGATCATCACCTCATGCGAAGTACAGACCTACGGCCACGGCCCATGCCAAGTTCACCATGGAAAGGGGCAACATCCATTTCCAACCCAGGTCCGTAACCTGATCGATCCTGAACCTCACCAGAGATACCCTGATCCATATCAAAGAAACCAGCACAATGAGCACTTTCATCAGGAACCAGACCATGGGTGATATGAAAGATATCACAGGGATGGTCGGACCGTTCCAGCCGCCCAGGTAAAGAAGCACGAGCAGGATAGAACCCAGAAGCATGCTGTTGTATTCCTGGAAGTAGAGAAGGCCGAACCTGATTCCACCGTACTCGGTGACGTAACCGGCTACGATCTCTTCTTCACCTTCTGACTGATCGAAGGGCATTCGGCCCAAGTCTGTGATCAGGGCAATGGTGAAGATTACGAAACCAAGAGGTTGAGCAACGGCATACCAGATGGTCTGGGACTGGACGATCTCGACCAGGTTCAAACTGTGAGCCATTATAGCAACGCTGATCACGCAGATTCCCATTGGAACCTCATAAGAGATCATCCTGGCCACGCCTCTGAAAGCTCCCAGCATCGAGTACTTGTTGTTCGAAGACCAGCCAGCCATGAAAGCAGCTATGGCCATGATGCTCAACACCGCTTCTACGTAGAAGGCGCTGATGTCCATGTTGGCCACTACCAATGGGATCTCTTTACCTCCGATGTTCACTGCACCAAAGGGTATGGCTGCAGCAACTAACATCGTGGTTGCGCTGGCAATAATTGGAGCCCAGACGTAGACGGGTCTGTCCGCACCTCTCGGAATTATATCTTCCTTGGTGAAGAGCTTGATGGCGTCAGCGCCTAATTGGAGAATCCCCCACCGGCCACCGACCCTGTTGGGGCCGTACCTAGCCTGAAGGTCACCCATTACCTTCCTCTCCAGCCAGACCACCGCCATTGCGGCTACGTTGATGACCGAAGCGAGGATGGCAGCGCCAACGAGTCCTAGCATGAATGCGTATAACTTGGGCTCTTGGGCTGCAAATTCAGTGATTGCAGAAAATACCAAACTCGTTCCCTCCTACCTGTCCACCTCGCTGGTGCAGCTGTCCATGCTGCCAGCGATGGCGACCACGTCTGCTATGTAGACCCCTTCCAACAACGGCGGAAGCGCCTGGAAGTAGGCGTACACTGGGCCCCGGGCTTTCACCTTGACAGGCTTGTCGGATCCGTCGCTCACCACGAAGAACCCCATCTCGCCACGCGGATCTTCCACACGATAGTAGGCCTCACCGGGTTCTGGCTTGATCCTCTTTGGCAGCTTCTCTTGTATAGATCCTTCAGGGATCTGATCCAGACACTGCTCTATTATGTAGCAGCTTTCGAGAATCTCGTCCAGCCTCACCTCGACCCTGGCTTTGGAGTCGCCTTCTTTCCTGGTGATCACATCGAAGTCAAGGTCCTTGTAGAGCAAGTATGGATCTTCTCGTCTCATGTCATAAGACGTGTCGGATGCTCTCAGCGGCGGACCGGAAACGCCCAGCCTTCTGGCTTCTGATGGTGACAAGACTCCTATGCCTTCCATCCTCTTGCGATAGATGCTGTCTGAAAGGAAGAGTTCCTTGTACTCCTCAGTCTTTTCCCTGACCATCTTCAGGACCGGTTTTGTCTTCTCTGCAAAGCCGTCGGGAAGGTCGTTTCGGACGCCGCCAAACCTGACGAAGCTGTGGTTGATCCTGGCACCAGTCACGCTCTCGATGAGCGTGAGGACGTCCTCTCGATCGATGATCATGTACAAGAATGGACTGTAGACTGCACTTGCGATGAGGGTCAAAAACTCGGCCGTGCCGAGAAGATGGCTCTGAATCCTGGATAGCTCTTGGGTGATTACCCTGATGTACTGAGCTCTCTCTGGAGCCTCGATGCCCAGGAGCCTCTCTACAGAACCACAATAGGACTCGTTGTTGCTGAGGGCGGCCATATAACAGAGCCTGTCGGTTATGGGAATGCCCTGCATATATGTCCTGTTCTCCATGATCTTCTCGATGCCCTTGTGGATGTATCCGATGTCCAAGAATGCCTTCCTGACTCTTTCACCGTCTACTAGCAAGTCCAACAAGAACGGTCCAGGAACTACGGCGTGCTGTGGTCCCATGTGGAAGATCATCTCGGACTCGCTCTTTATCTCGGCCTCTTCTCGTTCCCTGAAGGTCGGGTATTCGGGCTTCTCGTATGGATAAGCTCCGGATTCGACCTCCGCGTCCATGGGGCCGATCTTGTACTCGGAGTAGCCATCTGAGCTGAGCATCTCAACGGCTCTTTCGCCGGTGGTGTAGTCAGGGTAACCCTTGAAGTCCTTTCTCCATGGCCAGGCACCCATCAGCCCGTCAGTGAGCAAGAGCGGATAGAGTTCGGGGTGACCCTCGAAGTTGATCCCCAGCATCTCCCAGATCTCGCGCTCATACCAGTTGGCGTTCCAGTATAGTCCGGTCAGGGACTTTACCGATGGTTTGTCCCGAGGAGTCTGAACCTTCAAGAGCGCCACCACTTGGTGAGCGCCGTGGCTTGCCAACATCTCGGTAACCTCAAAGAGGCCCTCATCTATCCGGTCCACGCCTGCAGCGCCAGAGTAATGGTCGAAATCGTGATTGTTCGTGAGGTACTTGCAGACGTCCACGATCTTGTCAGGCTTGACCGTTGCCCAGAGTTGCCGCTCAAACTTTACCTTAGCATCTTGAATCGCTCCCGGAAAAGCAGACTCCAGGGCGTTCAAGACATCATTTGCAGTTGTCAATGACGAATCCTCCTCTAATAGCCTCTCAGGTCCTCACGTTGCTTGATCTTCTCCTGGAGCGCTCTGAACCCTTCAATGAATTTTTCAGGTCTGGGGGGGCAACCTGGGACGTAGACGTCTATGGGGAAGAACTTATTGACACTGTTTATGATATTGTAGGAGTCGTAGAAGGGGCCACCAGATATGGCACATTCGCCTATTGACATGACCCATTTTGGCTCCGTCATCTGTTCCCAAAGGTTCTTGATCGCAGGCAGATACTTCCTGGTAATGTATCCGCTAATGATCATGACGTCAGCCTGTCTCGGAGTGCCACGAGGGAAGATGCCGAACCGATCACAATCGTAAGGTGGACAGCCGAAGACCAGCATCTCCACACCACAGCATCCCATAGGCTGCATTAAAAACCAGAGTGAATTCTTCCTACCCCAATTAAGGACGTTCTTGATAGGCCCCATATCGATGATCTCGTGGATCTTCTCAACGGTAGTGAACCAGATGTCGGTTAGAGGTCTACCCCAGATTGTCCACTTCTCCAGCTCCTCATCTATCGCGACAGGTATCGGTATGACATCGCTTATACCCAACGCAACGCCTCCTTCTTAATGGCATAGAGCAACCCGATCAACAACACGACTATGAAGATCAGCATGTCTATAACTGCTATGCTCACCCCTCCCAATGTGGGAATGGCTTCGGAAGCGTAGATGTAGATCCAAGGATAGAGAAATAGAACCTCAACATCAAAGATTACGAAGACGATCGCAAAAAGATAATATTGAACGTTGTATTGGATCAACGCATCACGTATTGGACTTAGACCGCCCTCATAAGTCGATTGCTTCCGGAAGGTTGGATTCAGAGGTGATATGATCTTCACGGCAATCAGGGCGCCTATTGGCACAAGTGCCCCAATTATCAAGAACATAATAATGGGAATATAGTATTCCACCGCTTCGCCGCTCATTTCTTACCTCCGTTAGCCGTAAGAGCTAAACACAAGGTACTGGTATAAAAGGTTTATGAGAATCCATATTCGCATCGCAGCGACCGCGTAAAGATGTTTTTCATCAAAATTAGACCAAAACAAGATTATTCGGGTGAATCGATGGATCATATACATCAGATGGAGATCGAACCGAGGATGGAAACCGACCAATTGGTCACGTTGATGGAGCACTGCGGCTTTGGAGCAAGACGGCTCTCTGTGGCCGCAAATATATACGAAGAGATGTTGTCTGGAGAATATACCAAATTTTTTACCTTGGCTGGCGCGATGGTACCTGCGGGCATGAGAAACGTAGTTTCTGGTCTGATCAGGGAAGGGCACATCGACGTTCTCGTAACGACTGGTGCCAACCTGGTTCACGACATTATCGAGTGCTTTAGCCATCACATGATGGGCGACCCAGAAGTTTCTGATGCAGATCTGAGGGACGAAGGCATGAGCAGGATATACGACGTCTACGTGGGAGATGACGATTTCATCAATTTCGAAGAGCTGCTCCAAAATATCCTGCCAGAGGGGCCGGGACCTTTCACCGGGACCGAGTTTCTCAAGATCTTGGGATCACAACTTGAGGATCCAAAATCTATCTTGAGATCGGCCTATGACTGCGACGTTCCCGTGTTCTGCCCGGCCCTTTCAGACTCAATGATAGGGCTCCAGGCCTGGCTTAAGAGGCAGTCTGGAAAACTTTCTGTGGACGCCTTTAGCGACCTTGACGAACTGGTGGAGATATGTTATGGGACGACGCAGGCAGGAATAATGATGATCGGTGGTGGCGTTCCCAAGAATTTTGCACTACAGTCAATGTTGGTCACGCCCAACAGCTTCGACCTTGCAATCCAGATTACCACTGATCATCCAGAACCTGGCGGCCTTTCAGGAGCCACCCTTTCAGAGGCAATTTCTTGGGGAAAGATATCACCTGAAGCAAAACAGGTGACCGTCTATGGTGATGCCACCATCAATCTGCCCCTTTTGGTCTCGGCCACCTTGACGAGGCTTGAGAAGAAACGTGCAGGTTCAAAGTCAGGTCAATAAGGCGTTTGATAGACACGTTCCAGACAAGCGCTCTAGATGAGTTGCATACGGGTTCCAGACAAGTTACAGACAAAATTCCACGAGCCACCGGCCCACACACGACGTTATAGTCGAGAACCAATTAGATGAAACTAATTGGTTCTCGAAAGATTAGTGCTTAACGATACGAATAGGCCAAAATCTCAAACTCTTGCGAGCTTGAGATTTGTCTGAAAGGTATCGTTAAACACTATAGTATGACCTAACTGGTTCTCTTAACCTAAAGGGCCAAAGAACGGGCCAAATATGGAAGAATTGCAGAGGGAAAAATTGCAGAGTTTGGGTGAAACGAAAACGTGTGAAGGGGTTTTTGGCAATGAGAGCAAGTTTGGAAGAAAACGAGGAACGGGGGCAAAGTGGCAGGAAAAAAAAGACGCCTTTGGAAGCAGAGGTGCCTTTCGAAGTTGTGATCGGGATCAGCGGTGCTTCCGGTGTCATTTATGGGATGAGGCTGCTTGAAGTCTTGTCCGAGATGGGATGGACGACCCATCTAGTAATGACCGATTCGGCCCGCAAAATAATAGAGATCGAGACAGACAAAACCGCATCAGAGGTTGAAGCTATGGCAAGTTATGTCCATTCAACCAAAGACTTCACCGCTCCAGTCGCCAGTGGGTCGTATCTCTTCAGAGCTATGGTGGTAGCACCTTGCAGCATGAAAACCTTGGCAGGAATCGCAAATGGCTTTACCGATACCCTTATCACCAGAGCTGCAGACGTATGCCTCAAAGAGAGGCGGAGGCTCATTCTGGTGCCCCGAGAATCGCCACTATGCCTCATTCACCTGAATAACATGGTCAAGGTGACCGAGGCAGGAGGTGTGATCCTCCCCCCCTGTCCAGGATTCTACTCCAGACCCCAAAATCTGGATGAGATAGTGGACTCGGTGGTGGGAAGGGCACTAGATTTGATGGGGGCAAATCACGATCTCTATAGAAGATGGAGCCCGTCTCTGAGCGGAAATGTTTATAACGACGAAAAGCAGATTGAGAAGAGGTGACTGAGATGAAGTGTCAAATATGTGGTGTAGACAAGGAGACTTTGCCAGTAAAAGCCAAACAGGCCACCATTCACGGTCCAAAAGATACCGTTTTTCACGTATGCAAGGAATGTCTCGAAAGTGCTCATGAGGCATATCTGAATAAAGATTTCTTACTGAAGAAAGCGGCAGAAGGATGAATCCATCTTTTTAAATCTTGCTTTAGGCAGGGCATTGGCGAAATAATCTTGCATCAAATTGGAAGATTTTTTCGTCAACATATGACATGAACCCCGATTAAGCGAGAAAACCATGACTGAAATTGGTCATATAGGACGAATACCTCAGACAGAACCATCTCGGATAAACTTAAATTGGGGGATGGCTTTAGACCGTGACTAATTACTAAAACGAGGCGAGATAATTTGACACCGTTTATCGAAATCCGGGACTTGACGGTGACGTTTGGAGATGCTGAGGCGCTGAGCCATATCAATTTGGAGATCGAAGAAGGCGAATCATTAGGCATCCTAGGGAGGAGCGGTTCTGGAAAGAGCGTTCTAATGCACGTTCTTCGAGGGGTCGAGCTTTTCGAGGACATGAGTGGGAGCGTGATCTACCACGTGGCAAAATGCAAAGAATGCGGTCACGTCGAGCCGCCAAGTAAGGTGGGATCAACGTGCAAGTGCGGCGGAACTTTGGAAGCGTTCGATGCTGATTTTGTCAATTTGGGGATGACCGATTCGAAGAGACGTGAAGTCTCTCGAAGAATTGCCATCATGCTCCAGAGAACTTTCGCCCTCTACGGGGACGAAAGGGTGATAGTGAACGTCATGCGTGCCGTGGAAGAATCTAGCGGCGGCGAGATTAGCGTCCATCGTGCGGCAGATCTTCTTGATGAGGTTAACATGTCTCACAGGATGATGCACGTGGCAAGAGAGCTGAGCGGCGGCGAAAAACAGCGAGTTGTCCTTGCGCGTCAGCTTGCAAAATCGCCGATGATGCTTCTTGCAGACGAGCCTTCAGGGACGTTGGATCCAGTCACTGCAGACGTGGTCCATAAAAGCATCAAGCGGGCGGTAAATGACTTCAACATGACCATGGTCATCACCAGCCACTGGCCAGAAGTCATGGTAGAGCTGACCGACCGTGCAGTTTTGCTCGATCATGGGAAGATCGCGGCCATAGGAGATCCCTCTGAGGTCTCAGAGAGCTTCATCTCCACGGCAGGCAAGATGGTCGAGAGAAAGAGGTCTAAAGCTGGAGCCCCCATAATTCGGACCAGAGAGATCGCCAAACGGTACATCAGTATCGATCGAGGTGTTGTAAGGGCTGTCGATAACGTATCTTTGGAGATCAAAGAAGGCGAGATATTCGGATTGGTGGGGACGAGCGGTGCTGGCAAGACCACTTTGTCTAAGATCCTGAACGGGATTATCCCGCCAACTGCTGGCGGCATATGGTGCAAGGTCGGTGACGAGTGGGTGGACATGACGGTTCCCGGCGCAGATCACAAAGGCAGAGCAACTAAATACATGGGAATGCTCCACCAGGAATACGCGCTATACCCCTACAGAAGCGTGATCGACAACCTCACCGAGTCCATCGGATTGGCACTTCCCTTCGAGCTTGCAGAAAGAAAGGCGATCCATACCCTCACAACGGTAGGCTTCGAAGAAGAAGAAGCAAAGAGGGTAATTGCCAAAGATCCCGACGAGCTCAGTGAGGGTGAGCGTCACAGGGTTGCCATGGCCCAGGTTCTGATCAAAGAGCCCAGGATCGTGGTCTTGGACGAGCCCACGGGAACAATGGACCTCATCACCAAAAGAGATGTTTCCAAGTCAATTCTCAATGCAAGGGAGGAACTGGGCGAGACCTTCATCATAGTGAGCCACGACATGGATTTCGTAAACGATGTCTGCGACAGGGCGGCACTTATGCGAAATGGCAAGCTCGTGCATGTGGGAACGCCCGAAGAGGTACTCTCTCTGATCACCAAAGAAGAAGAGAAGGAGATGTTTTTGGGGAGTTAACTTGAAGGTTTTTGTGGATGGAGAGGACATCGACCTCGAAGACGGCGCAACCTTGAAAGACGCTCTCGACGCCGCAGGTATAGTTCCACTTGAAGGAGCCATAATTGGGGTGGTCAAAGGCAGGGGGGAGAAAGCAAGGGAGACTAGCTTCTACTGGCTGAACACCACCAACGGCAAGCTCAGGGTGGATCTACTGGATACTGAGATCCAGAAAAGTTGGCATCAGTTTGTAGACAAGGTCGTCAACCTCGAGGCCAGATGGAGCGATGGCGGTGCGGTGGCCTTCGGGCCGTTTTCCACCTCCATAAAACCAACCAGGCAAGAGCACGAATACGATCGATGGGAAGTAGTCCTTGGTACCAGCGGCTTTGAAGCGGATAAAGGACAACTCATCTTGGTCAGAAAAAGACATACGGCTGCTTATGGGGTCCCAGGGGTCAACAGAGGCGTCTTTGCAACCGTTGTGGGTGGCAAAGACGTCATCGGCCGACTGGAAAAAGGGGACAAGATACTAAAAGCAGAACCCATCGTGGAGTGGCAGGACCTCACCGACAACATGAGCACGCAGGATCTGTCTCTTCCCTTAAGCGATGGAATGGAGATATTCTCCAAGATTGTGGTGGAACTGATTGAGGATGCGCCTTTGGGGGCGGAGTTTTTCCTTGCTGCCACGCGAGACGGTACTTTCGGCGTCGATGCCGTATCTAGCACCTATCTGTCCACCGACCTCTTGAAAACCGAACGAATCGAGTTCGAAAAACGCGAGCCTCGAGTCGAGGGTGCCGTCACCATAAGAACGATTGGTAGAGGCTTGGGCAAGATCTTCATCTACAAAGCAGACCGCACGTCTACGCCTGGCCATTCCGTGGTCGGCAAGGTGACATCTGGAATGGATCTGGTCAAGCTTGCAGAGCCCGGCCAGAAAATTCAGGTCCAGGTCAAACCCGAGAGGATCATGCTGATGGGCCTTTCCCTGGACGAAGCGATGAAGATCAGCGAAGAGAGGGGCATCAAAGTAGAAGTAGACGGCTACGAGGGAGAGAATGCAGTCATTGTGGGGCAAGATCCTGCCACCACAATGCAGATCTTGAAAAAAGGAACTGTCAAGCTGAAATCGGTTCCTGAAAAAGGTCTCATAGCCATAGAACTCTATGACGACTTTGCGCCCAAGTCACTCGACTACTTCAGACACGTGGTAGGACTAAAAGAAAAGCCAGTAGGTCCTCTTCCCGTCTTTTTTGTCTACGAGAATACAGTTCTCTTCAAGCCGGCGATCGATGCCACCAGCTACAAGGAAATTTTGCC
>CAYWZG010000019.1:0-27721 GCA_964462795.1 uncultured Methanotrichaceae archaeon
GATCGAACCAAGAGCCAAAACTCGATCTAACTCAAGATGGGAGCACTCGATTTTGAAGATAATCTTGATGGGAAACCCCAATGTCGGAAAAAGCGTAGTATTCTCCAGGCTCACTGGAACAGAGGTGATCTCTTCTAACTACCCAGGAACTACCGTCGAATATACTCAAGGAAAGACTCGCATCCAAGGCGAACCTGTCGACGTGATCGATCCTCCTGGTGTGTACTCACTAGAGCCTTCCTGCAAAGCAGAAGAAGCCACCAAAGAGATCTTCGACAAAGGCGCAGACGTAGTGGTAAACGTGGTAGATGCCACTAACCTGGAACGCAATCTCAATCTAACTCTCCAGATCCTGGAAAAAGGTCTTCCCACCGTCATCGCCCTGAACTTATGGGACGCCGCCAACAGAACCGGAATAAACATCGACCTAGAATCCCTGGAACAAGAACTGGGCGTAGCTGTCATTCCTACCGTGGCAGTAAGCGGCCAAGGCATCCACGACCTCGTCGAAGAGATCGCAAGAGCCAGAACCCCGCCTGAAACTCATTTCGAATCTTCCGACCAAAGATGGGCAAGAGTGGGGAAAATCGCCGAAAAGGTCCAGCAGATCCAACACAAACACCCGTCCATCCTAGAAAAACTCGAGGAAGCCACAATCAAGCCGATCCTAGGAATACCGCTCGCCCTTCTAATCCTTTACATCTCCTTTTCTGGCGTGATAAAGATAGGCGAACTCCTCATAGACCACATTTTCGATCCCATTTTTGCCATCTACAATCCCTTCATCATGGGAATCGTAAATCAGTACACTTCAGGAGTCGTACACGACATCCTCGTTGGAACCACTTCTGACATAGAGACCTCCTTTGGCCTTCTCACCACCGGCTTTTACGTCCCACTAGGAATGGTAATGCCCTTTGTGATACCGTTCTACATAGTATTGGGCATCTTAGAGGACGTTGGATACCTGCCCAGGCTCAGCGTCCTTGTCGATGCCCTGATGCACAGGGTCGGCCTCCACGGAGCTGCCATCGTCCCTTGCATATTGGGCCTTGGATGTAACGTTCCTGGAGTCATGGCTACAAGGATCCTTGAATCCCCCCAACAAAGGTACCTTGCAGCAACCTTGATGGCGGTCTCAATCCCATGTGCTGCCCAAAACGCCATGATCTGGGGACTTCTTGGGCCTTATGGCCTTCGTTATATCGCCATAGTTTATGGTACACTCGCCCTAGTCTTCATAACGGCTGGAATGCTTCTGAGCAGGCTGATAAAGGGCGAATCCCCAGAAATATTCCTTGAAATCCCTCCCTACAGATTACCCGATCCCATCTCTCTCTTCAAAAAAACCTTCATGAGGTCAAAATACTTCCTGAAAGAGGCCGTACCCTATGTCCTTTTAGGCGTCTTTCTCATGAACATCCTTTTCATCACTGGGGTCGTAGACGTGATCGGTCGATTGCTCCAGCCGGTAGTCACAGGGCTCTTTGGTCTTCCGAGCGAGACTGCCGCCACTCTGATAATGGGCTTCTTGAGAAAAGACCTGGCAGTAGGAATGTTAGCGCCACTGGGATTAACTCCAAATCAGCTCACCGTAGCATCGGTAGTCCTTGCCATGTATTTCCCTTGCATCGCCACTTTTGTAGTATTCATGAAAGAACTTGGGCTGAAAAATACAGCCAAGTCGGCAGCGATAATGCTCGTTGCCGCTACTACCGTAGGCACAATTCTCCACGTCATTTTGGCAATCTGATAAAGGCTGCCAATATGAAACGAGGAAAGTGAGATGGTTGAATTCTACTACAGGATGCGCCACCTGGCGCCTACCTGATCATTTCCAAAGGAACTTCGCCCAGATGCAGGGCCGTCGCCACCAACGCTCCTTTTAACCCCAAACGTTCAAGCTCGTCTAGATCCAACTCATCTTTCACGCCGCCACCGAGCAATAGTTCATGCTCGCTTTCCAAGGCGGCCTCTCTCAAAAAGAGATCGTCAAAACCCCCAGACGTTCCGACCCGATCCAAGGCTAGCAGGATGATCTCTTTTAGAGATAGATCATTGAGCTCTCTGATCAGATCGAGCGGAGACATCTGAAGCGCCGGATCTCGAGTAAGAACCCGGCCCGAGATTAGATCCACGCTCACCGTGACATTCCTGATATCAGACGCCTTCTTGATCAGGTCCAACGAGACAGTCTCAGTCCCCAACACTGGGATACACCTTCGCGGGAGAAGTTCAACATCTTCGATGGAAGCCACCCCTATATCCGCCATAGTTCTGGCTCTCTTTGATATCTGGCCGATAACGTCGAGGTTGTCTCCTGATCCAGTAATCCTGTCAAGGTCGGCAACGTAGACCTCCCTTGGCGCAAGTGTTTCCAGGATCTGGATCGGGTCTGAAGTGTCAACAACTGAGCTGCTCTTCTCGATAGACACGTACTTATCACGCTCGCCCCTGACGGCGTGAACTACCTCACCATTAAATAGGTCGAGAACAAAGACGCAGCGCATCATGATTCTGCCGAAATGGGATGGTACAATATGAAGTTATTGGTAAGTCCAATGAGCCTGGAAGAGGCAAAAGCAACGATGTCTGGCGGAGCCGACATATTAGACATGAAAAACCCAAAAGAGGGCTCTCTTGGAGCCAACTTTCCGTGGGTCATAAAGTCCGTGGCCGAGCTTGCAGACGGAAAAGTTCCAGTGAGCGCTGCCATTGGAGATTTTGATTACAAGCCCGGAACCGCGAGCCTGGCTGCCCTAGGCGCTGCAGTTTCCGGCGCAACCTACGTAAAATTAGGCCTCTTGGGAATAAAGACTGTTGAAGAAGCCGAAGATATGCTGGGAAAAGTCGTAAAAGCCGTAAAAGACTTCGACCCCAAAACGAAACTGGTAGCTGCGGCATATGCCGATTACAGTCGAGCAGGATCCATCTCCCCTATGGACATCCCCCCCGTCGCCCAAAAATGTGGCGTAGATGTCATCATGATCGACACTGCAGTCAAAGACGGCAAGACCGCGTTCGAGTTCATGGATGAAAAACAGATGGAAGAATTCGTAAAATCAGGCAAAGAACGAGGGATGGAAGTTGCCCTGGCCGGAAACCTCGGGTTCGATCATCTTGAAACCCTAAAGCGGATCTCTCCAGACATAATAGGGATCAGAGGCGCGGTCTGTGGTGGCGATCGCAACACCCAGATAAGGGAGGAGCTGGTCAGGCAGATGAAAGCCGACCTCTCCTGAGATTTTTATAATTTTTTTATAGCTTAATCAGCCTGGACTTGTAGACGCCCGCGACCTCGTCCATCTTTTTTAAGACGTCTTCAGAAACCGACTTGTCCACGTTCAAGACCATCAGTTGTTCTTCACCTGAGGGTTTCTTGCCAACATACATCCCGCTGATGTTGATATCGTCCTCGCCCAATACCATGCAACAAGGCCCTATGATCTTTGGCTTGTCTTCATGAGTTACGAGGATCATGTAACCTTCTGGTGGCAAGTGAACCAGATACTCATTGATCTGGACGATTCTCCCTTCGGCCTTGCCGTGAACCGTGCCCGAGACCGTGACAGTATCTCCAGCTCCTTCGAGCTTCAGGGTTATGAGGTTGCTGTAACCGTTGGTAGAATCAGTTTTGCTTTCGGTCAGCTTTATCCCATGTCCTTTGAGCCCTGGAAGAGCGCTCACGAAGTTGACCTTGTGGCCGATGGCATCCAAGAATCCTTTCACGACTGAAAGCGTCACTGGCTTTACGTCTTTTTCCGAGACAGATCCACCATAAGTGATCTCCAGCTGCTCATATCCTTCGCCCTCACCCAGCTGGGCCACCAGCCGCCCCATCTTCTCGGCCAGGTTCATGTAAGGCTCCATGACCGCCATGATCTCCAAAGATATCGAGGGCATGTTCAGCGCGTAAGGTGGAAGCTCGCCCCTTCCCACAGCCAAGATCTGTTCGGCCACCGCCACTGCCACGTTCACCTGTGCTTCTGCAGTAGATGCTCCAAGGTGAGGTGTAACCACTATTCCTTCTGGCTCTAACAGTGGGTTTCCGGTGGGCGGCTCTTTTGTGAATACGTCTATCGCAGCCCCTGCCACCTTTCCTTCTGACACTGCTTTGGCGAGGGTCGCCTCGTTTATGATCCCGCCCCTGGCACAGTTTATGATCCGAACGCCAGGCTTCATGACCTCGATCTCTTCTTCGTCGATGAGGTTTCTAGTCTCTTCGGTAAGTGGCGTGTGAACCGTGATGAAGTCGCTTTCCCTGAATATCTCGTCCAGGTTTGTCAGCTTGACGCCCAGCTCTGCCGCTTTCTCTTCGGTTATGAATGGGTCATAAGCTAAGATGCGCATCCCAAAGGCTCTCATTCTCATTGAGATCTCAACGCCGATTCTTCCAAGACCCACGACGCCCAGGGTCTTGTTGTAGACCTCGACTCCCGTGTACTTCTTCCGGTTCCACTCGCCACTCTTGAGGGTATTGTTGGCTTGCGGAATGTTTCTTGCCATGGAGAGCATCATGGCGATTGTGTGTTCTGCCGCTGAAATTGTGTTTCCGCCAGGGGTATTTACGACGATTATGCCTCGTTTGGTGGCGGCATCGATATCGATGTTATCTACGCCAACGCCGGCCCGTCCTATGACTTTCAAGTTGTCTGCGGCCGCGATCACGTCGGCCGTCACCTTGGTGCCGCTCCTTATCGCCAAGGCATCGTAATCTTTAATCTTCTCGATGAGCTCTTCTGGTGAGAGGTTGGTTATTACGTCGACCTCGGCCTCCGTCTCCAATTTCTTGACGCCCACTTCTGATAGGGGGTCGCTTACAAGGACTTTCATGACGATTCTCCTCCATTGGCGTACAAAGATGTACAAGCATTTTACCTTTTCGACGGGCGAGAGGAGACAAAGAGCAGAAACGCGGAACTGGAAAACGAAAGCTATAGTCGAGAACCAACTAGATTGGACTAATTGGTCCTCGCCAGAATGATGTTTAACGATGCGAATAAGGCCAGTGCCTTCAACCCATGCTCATGCTTTCGTGGAAACTGATGTCACCAGTTCCATGAATGTTGATGTCGCCCCCAGATCCTGCTATTTCAATGTCGGTTCCGCCAAGCCAGTCTCCTTCCCCTGGCCAGCTTGGATGTGGATTATCTCCAGAGTAATACGGCGAATAAGGCACTACATTGATCCATATAGGATTGCTCCACCCTGAGATGTCTCCATAAATGGCGATCATGTGCCAACCATTCGAATCCCCATAGAACCACGTGTTGTAATCGCCAGGATACCAGCGCCCCCAATACTTCCAGATCTCGTATCCTCCTGAATACCTCTCATATGACCAGATGTTCTGGAACCGGTCATTAGATACCACGGTGTTGGTCTTTTGGCTATGGTAGATCGCAGCAGGCCCATAAGACCACATGCCGTTATAGAGAACCCAGTATTGAACGCCGCCAAAACCAGTGGCACCAACTCCGGTGGCACCAACTCCTGTAGCGCCGAGCAGGCCACCACTTTCGCCCTCACCCTGGCCACTGATCGTGCCAACGCTGAGCATCTGATCTTTGGATATCGGCTCGCCTTGACCCAAGTCCGAGCTCACAGTACCCGTGGACGGCGCCAGTGACATCTGAGGCTCGCTTCCTACTTCTGGCCTCGTTGCAGTGGGTGCGTCATTTGAGGGATTTGAAATACTTGATGATGGCCCCGAAACAGCCGGCCCATTTAGCGGCGTTGGTGGGACCTGAAGCGGCACTCCCAAGGCGGAAGCGTCACCAAAAGACGCTCCCCCCATCTGCGCTGTGCAGATCAAAGTTGCCAAAAAGAACGTGGCAATGATCGCAGCGCACTTATACATATTTTTATCCAATTAATCTCACCTCTTTCGACTCAAGCAGCTGTAATTAACACAAAGACATTTTATATACAAATTTGTTTACTCGCGTAACCACGTCCAAGCTTCTTAAACCTGGGTATGATCGTAGTACTTAATCTCAGATCTCATAAAAAGTTTAGCCAGCTTAGTTGTTCATCTCCCCTCACTTTAGTCACCAACCATTGCACATCGTTCGATTTTCCCTTTGAATTTCATCCAGTTATTAAAAATGTCTCAGATGGCTTTTTGCTCCCACCCATGGAAATCTTCCACGAACCAGAGAACATGTATCTTTCCAGACTCTTCAATGGCTTTCTCAAATTATGGGACAAATTTCTTGTAGGCTTCATCCGTCAGCTTGACGCTGAACTCGAACCTAATAACCCTACCATAACTCTCATCTAATCTCTCGAACGCCTTTTATCACGTTAGGAATAATTAATAAATAGGGGTTGGGTCATATTTAACATTTATGCTTTGTTTGCCTCGTTACAATCAATGAAACATAATTAATTATACGATTAAAGTTATTTAAATTAATTCCGCTAAAACACAAAAAATGCGATCATCCGGAAAAGGGATAAACGATTAAACATAATAGATAATCTACAAGAGGTGTGTGGTTTGAGAAGAATTTTACTTTTTGGCATTACGTTAGCAGTCTGCCTCATAGTCTCAGGAACTGCTTTTGGTGCTGCTCTGAACGTGGAAGGGGAAGCAAGCCCAATAAACGCTGCACCTGGTAACAGCGAAAATGTGGGCCTCGTCATCTCGGTGACAGACCAAAACGGTGCTGCAGTTCGTGGCCTTAGCGACGCTAACTTCAAGGTGGACGCAACGATAGTGGCTCCGGGCGGGGCTCACGTGGACGTCAAGCGCGCAGATGAATCTTTTTACGCGCCAGGGTTCTACATACTTGAGATCGCCCCCACGACTCACATGGGTACTCAGTACACTTGGAAGTCAGGCGTCTATCTGTTCTCGGTGACAGTACAGAATAGCGCCGATCGAGGTCAGGCCGTGGTGGAGATGGACTTAAGACCGATATGTGTGCAGGCAGCAGGAGCAAGCGGGGTTGCAGAGTTTGTTGGCGCTGCAGAAGCGCAACCTCAGCTGGGGACAGTAGGAACTGTGGAAATCATCCTGCCAGATCTCAGAGTCACGCAGATCACCGCTGGAACTCCAGACATCAAAAGTAACGGAAAAGAGGCAAACGTCCCTCTCGCTGTAACCGTCAAGAACTTCGGCGGATCCACATCGAATGAGTTCAAGATCAGCACAGATGTCAAAGTCGGGACTGGCGGCATGTTCGTAAAGCCCTTCACGGTTCCTGGCCAGCGGGATATTTGGTACCCGCGACAAAATGGCTTGGGTGCCGGAGAAGAGATTACCTTCAGCGGAAACCTGTACATCGGAACACCTTCAGGCCCGTCGCTCTATGGTCAGAAAGCTGCTATCGTAGCGATGGTTGACAGCTGCTCTGGAGACGAGTTCATGCCCGATTATTGCAGGGTAAAAGAGAGCAATGAGGTGAACAATGAGGGACAGACGTCGATTGAGTTTCAAAAACTGGTTGCGACGAAGTTGGCCCTAATCCCACTCAAGATGTTACCTACCAAAATGAGGACCTCATAACTCCCCATAATTCTGTTTTTATTATTTTGTTGCAGATCTATTGGGAAATCGTTTTCTATTATGAATTCCGAAAGATCTTGTCGAGATGTGATGCCAATAATGGGTGATTTGTAGCCAGCTATAATACAACAAGAGGAGAATGCAATGCACATACCTACTCATGATGAGATTAGTGAAGCTTATCATCAAGGTCCAGAGGCAGTCATTCAATTTTTTAAATCAACGTGTGAATCGGCCATGGAGGAACTTGCAGGAGATCCCGAATCGGTCAAGTTGCTTAATAAGCTATTTGACGACATGGGTGATGACGGAAAAATTGCACGAAAACTCTGGAACAACCCAGAGACGAGGTTGGATGCTATCGACGCAATAGAACGACTCATAGATGAAAAAAAACGAGCTGTCGAAGAATTAAAGGCAGAGCGAGACCGGTTGAAAGCAGAAATCGAAAATAAGCGAATCAAAGCGGCCATGGACTCTTGGAGACAAGGTGTGAGACGATAACGGTCACAAGTCCCAAGCCAAAAAGCCCAACTTTGATCTGCCAAAAAGATCTCTGATGATCCAAAGCCCCTCATCAAGCCTCTGGAATCACACAGAAATATCACACTGAAGTTCTCATTTTCAGCGATATCGATACCTATCCTTCAACATCATGCCGTAAGCAAGGCCTGCGACAAGTCCTGTTATGTGAGCCATGTGTGCTATACTATCCGCCGTCCCCATCATGGCAAAGTCCAGGAATGCGAAGAGGAATACAGACGCCCTTATGCTCAACGGAAGCACGAAGAAGATAAGTACCCTGATCTCGGGCGCGATCACCGCAAGACAACCCAAGACGCCGTAGAGCGCGCCACTTGCACCCATCATGTATCCTGCAGGCGTAATCAGCATCTGGCCGATGGCACCTATGATCCCTGAGACGATAAATATCTGTAAGAACCGATTTTCGCCCACTCTCCTCTCAAGCTCAGTTCCGAAGAAGAAGAGGAAAAGCATGTTGAAGAAAAGATGGTTCGTATTCGCATGAAGGAACATGTGGGTGATCAATGTCCAAGGCCTAAAGGCAAGCGTTGCGGGATTCAAAGCCAGGTAATCGAAGGCAAATCCCGGAGCTATCATCTTCACTAAATAGAACGCAACGCACACGGCAAGTATCATGCCCGAATAGGTCAAAGGCAGGTTGAACCGTTTCGAGCCGGAATAACGACTGTCATCCCAAGGATCTGGATCATTCCATCCGCCCTCAGGTTCTTGCTCCTGCCAGCTTGCAAGACGGAAAAGACCATGACCCGATAAAGCTGATCGCACCGTTTTTGTCACCTTTCCCTCAAAGCTCACGCTTAAAACCACCACGCCCAAACCAACTCAAAGCTACAAATAGATGCTGGCAAAAACCAAACTACCAATCGATCAAATGCCAAATATCCTCTTGGCGTTCTCTGTGGTGGCCTTGGCCACTTCAGCTGGAGAGATCTCTTTAATCTTGGCAATTAAGTTCAACGAATCCAGGATGTAAGACGGCTCGTTTCGCCCATGCCTTGGAGACAAGAAGGGACTGTCTGTCTCGATCAAAAGGTAATCCAAATCCACCTGTCTTGCCAATACCTGATGCGGAGCCGAGCGGCAGATCACCGTGGCCAAAGATATGTAGAAACCCTTGTCTAAAGCTTCCCTCATTGTGGCTACGTTCCCGCTGTAACAATGGAACACCACCTTGTCAAGATGCTTCACCATCTCAAGACATTGCTGTTCAGTATCCCTAGCGTGAATCGTGAGCGGCAGATCCAGCTCCTGGGCGAGGTCTATCACCTTCTTGAATACTTCGACCTGCCTTTCTCTTTCTGCCGGATCAAGACAGCGATAATGGTCAAGGCCCGCCTCGCCTACGGCCACAATCTCGCCTGCATTTTCTCTTATGTGATCCAGAGTCGCTTGAACATCTTGATCGGTCATATCCGTGAGGGGATTGGGGTTCATGCCCAAGGTGGCATGAATGAAATCGTAATTTTGAGCGAGCTTTAGAGCCCTCTTGTTGCTTTTCAGCTCTACGCCGGAATCGATCATGGTTGTCACACCGGCGTCCAAGGCTCTTTGGATGGTCTCCTCGCGATCTTTGTTAAAATTCTTAAAATCGAGGTGGCAGTGAGTGTCTGTCACCTCGTAATTGATTTCGCTCAACTATCTTCTTCCTCCAACAGCATTAATCTGTTTATGGCGTTGACCAACGCTTCAACAGACGCCATGACTATGTCCTCTCTGGCTGATCTGGCAGTGACCACTCTTCCCTTATGAGTGTTTTCAACGCTGATCACAACCTCTGCCAACGCGTCGGCCCCGCCGGTTATGGCCTCTATCCTAAAGTCTCTCAGGCTGACAGAGGCAACTTCGCCCAAAATGGCCCGAACCGCCTTCAAAGCAGCGTCCACGGGCCCCACCCCAATGTGAGCCAAAACCCGCTCTTCGCCCCGAACACTGGCCTTCACCGTTGCCGTTGGAGTTAAGGTATTTCCAGTCATCACGGCAAGTTCTTTGAGCACAATAGTCCGTTTCTCTTCGGCCAGCTGCCCAATTACAACCTCGGCAATGGTCTGAAGATCAACATCGGTGACGTGTTTGCCTTTGTCACCAAGATCCTTGATCCGCTGCAAGATCTCCTGGAGCTGGACCTCATTTGGACTGTATCCAAGCTCTTTCAAAGATTGTTCAACAGCGTGCTTGCCGGTATGTTTCCCAAGGACTATCCGTCTCTTGTGACCCACCATCTCTGGAGTCATTATGCCCGGCTCGAAGGTATCTGAACGCTCTAAGACGCCATGGCTGTGAATCCCGCTTTCGTGAGAAAAGGCGTTCTCGCCAACTACAGGTGCCGTAGGCGATATCTTGACCCCAGAGAGCCGTTCCACCAACCTTGCGGTCTCGACCAGGTACTGGGTCTTGATATCGGTCTTGGCACCATAAATGGCGTGAAGGCTCATGACGGTCTCTGCCAAGTTGGCGTTGCCAGCCCTTTCACCAAGCCCATTTATTGTAACCTGGATCTCTCTTGCCCCGGCCTCGAACGCGGCGAGACTGTTTGCGACCGCAAGGCCAAAGTCGTTATGGCAATGAACGTCAACTACCATTCGTTCGGTGTTATCGCAGATCTCTTTGGCAAGCCCATAGAAAGTAGTCGGCATGGCAACGCCCACAGTGTCAGGTATGTTGACTATGTCGCATCCGACCTCTTCGACGGCCTTGAAGATATCTTTCAGGTAAGATGTTGGCGTCCTGGTGGCATCCATGGCCGAAAAAAGGCAGTGCCTTCCGTGGTCTTTGATGTATTCCACGGCATCGGCGGATTGTTTCAGGATCTCGTCCCTGCTCTTCTTGATGGTATGCTGTATCTGAATGTCCGAGGTCGAGACGAAAACGTGAACCAAATCCACGTTGGCATCAAGACAGCTATCAATATCCTTTTTGATGATCCTCGACAAACCGCAAACTTCAAGATCGAGGCCTTCGTCGGTGATCATCTTGACCGCTTCAAACTCGCCTTTAGAAGATACAGGAAAACCAGCCTCGATGATGTTCACACCGAGTTTGTCAAGCTGTCTTGCGATGGTGATCTTTTCATCCGGGGTAAGTGAGACGCCAGGTGTCTGTTCACCATCACGAAGGGTTGTATCGAAAATTTGGACATTTTCTCCACGCAGTGCTTCTACGCTATAGAAAACGATCCCACACAGAGGGCTCTTGTGTCATAATCTACGCAAAAGGGTGCCTGACATATAAAACCTTTTGCCATAACGGGCTCAAGTCAAACAGCACAACACCGCAGTAGCTGGCCGGATCTAAGACCTGCTTGGTATTACGAGATTGAAAACGACTGGAACTCAGAAAACTATTTCTATAACTACGCTCGATTCGGCTGGTTTGAGGGCATGGCGATGAAGGGAAAATTGGCTTTGGTGTTGATGCTGCTGAGTCTAGTGGCGTTTTCAATTGTGGCGTCTTGTAGCCATCCGTTTTTTGATGAGAGGTTAATGGCCCACCCCGAGGACGAACCGAGTGCCCTCAAACTGGCTGCGCCTGGCATTTCAGCTCCTGAAGAGGAGTGGAACAAGACCTTTGGTGGATCCGACTATGATGAGGGCTATTTTGTCCAACAGACAAGCGATGGAGGATACGTCGTTGCCGGTCGGACTTGGTATAACGGCAATGGTAACGTATGGCTGATCAAGACAGACCCCTCCGGAAACGAGATGTGGAACAAGACCTTTGGCGGGACAGACTATGAAGAGGGACGTTCTGTTCAGGAAACGTGCGACGGTGGGTACATAATCTCAGGTGCAACTTTATCTTACGGCGCTGGTTATTGGGATGCCTGGCTGATCAAGACCGATTCGGCTGGCAATGAGATGTGGAACAGGACCTTTGGCGGGACTAATCGTGATTTTAGCTATTCCGTCCAGCAGACGAGCGACAACGGGTACGTTGTCGCAGGTATAACTGGTCCCGAATCTGACGTTGACGTTTGGCTAATCAAGACAAATCCGACCGGAATTGAGACGTGGAACAAGACCTTCAATCGAGGATGCTATGATGTGGGTTGTTCTGTCCAGCAGACGAGCGACAACGGGTACGTTGTCGCAGGTACAACCTTATCTTTGACAGGTGGTGATCCCCACACTAATGTCTGGCTGATTAAGACCGATTCGTCCGGGAACGAGATGTGGAATAAGGTCCTTGGCGGGACCTTTACTGATGTGGGCACATCGGTCCAACAGACGGTTGATGGGGGGTACATTATCACTGGAGGCTCTGATTCTTACTCCGATCCTTACGGCGTAGTTGTTTATGACGTCTGGCTAATTAAGACCGATTCGTCCGGGAACGAAATGTGGAACAAAACCTTTGGTGGGTCTAATGGTGGTGAGGGATCGTCTGTCCGACAGACTGTTGACGGTGGGTACATCATCACGGGGCATAAATCAGACTACTGCGAAGATGTTTGGTTGATCAAGACCAATTCGGCTGGCAACGAGATGTGGAACAAGACCTTCCGCGCAACTGACACTAGCAGGGGCTATTCCGTCCAGCAGACTAGCGACGGTGGGTACATAATCGCAGGGAGCATCTATATCGACGCCGCGAAAGGCGACGTCTGGCTGATAAAAGTTGGGCCGGAAACAACTTCATTTGACTATCCTGTCGGAACGCCGCGTTCGCAATGCGGCACTGGTTACGTCACGCAGGAGAATGACGGCGATGGCTGGTATAATGCCCAGGACTGGAGGGTTTATAACGAAGATTACGGTGGATACCATCCAGGTGAAGACTGGAATGGGGAGGGTGGCGGAACCAGTGATGTGGGCGCCCCTGTTTACGTAGTAGCAGATGGTGTTGTTAATGCTACCACTTCTAACGTCGCTGGGGGAGGCATTGCAATTGAACATAAACTGCCCAACGGTGACTCAATATACTCCGTTTACATTCATATCTGCGTCAACACCAGTTTAAACGTGGGATCTGTTGTCCACCAGGGCGAACAGATCGGGACCATTGCTGACATTACCCCCCATGGAATGAGTCCGCATCTCCATTTTGAGATGCGAACCAAGCCGGTCAATCCATTGGACTGGTACCCCAACGACCTGGGCAACGGCTACTACAACATATCGCTTCTAGACGCCGATGGATTAACTGTTGACCCTTCGGACTTTATCGATTCAAACCGTGGCGAGGTCGTGCCCCCCTTGTACATTGAGGGCTACAAGTTAGACGTCAGTACCGGCGAATATCTCGAAGGCTGGAGGATCATCCTCAACGATGATTCTGGAAATGAGATCGCCAACACTACGACCAACTCAACCGGACATTATCAGTTCTGCAACCTCGTCCCAGGCGATTACGAAGTCTGCGAAGAGGTTAAAGAAGGCTGGACTAGCGTCGCCGCGACCTGTTTCAACGTGACACTTGTCAACGATAAAATCGGTGTGGCCTTCTTGAACAAGCCCGAATCGCTTGCCGTTGACGTTGACGAGGCTGCTTCTGACACCTGGATTGATCTCTATTCGAGCAACGCAGATGATAAGGAGGCGGTGATCTGGTACGAAATAGAGCCGGATGATTTTTCTGGAAAGCTGTATATGGAAATTCAAGATCTGAAAGGCAATGTGTATACGTGGGATGAAGGGCTCATAAGTGTAACCGGGGGCAGACATTCCTTAGTCTGGGACGGACGCGTAGATAACGAATTTGTAAATCAGCCAAACAATCCTTATTATATATCATTGATACTCCAAAAGGATGGGCAAGAAGTAGCACGCTCAGCCAACCACGAGATTTGGGTGGGCAGGCCAGTGATATTGTTGCACGGCCTATTTTCATCCAAGGAGAATATGGAGGACACTGTACTTTATGATGACTTAGGCACGTCTTTTTATGTTTCATCGGTTGAATACGATGGGGGAATTATTGGAAGTTCGACGGGAGATATTAGACGATATGCGCGCAAGCTCAATGATGAAATAGAAGTTATAAAACGAGATACGGGTGCCAAGAAGGTTGATATTGTTGCCCATAGCATGGGCGGTTTGGTAGCAAGATGGTACATTCAGAAGTTGGGTAAGGGCGATGTGGGGAAGCTGATAATGATAGGGACACCAAACCATGGCGCTGATATCGCAAATTTGCCGAAAGCAGCGTCAAAAACACTTGTAAATATAATATCATCAAAGCTTGGTTTATCAGAACTTGGATATTCGGCAGAGCTTTTAATAGATGAGCTAACCTCCAATTTTGCGATAAATGAAATGATCCCCCATCACCCATTCTTACAAGAGCTCAACAACAATGATGGCTGTGCGTATTATATCGAGAAGGGCGTTAATTATGAAGACGAAATATCCGAATCTTGTCGATATGCAGTCATTTCCAGCAAACATTGGTTCCCAACACTCACCCACAACCATATATCAGTAAATATATTTGGGGTGAATTCGCCACCCATAAAGGTATTTTCAAGCACTTCTGGTGATGGTATTGTTCCTTTATACAGCGCTAAACTATCTGGGGTTAGTATCTGGTCTGAAAGCGACAGCTTTCATGTTGGCGAACAAACAAAATCTCAAGACATCATCGACGAGGTTAGATCCTTGCTCCAACAACCAGATGAGCTAATTCAATATAATCCAGGTTTGTATGAGGAAGACGTCCTCGATTCCGATTCCAATCCTGCCTACTGGACAAATCCGATAGAAGACCTCATCCATCCAGGCGAGGTGAAATGTTACAACATCACCGTCGATCCCTCATCAACAGAGTCTCACTTCTTGGTCGTTTGGGATAATGGAACATTAAACGCCACGTTATCGGCGCCAAACGGAACCGAAATTGAAATACCCTCTGAGGGAATTTATGCAGCTTATTCGGTTCTGGCACCAGACTCTGGAAACTGGACCATTGAGATATCGCCAACGAACATCCCACCCAACGGAACTAACGTTACTATTCAGGCGTTTATCGAGAACCCCTTATTCATTGGAGTCCACACCGATAAAACCGTATTCGACCCCCAAGAGCCAATCAAGATCACTGCCTATCTCGGAAATAATGAGTCCGGACTTGCAAATGCCTTTGTGATGGCAAACATCTCTAAGCCAGACAATACGACCGAAACTCTCACACTTTATGATGATGGGTTACATAACGATAACCAGACTGCCGACGGAATATACGCGAATGAGTACACTAACACGAGTTTGTGGGGGACTTACCACATCTTGATTTCAGCTTCAGGAAATGTGAATGGCGACGATTTCGAAAGAGAGACCTTTACGACAGTATGGATAGAGCTCTATCCGGACTTAACCCTGGAATCATCGGACATATATCTCTCAAATAACGCACCCGGCGTCGGAGAAAACGTTACTATTAGCGCAACGATCCACAACATTGGAGATGCGAACGCGAACAATTCGTCGATAATGTTTTATGATGGCGATCCTGCAAATGGTGAGCTGATCGGTGAGGATTTAATAAACATAAGCTCGGGTGGGTCTGCTATTGCGTCTACGCCCTGGATTACTAAAGCAGGAGTGCATAAAATATTTATCCAAATCAGTCCATTCAATGAGTTCCTAGAAAGTAGTTATGCAAATAACGTTGCATCGAACGTCTATTGCATCAACGTCTTGGGATGCCCGCACAGGATGGGACGATATTCACGTGCAGCTACGCAAATAACGTTGCATCGAACTTAATCATAAGTCAAATTACGGCGACGCATTCTCGTCACCGTCGCTTTTGCAAACCAACAAAGCCTAAATAGGACGTTGTGCTTATGCGTTCCCGTCTGTTGGAGGATTATGATGATCTCTGAGGTGGCAGGACAATACGACGCAAAAGAAATTGAGAGTAAGGTAGAGCGGTTCTGGGAAGACGAAGACATCTACCCAAAGACCAGGAACATGAGAACCGGCGGCAAGAAGTTCTTCTTCGTAGATGGCCCGCCCTACACCACAGGTAGCATACACCTGGGGACCGCCTGGAACAAGATCATCAAAGACTCAATTCTCCGGTACAAGTCCATGAACAACTTCCACGTCAAAGACCGGGCCGGGTGGGACATGCACGGCCTTCCAATAGAGGTCAAGGTGGAAGAAGCCCTCGGGTTCAAGTGCAAAAAAGACATCGAATCCTACGGCGTCAACAATTTTATCGACAAATGCATGGAGTTTGCCCTCAGCCAGAAAGACTCGATGACTGGCCAGTTCAAGATCTTGGGCACCTGGCTCGACTGGGAAGACCCTTACATGACCCTCAAGGACGAGTACCTAGAAGCTGCCTGGTGGGCCCTGAAAAGCGCCTACAAACGCGATCTCCTCGAAAGAGGTGTCAGGGTCGTCAACTGGTGCCCCAGATGCGAAACCGCCATTGCTGACGCCGAAGTCGAGTACTGGGACGAATCTGACCCTTCAATCTACGTGAAGTTCCCTGTGATTGGAGAAGAAAACACCTACATAGTGATCTGGACCACCACTCCCTGGACCATTCCCGCCAACGTGGGCGTTGCCGTCCACCCAGAATTTGAATATTCTAAGGTCCGGGCCTGGAAAGACGATCAAGAAGACATCTTGATAGTCGCCACCGCCCTCACAGAAAACGTCCTCCGTGAAGGCCGCTACAAAGACTACGAGATCTTGGACCAGGTCATGGGAATCGACCTTGAAGGCCTAGAGTATAGGCACCCTCTAGAAGACCTGGTGCCAGCGCAAAAAGAGATCGAACACAAAGTTCACCTGGCAGACTTCGTCACCGCCGAGAACACTGGATCGGTCCACATAGCGCCAGGCCATGGTTTTGAGGACTTCGAACTCGGTGTCCAGGAAGGAATGGCCATATTCTGCCCCGTCGGCGAGGATGGAAGATACACCAACGAGGCTGGCGAAAAGTACGTTGGCAAATACGTAAAAGAGGCAAACGACGAGGTGAACGATGACCTCCTGGCAAGAGGACTTCTTCTCGCAAAAGGCGTGATCGTTCACAGATACGGCCACTGCTGGCGCTGCAAAACTCCAATCATCTACATCTCAACGCCCCAATGGTTCCTCAAGATCTCCGACCTGAGAGACGACATGCTCGACGAGATCACCAAGATCAAATGGTACCCCGAATGGGCCGGGTCCGCCAGGTTCAAAGACTGGGTCAGCGGCGCTCGCGACTGGTGCATCTCGCGCCAAAGATATTGGGGGATTCCTCTTCCAATCTGGATCTGTGACGATTGTGGCGAGGTCGAAGTTATAGGCTCCATGGCAGAACTGAACGAAAGAAGCGAAACCGAAGTAAAAGAGCTTCACAGGCCCGCCGTAGACGACGTGTTTCTCAAATGCAAATGCGGCGGCAAGATGCGCCGCGTTCCCGACGTCTTTGACGTCTGGTTCGATAGCGCCGTTGCTTCCTGGGCCACACTGAAATATCCTCGATACGAAACCGAGTTCAACGAGTGGTGGCCTGCCGACTTCATAACAGAAGGTCACGACCAGACTCGTGGCTGGTTCTATTCCCAGCTTGGTGCCAGCATGGTATCCTTTGGCAAAGCTCCTTACAAGAGCGTCCTCATGCACGGTTTCGCCCTGGACGACAAAGGCAAAAAGATGAGCAAGAGCATTGGAAACGTGGTTCAACCCGAAGAGGTCGTCCAGAAGTTCGGTGCAGACACGCTCAGGTTTTATGTTCTCTCCTCAAACGCACCCTGGGAAGACATCCACTTTAGCTGGGATGAGTTGGTTAACACTAACCGGATGCTCAATATCCTGTGGAACGCTTACAGGTTCCCACTGCCTTATATGCTCCTCGACAAGTTCGACCCGACCCAAACTAGCCTTGACGCGTACAAGGACAACCTCAGGCCCGAAGACCGCTGGATCCTTTCCCGTGTCAACACTCTCGCAAAAGAGGTGCAAAAACAGATGGAGTCCTACCAGCTCCACCGCGTCACCAGAGCCCTCTCAGAGTTCGTGCTTGAGGACCTTTCCAGATGGTACATCCAGCTGGTAAGACCCCGAACCTGGATCGAGACCGACGACCCTGATAAGTTGGCAGCTTACGCTACGATCTATGAAGTTATGGTCACACTCACCAAGCTTTTGGCACCGTTCATACCGTTCACTGCAGAATCCATCTACCAAAACCTGGTCCGAGAAGCAGTGCCAGACGCGCCAGTATCTGTTCACATGTGTGACTGGCACCAACCAAGAGAAGACCTAATAGATCCCGAGCTTGAAGTCCAGATGAAACTGGTCCGGGATGTCGTTGAGGCTGTATCCAACGCCCGCCAGAAAGGTGGACGAAAATTGCGCTGGCCAGTCTCCAATATTATCATCTCGCCCAATCAAGAGATCGCGGAGCTGGATAGTCTGATCAATGTTCTCAAAAACCAGACCAACTCCAAAGCCGTCGTTGCGATGGCTCCTGGTGAAAAGCCGCCTATGAACATGGCTTTAAACCCGATCCCCAAGAAGATTGGACCTGCCTTCAAGGGCGACGCTCAAAAGGTAATCCAGGCTCTAAAAGCTGCAGATCCTCTAAAAGTCAAAGCGGATCTAGAAACTGGCTCTTGCAAGGTTGAGTCCTATGCCATCGAGCCAGAGATGGTGGAGTTTCTAGAAGAAATCCCCGAAAACCTGGTTGCAGCAGACTTCTCTTCTGGAACCGTCTACGTCGACATCACCCTTACCAGCGATCTCAAGGCGGAAGGTTACGCAAGAGAGATCATCCGCAGGGTGCAGGACATGAGAAAAGAGATGGACCTCAACGTAGAAGACCTGATAAAAGTTCGGGTCAAGGTCGACGATGAAGAGGTCTTGAATCTGGTACTTGGCTTAAAAGAGAAGATCAGCAGTGAGGTTCGATCCAAAGACACGATGATGGGGACCTCTCTTAAAATGGAAGGGTCTCTTGTCAAGAACTGGTCTGTGGAAGGCGTTGATGTCTCAATCGGAATCACCCATGGGTAATTAATATATAAGATGTGTAACAGAGTATCTGCCATGGGAGATCAAATTCCCGTAAAGGTGATGGGTGTCTACGTAGTAAAGTCTAAAGAAGGCTTTGCGGCACCCGTGGTCCTCTTAGGAGATGAGTCCAGCAGAATAGTGCCCATCTTTGTTGGACTTTCAGAGGCAGTATCCATAAACCAGGCCCTATCTGGCGAAATCTCGCCTCGACCCACCACCCACGACCTATTTATCTCGACCCTCGAAAGCTTCAATGCCAAGGTAACTCATGTTCTGATAGATGATCTCGATGAAGGCATCTATTATGCGAGACTCATAGTAGTGTTCGATTTTGTAGAACGAGAGATCGATGCCCGCCCCAGCGATTGTCTCGCCTTGGCCCTCAGATCTGGTGCTACCATCCAGATGTACGAAAAAGTGATATCTGAGTCCTGTGTGGACAAAAGCACGCTGGAAGATTTAAAGGAAATCGGCCAATACATCTAATCCACGCCTTCCAAACGCAGGAAAACATTTAATAGATCTTCCCGCAAAAGTGTTAGCATAGCTTTGAGGGGAGTAGCAAAGTTGACCGCAGATATCCATAGGTGCGCTCAGGCGTCCAAGCAGTCTTGGTTGGGCGATGTACGACGCAGCGGGATCATCAGGAAGGGGGCGAGAATATGCCAAACCGATTTGTTGTGTGCTTGATCGTCTATTTGGGCTTGGTCTTGTGCTTCCTTTGCCCAATCGTTCTTTCGCAGGTTGATGAAAATCCCATGAACTTGATCGAGCTTCAGTACCGTTCGGAAGATCCAATCATCGAGACAAATCCAAGCGGTCTAGCCGTTCTCGGCGATCAGAACGCGTCCAAATCGATCAAGATCCCAGGACTTGAGAACAGGATCATCCCTGGTGAACCAGTGGTGCCCTTCAGAACTGCCAAGATACTGATCCCACCAGGAAGCGAGATCTTGGAAATAGAGGTCATCCCTGGAGAAAAAAAGAATCTGGGCACGATCTTTATCGAGCCAGGTCAAGACGCCCTTCCCATAAGCTGTATGGTCGGCAACATTTCTGAACTTGAGTTTACACCCCTCAACGAGACCACTTACGAATCCATGGGACCTTATCCAAAAGAGTTCTATTCTGTTCAGGGAGTTTTGGAGAAAAACGGATACAAAACCCTCTACGTCAATCTTTATCCCATACAATACATACCCAAGACCAAGGAAACATACTATTTTGGAACCTTTGATGTCAGGATAACCACCGCGCCTTCTGTCACTCTGGATCAGGGCCTCTTCAGGGGCCTGTCCAAAGACCAAGAGACGATAACGAGTATGGTGGATAACCCTGAAAGCATCGCGGCATACACCGCTGCTTACTCCTCTGACGTGGTGCCAACTGGTGGCTCTTTGCTCCTCGACGAAAATTATGATTACGTGATCATAACGACCCGAGCGTTCAAAGATGCCGCTGGCCCCTACAGTTTCAAGGCACTGGCTGACTGGAAACGATCACGAGGCATTGCATCAACAGTCGTCGCTGTAGAAGACATATATGTCAACTACGATGGCATAGATCGACAAGAAAAGATCCGAAACTTCATACGGGACGTTTACCAGAACAATGGCATAACTTACGTTCTCTTAGGAGGCGATGCCGATGGATCTGTCTTAAGTGACGAAACCGAAAACGATCTGGTTCCTGCAAGAGGTCTTTGGGCCTGGAACTATGAGCTCAATCCCCCAAACATCCCTTCAGACCTTTACTACGCTTGTCTTGATGGGAACTATGACTACAACGGAAACGGAATCTACGGCGAACCAAACGATGGTCCCAACGGAGACGATGTTGACCTTCTTGCAGAAGTGTACGTCGGAAGAGCCCCGGTAGACTCTTTTGAGGAGATGAATAACTTCGTCAGAAAGACCATCGATTATGAGTCTGGACATGACCCTTACTTAAAAGAAGTCTTGATGGTAGGCGAGTTTCTGGGTTTTGGCGGCGTGAGCAATTGGGGCGGAAACTCCAAAGATGAAACCAAGGACGGTTCGAAAGTCAATGGGTACCAAACAACAGGTTTCCCTGACGAGTTCAATAAACGGACCCTTTACAGCCGTGATAAGGAATGGTCTCAATCTGAGTTGGCAGAGATAATCAACCAGAACGTCCACACAATAAACCATCTCGGTCATGCCGGTGTTGGGACTGCCATGAAGATGAGCCAAAGCGACGTTGACGCTCTTTCCAACGACAAATACTTCTTTGGATACAGCCAAGGTTGTTATGCAGGAGCTTTCGACAACCGCGATCGGGATGGCGCTTATCTACCTTACGATTCCATTCTCGAGCAGTTCGTGACCACTTCAGGTGGCGCGTTTGCTTTCATAGGCAACTCTAGATTCGGTTTTGGAAGACGTTCGTCCACTGACAGTCCATCCCAACGATACGATCGACAGTTCTGGGATGCCATATTTGGCGAGGACATAAAGAACCTGGGCCAAGCTAACCAGGACTCAAAAGAGGATAACGTGGGATCCATCGATCGGAGTTCTGACGGAAACGTGATGAGATTCTCTTACTATGCTATCAACCTTTTAGGAGATCCCGAGACGCCATACCGAATGCCACTCTATTCAGAACACGACCTAGACGTATCTAAGATAAGGCTTCCAGGTTACGCCAAGCCCGAAAAGGCCATCAAAATATATGCGACCATAGATAACAAAGGCATAAACGATGAGCGAGATGTAATTGTTCAGTTTATGGAAGATGGAGTCGTGAAAGGCTCAAGCAGGATACCTCACCTTTCCACAGGATCGTCTCAAGAAGTCAGTTTCACCTGGTCCAAAGACGTCAAGAGGGAATACAACCTTGGAGTCTATGCAGTCCCTCTGATCGGCGAAGACTACACCGAAAACAACTATGACGAAAAGACCATAAATATTCGAGAATCTGCAAACCTCATACTTCTGGTAGATGATGACGATGGACTTGGCTACGAGACATATTATGAAAACGCCCTTGAGGCAAACGACTACAACTACATAAAAACCGAAGAATCACCTTCGTTGGCTGAGCTTAACAGCTTCGACTGTGTTGTCTGGTTCACTGGAAGGGACTTTACGACCACGCTATCTGGCCAGGATCAGGCCAACTTGGCCGCTTATCTTGATGGCGGTGGATCGCTTTTCATCACTGGTCAAGATATCGGGTACAACGTCGGAGATGCCGATTTTTATAGCGAGTATCTCTATTCAGAATATATGAAGGACAGCATGACAACTCACATGCTTGAAGGCTTGAAAAACGATCCAATCTCAGATGGCATTGCCATTCAAATTTCGAAAGGTGATGGTGCAAACAATCAGTATTGGCCCAGCGAGATTAGACCTGTCAACTCCTATGCCACAAGAATCTTCAATTATCAAGGATCGGGCATAGGCGCGATAAGAATTGATAACGGCATCTACAAAGTGGTCTACTTTGCATTTGGGTTTGAAGCTATAAACAGCTGTCTTGACAGAAACGAGGTCATGGGAAGGGTCATAAAAGAGTTGATTTCAGCACCTGATGCAAAACTTTCTGTCACCAAAGATGCTAGCGCATCTGAAGCTTTGCCAGGTGAAGTGCTCGAATACAACATAACTGCGGCCAATAACGGTGAAGTTGAGCTCGCAGACGTTATCATCAAAGATTCTCTTCTTGGCCAGTTCTTCATGGGAGATCTAAGGCCTGGTGAATCAAAGAGCCTGAAGGCAACTCACAAGGTGACTGTCGAAGATCTAATGGCAGGTTACGTCAACAGCACTACGAACGCCACAGGAAGTTATGTCGGAAAGAAGGTCGAATCTTGCTTCATTCAACAGGTCGTTTCCGTAACCAATGGTCCATCTCAGCTTTCTGTCTTTAAAGAGGCCAACGTGTCTAACGCTTCAGTGGGCGACGTGATCGAGTATAACATAACCATGACGAACAACGGAAACGTGACTCTGAACGAAATCAAGCTGACAGATAATTTAAATGCAGAAGCATCCAGCCAGGTGATCAAATTCCACCAGAAGATCCTACATTTGGAACCTGGCCAATCTCAAAGTCTCCTTGTCGCCTATGTGGTGACCGAAGAAGACGCAGGATGTGTTATAGTTAACACAGTCCAGGCAGAAGCTCTTGATCCTCTCGGAAACTTGGTCGGACCTGTGACTGCAACGGTTCCGGTTCCCATATTCGAGATAGTTTCGTCAAAGCCAGTGGCTAAAGAAGATGACATAACGATGGAAGGATCTGGCGAGATTGAGCTTTCGAATTTCGGGACGGGCAAGAATGTATCTGAAGTAACTCCATTGGTCAAGGCTTCACCTGTTGATGTTTCACTTGTTGATGTTTCACCTACAGAGGTGGAATCTGTTGAAATTACACCTAAAAATCTCACGACAGAATATCTTGAACAACCTGAAGGGGCGCCCAATGAAACAGAGTCAGCCCCCCCCGAAGAGATCGAACCTGTTGAATCGTTCTCTTCGACACCTGTTGGCCTCGATCAAAAGACCGATAAAGCATTGATTGCTGAATCTGATTCGCCCAAGATCGAGGCTATTTTGGATGTTGAAGACCAGTTTGGATGTGGACTTGTATCGAGAACTGGAATAAAAGATCCAGGGCAGTACAACCAGTTCTGCGAACATCAACTCGTAAGTGGCGTCGGTCACGTGGACGCAAGCACTTCCATTCGCGATAGAGAGATCGCCCTTGAATATCATGGGGTCATGTCTGGAGACGGCGAGATCGAGATGGACGCAACCCAAGTCTATTCCCAAGAAGCAAGCCGATTGTCAAGACAGACTCCCGACTGCAACAGCCCGAACGGCACTTCTTTGAATAATCTGAACTTCGTTGACGATACCAAGCTTATATATAATGGATCTCAACCTCTCACAGGCAGCAAGGTCATCAGCTCTAGTCGGCTTTATGGCGGTATAAACGCTGATGTAAAGGAGACTTTCAGCTTCAACCAGCTCGAAAAAGACCAGAAGACCTTCTTTGGCTCAACCCAAAACTCCACCATCAACCAAACCGTTGGAATCAACACTTTGAGTAGCTTTAGTGGAACGTGGGAGACTAACTTCAACATGACCAAGATGTTTTATGGTAGCATAACCAGCAACCAGAACTTCACGGGTGAGTTCGCAATCCAAAAGGAGATCAGGTTTCACGAATCACCCCAAAAAGGGGACTGAATCTCGTCTCAGTCAAGAAGTGAGCTGAAATGATATTACTTGCTAAAAAAATCAAATATTGGTCGACGAAGCAGATGACTCTTTCATTTTTGGCAATCCTAGTTCTGTTGCCAATCTCGCTATTGGCCCAAGCTGCTACCATCACTGTTGGACCCAGTGATTGTGATTTTTCTAGCATAGGCGAGGCCGTCCAAGAAGCAAAAGCTGGCGACTTCATCCAGGTTCGGAACGGTACGTATCAAGAGCGAGTGGTTCTGGATAAAACGATCAGGCTCGAGGGCGTGGATAGACCAGTAGTGGACGCAGGTGGGAAGGAAAGCGCAATAACAGTCATATCCAACGGAACTGTCATCAAAGGCTTCGTCCTCACAAATTCGGGCACTGGCGGTGCGGGGATCAAGATTAGGTCCAACGAAAACATGGTTGAGGGTAACTTGATCCTTGAAAACAGGTGGTATGGTGTGATGCTCGATGGCGCGAGCAATAACGTCGTAAAGAATAACAACATCAGCAATAACAAATATGGGATATGGATTGCATTTAACTCCAACAAAAACGAAATCTATGGAAACGATCTTTTGTACAACAATAACTACGATGCCATCGACTCGGGGGTCAACGACTGGGACAAAAATCTCTACAGCGACTTTGCCGGATCAAAACTTGAATACAACATACCTGGCGGCATCAACGTCGACAAAAACCCACGTGCACCCGAACCTGAACCTGAACTTCCAGTCACGGCTTCACCAATCATAAGCGTAAAGATCACGATCCCAGCACCGATAGTGGAGTAAGCGATCTAGATAAATCGACTAAACCATTAGTATCTTCTGACGTATCCTTAAACACCTACTTTTTTATAGGATCTTTCGATAACATTCTCCTACGATTGCGAGGTAGAAGTCATGTTACAGGTAACTTTCCTGGGGACTGCAGGATCTCTTCCCACCCCTGACAGAAACCCCTCCGCCGTGCTCGTGAACAGAGAAGGCGAACTTATCCTCTTCGACTGTGGTGAAGGAACACAGCGCCAAATGATGCGAGCCAAGACAGGCATGATGAAGCTAGATTACATCTTCATAACCCATCTTCATGCAGACCACATCTTGGGAATACCTGGACTTCTCGAGACGATGGCCTTCCAAGGAAGACGAGATCCAGTCACCATAGTAGGTCCGGTTGGGACAACGAGAGTGGTAGACCTCTTCAACCAGATCGGCTATTACACCCTAAAGTTCCCTGTGAGGGTGATAGAGCTCGAGCCCGGCGACGTTGTAGAAATGGACGGTTATGGAGTGACTGCCCTCAAAACGGTCCATAGCGTCCCAAGCCTTGGTTATTGCCTAAAAGAAGATCAAAGGCCGGGCAGGTTCGATCGTCCCAAAGCCATTGAGCTTGGGGTTCTGCCAGGTCCGCTTTTTGGCCGTCTTCAAAGAGGCGAAACCGTCGAGATCGAAGGTAAGATCGTAAGGTCTGAAGATGTGATGGGACCACCAAGACCTGGAAGGAAGCTGATCTACACAGGAGATTCCAGGCCGACAGAAGAAGTGAAGTGCGCATCCCAAGAGGCAGACCTTCTGATCCACGATGGCTCTCTTGCAGACGAGATGGAAAAATGGGCTCTTGAAACCATGCACAGCACCTCAGGCGAAGCTGCCAAGCTTGCGAAACAAGCAAAGGTCAAAAAGCTGGTTTTGACCCACATAAGTTCTAGATACTCTGACGACGTCCAACCGTTGCTTGATGATGCTCTTCGCCACTTCCCCGATACGGTGATAGCAACAGATCTGATGAAGCTTGATATCAAGCTAAAGTGACCGATAAACGGTTCTGGTAGTCTATCCTTGGCAACCATTCGGCTAATACCTAAACTCCCCATGATCAAAAGGCTCATGCCCGAAACATGAAAATTGACATGTTCCGACGGCATGTGCACAATTTTCATAGGATTGCCTGTTAATTGATGCGCCTTTTATAGTTTCTTGCGTCTTGCAGTTGCAACTTTACTGCTCCAAGTCTCGTTGCTCGATTTTTTCCATCTCTTCTTTCATGGTAGCCCGGATCCCCTTTGCAGTTTCATCGTCTCTTCCTGCAAGGGCGCCCTCAAGCGAAAAAGCGATGCTTTCTAAGGCTGCACGAACCCGAACCGTGTCCATATTTCTGCTTTCGGCCCTGATCCCAGCTTGAAATAGCAGATCTATCTCGTTTTGAGGCAACTTCAAAGCTTTGGCAGCACTCACAGCTCGCCCATACATCTCCATCGAGATATAATATTCAAGCCCGTCTCTGTAGAGCCTCGTTGCCTCTCGTTTCATTCCGGCCTTATTGGCGATCAAAGCCGCCCAGAGATAATCACCCTCGTCCAGAGCGATCTCGATGGCGTTCTCTGTCCGTCCTGTATCCTTTGCCAAAGCTATTGCGTACTCAGTCTCGCCAGCCCCGACCAGCAGATCTATGCTGGGATCTACCAGCTCGTTGGGCAGGTCCCTCAAATGTTCGATTACGTACGTGATTTGATCTTCTCTGCTCATTTTTGAGAAATTTTCGTCCAAGTTGATCACCAGTTGATTGTCATTTGATCGCAGATTCTGAATCTAGCGAACTCAAACTTCAACGAGCTAGATCCAATATCTCGTCAAAGTCGACCCTGGCCGTGTTGTCCACGGTAAGTGGTGTGATCGATATCTTGCCTTCTTGATAGATGGCTCTAACGTCGGTCCCTTCCTTTTCTTTGCATATCAAGTCGCCGCCGATCCAGTAATAGGGTCTACCTCTGGGATCTGGCCTTTCGTGGACCGCGGTTCTGAAGATCTTCCTTGCAAGGTGTGTGACCACAACTTCGGTCTCCTCTGTCGCATTCACAGGGACGTTAATGTTCAGGATGTCAACGCCATTTGGCAGTCCTTTTTCAAGCACCCTTTCAGCCACCCTTTTTACGATCTTTGTGGCAACTTCGAACTGGTAAGCGTGATCGTTCTTGCTGTCGAACTTATCGCCCTGGTCCACCACCTGGATAGATGCCGCTATGGCAGGAATCCCATAGCTTGCCGCTTCTAAAGCAGCGCCAATGGTCCCGCTAGTGGTAACCGTGTCGGTGCTGATGTTTTCACCTATGTTAATCCCAGAGACCGCAAGGTCCGGAAGCTCGCCTTTCATCAGCCAGAAGATCCCTATGATCACCGAATCGGTAGGAGTTCCGCTCACTTCGTAAGCTTCGTGCCCGTCCATCTTGATCTTGTTGAACCGGAGCGGCTCAAAGATAGATATCGATCTGCCAACACCGCTCTTTTGACCTGCGGGCGCCGACACCAGTAGATCGCCCAGTCCTTCCACACTTTTTACTGCCGCCCTTATCCCCGCTGAGTGGACGCCATCATCGTTGGTAACCAGTATCCGGTACATTGAGGTTAGTTATCTGTGGACATGGGTATAAAAATGAAGCGACGGTTCTGGAAGTTAGAGAAACAGTGGGAATTGTTGAG
>CAYWZG010000020.1:0-27370 GCA_964462795.1 uncultured Methanotrichaceae archaeon
AATTAATATATCGTTAACCATAATAAATTTTGTGGTCAAGGGCTGAGTAGTTACCATATTTTGTGCCATTTCTACTAATGCACCAGATGAGCCCTTACAACACAAAACCAATTTATTTGCGGCGGTGGCAGAGTGGCCCAACGCAATAGCCTTAAGAGCTGTCGATCCGGGGGGATCTCATGGGTTCGAATCCCATCCGCCGCGTCATATCACCCATTACCTAATGGAAGGGGTAATTCGGTGGCAATAATAAGTGAGCGCCGTCCACACGATAGACGTCCCCATCCCTTGCATGGCAATGTCACTTTTGGGCTCAAAGATTGTATGTATCATATCGATATAAAGGTTATGTTGCTTCGAGTGATGGGCACGTATTAAACTACTATAGATGTAATACCCAGGACAATAAAGTTCATAGGTGATTTGATTGATCGAAGCGGTAGGGAAAATTGGAGGATATGTTCAAAGAACTAATGGCGAGGAAGGTCTGCTCAATACTTTTATAGAAAATCCGAACACCAATGGGAAATATAAATTTGTATTAATTGTGGTGTTGAGCGAGAACAACGGTGAGTACGTTTTTGATCGCGTGGAGTTGGAGGAGTTCGATAACTCTCATTACCAAAAATATCTCTACAAAAAAGGTGCGCCAAATGGCACCGATGCCACACCCACCAGCAAGATAGCAGGGAGCCTTGAGAAGACTTTCCAGAACAGATTCCTCAAATGGTTCCAGAACTATGATAGTTACGACGTATCAAAAGATGAAAAAGAAAATCTTCGACGAATGGATCTGGCAATAAAATCAAAAGCAGACCAGATATTGTCAGATCTGGATGAGAACTTTTCACTGAAAAAATCCAATGACAACGCCATCATCACACTTGGTATTGAGACCGACGAAGAGCTGAAATATCCAGGCAACCTCCCGGGTTTCAATGATATTCTGCTTCGGAAGGGAAAAGACAAGTATTTCCTCAAGAAGACTCAAGGAACATCGCTGGGAAAAGATGCGGTCTGCTCTGTTTGCAAGCAGAAAAAAGATGAAGTATACGGCTTTGCAATTCCCTGGACGTTCCACACATTCGACAAGCCAGGCTTCATCGCCGGAGGATTCAAGGTCTCTGAATCCTGGAAGAACACGCCAGTCTGCTTTGACTGTGCTACCCGTCTGGAGGTAGGCAAGAAGTACGTAGAAGAGAATCTCGATTTTGGATTCTACGGCTTTAGATATCTCCTTGTGCCAAAGCTGGCTTTGGGCGGAGATTATGAGGACGTCTTGGACATTCTAGGTACTAAAGATAATAATAGGAAGTTAAAAATAAAGCGAGAAGTTAAGAATCGTATAACTTCAGATGAAAACGAGATTTTGGATTTGGTCAAAGATCAGAATGATTTCTTCAGTAACAGTCTAATTTTTTATAAGAAAGAGCAATCCTCTTACAGGATTCTGCTTCTCATCGAGGGCATTCTTCCCTCGCGACTGAGGGCTCTTTTCAGCGCCAAAGAGAGTGTCGATGAGATATTCAAGATCTACAACGACACGATATTGAGCGAAGCTCAGAGAGAAAAAAATCACTTTGAGTTCAATTTCGGAGTCCTTAGGAGACTCTTCCCGAGGGAGTCCAAGAACAGAACCTTTGACAAGATATTCCTGGAGATAGTAGATAAGATATTTGTTGGAGAGAAAATCGATTACAATTTGCTGATGGACTTTATAATGAGACGTGTGAGGGCGGCTTTCATTGGTGGTTATTCTACCAATATTACGATCCTGAATGGGTTCTTGCTTTTAAATTATATACACGATCTAAATCTCTTCAGAAAAACAGAGGCGGAGATGAAAAATATGGATGAAACGGGAATAGAGGTCCTTCGCATAGAAGAGCTGGAGGATCTTCCTTTAGAGCAACGAGTTGAGAGATTCTTCGATGCCAACGGGGCGTTCTTCAATAGCGATGCCAAGAAAGCGACGTTTCTGGAAGGTGTGCTAGCCCAAAATCTCCTTAACATTCAGTGGATGGACAAAAACGCTACACCATTCCGCGCAAAGCTACACGGATTGAAGATGAACGAAGCGTTGATCAAGAGACTTCTTCCAGAAATTCAAAATAAGTTGGAGGAGTACGGGAAGAACTACTACCGTGACTTGGAACAAATCATAGCAAATCACTTCGTTTTGTCCGGAGTTAACTGGAAAGAAACAGATGACGAGCTGAGTTTCTATTTCGTTCTGGGAATGAATCTGCACAAGCTATTCAAGAATGCACGAAATGAAGTGGAAAAGATTGAAGGGGTGGCATAAAGATGAGTGAGGAAGTTAAGAACAGATCTGAGATTCTTTTCATCTACGACATAAGGGACGGAAATCCAAATGGAGATCCCTTGGACGAGAACAAGCCCAGAATCGACGAAGAGAGGGGGATAAACCTCGTTACTGATGTGAGGCTGAAAAGGACCATCAGGGACTATCTCCACGACTTCAAAGACCTGGAGATCTTCGTGAAAGAGATAGTCTACGATAAAGAGAAGGGTTCCATCCAGGATGGGAAAATGAGGGCCGGGAACTTTAGTAACGATGCTGAAAGAATTCTCAATGAGTGTATCGACATCCGGCTTTTTGGAGGGGTCATCCCACTCAAAAAGGACTCGATAATTTATACAGGTCCAGTTCAGTTCAAGATGGGTCGATCACTCCACAGAGTAAACATGAAGCACATAAGAGGCACAGGAGCCTTTGCCTCGAAAGAGGGTTCAAAACATGCAACCTTTCGGGAAGAAGATATCCTGCCGTATTCGCTCATCCTCTTCTACGGCATAATAAATGAGAACGCTGCCAAGCACACCAAACTTTCAGAAGAGGACGTAAAGCTGTTGCTAGAAAGTATCTGGAACGGAACCAAGAGCCTGATCTCCAGGACCAAGGTCGGGCAGGTGCCCAGGCTTCTCCTCAAGGTTAACTACAGCAAAGAAAACTATCACATCGGCGACCTGGATAAGATGGTGAAGTTGGTAACTGAGATGCACCATGAAAGCATTCGTGATACCACAGATTTCCAGCTTGAGATCTCTGAACTAATTGGAAAACTTACATCTGAGAACGGCTCGATCAAGGATATTGAGATTTGCGTGGACGATAGGATCGAGTTCAGCAAAGAAGGGATCGCGTTCCCGATAGAAGAATTGGCGAAAGCTACGGGCATAGCTATAAAACCAATAGTATTCTGAGGTCTAAGATGCCGGAGAGAGTAATAGTATTCGACGTGTGGGGGGACTACGCCCATTTCAGGAAGAACTACTCCACAAGCTCTCCTCTTACCTATTCTTTCCCACCGCGAACGGCCCTCTCAGGGCTGATCGGGGCCATAACCGGTCTGGACAAAGCGGAGTATTTCAGACATTTCTTTAAAGTCGATGCCAAGATCGGCTGCAAGATCCTTACGCCTGTGAAAAAGGTGAGGATTGGAGTGAACCTAATCGACACCAAAAGCACGGGCTCAGTGAAGATGCATCTGATCAAGAACCGAACTCAGATCAGATTCGAGTTCGTCAAGGACCCGAAGTACAGAACATACTTCTCCCACTCTGACGATGATTTTTATAAAAAACTTAGAAAATTGCTCATCAATCATCAGTCGGTGTACACGCCTTGCCTCGGACTGAGCCAGCTCGTTTGCAACTTTGCCTTTGTTGGGGATTTCAGGATGAAGAGATCTTCAGAAGAATTTCAGACGATAGATAGCGTTGTCCTTGGAAAATGCATTTTGGAGACTGATTTCGAGGAGGGGAAGGAATACTTCTCAGAGGTGATGCCCTGCGAGATGGGTGAGGAAAGAGAAGTAACCGATTACAGCGAGATTCTCTTTGAGAGGACTGGAAAGGCGATTAGAGCGAAGGCCAAAGAGCTTTGGGCGGTGGAGAATGGTGAGCGAATCGTATTCCTTTAAGCTGAAGTCTCATCCGGAGAAGCTTCTGGTAGATCACTTGAAAAACGTGGGATTTCTAAGCAGGCATGCGATATCGGATAAAGTCCTGAACATGGATGAGGTAGACCTTCTGAAGGATGCGGCTTACCTCATCGGCATTACCCACGATCTGGGGAAGGCCACGAGCTTCTTCCAGGAATACATTTCAGAAAAAGATGAGAAGATTAGAAGGTCCCTTAAAGCCAAAGAGAACACACATCACGGTCTACTCTCCGCCTTCTTCACTTATGCTGTGATCAAAGAACATATTAGACAGTCTGGAAGAAAGGGAGGGCTGGCCGACTATTTGCCCATCATATCTTTCCTGGTGGTTAAAAGGCATCACGGAAATCTCTTGAATGCCATGGACGAGATAAGTGAAGTGGATACTGAAAGGGAGAAGATCCTGAAGACGGTAGACGTGCAGATAGAATCCATGGATATGGCTGAAGTGAGAGCGTTCTTTTCGTTGTTCCTTTCTGGAGAGACGGTTAACCTAAAAATCGATGTAGATAACATTACCAATTATATATTGAATGATGCATCTAAGGATATTGGTAGAAAAGATAAACGACTGATCAGAAGCATGGGCCGCAAGGGCGATCTCTATCCGTATTTCATAACTCAATTTCTGTATTCCGCTCTTCTGGATGCCGATAAGACTGACGCCGGGCTAGATGGTGTTAATCTTAATCGGCTAGACCTAGCAGAAGATCTGGTCGATAAGTACAGAGATGCTCACCATTTCTCAACTAACCAGGAGAACATCAATAGACTCCGAAATCAGATCTATGAGGAGGCTGTGGAGAGGATCAAGGATTGGAATCTTGATGATAAGATTCTCTCTTTGAACGTTCCCACGGGCACGGGCAAGACCCTCGCCTCGCTCTCCCTGGCTTTGAAGCTAAGAGAGCGATTGAATAAAGAGCGAAGCTTCACGCCCAGAATAATCTATGCGCTACCGTTCTTGAGCATAATCGATCAAAACTATGGAGTCTTCGAAGATGTTGTGATCGCCGACGGAGAGGCCGTGGATTCCAGGCTACTTCTCAAGCACCATCATCTGGCAGATGTGGAATACAAGACCGAGGATAATGAGTTCGAGGTTGACAAAAGCCTGTTACTCTTGGAGGGTTGGAATGCAGAGATAATAGTAACCACGTTCTGGCAGCTTTTCCATACACTCTTTTCCAACAGAAATCGGCAGCTTCGCAAGTTCAACAAGCTTGCTAACTCCATAATCATCCTGGATGAGATTCAGTCAGTTCCTCACCATTATTGGCGTTTGATCCACGATTCGTTGAAACTGCTTTGTGAGAAGTTCAACAGCTACGTCGTCTTCGTCACTGCAACTCAGCCGCTCATCTTCGAGGAGGCAAAAGGAGAGATCAAGGAGATCGCCCAGAAGAAAGAAGAGTATTTCCGGGGTTTGAATAGAATCGAGCTCGTACCCAGGATTGAGAACGCTTTAACGTTGGAAGAATTCAAAGCCCTGCTGAAAAATGACTTGATTGAGAAGAAAGAGAAGGATTTCCTGATTGTTCTCAACACCATAAGCTCAGCCAACGATATTTATGACTTCGTGCAAGGCCTGGAGCTGGAGAACACGAAGCGATTTTATCTTTCCACGAATGTGGTCCCAAAGGTGAGGCTCAAGAGGATCAAAGATATTAAGGACGCCAAGGGATCAACAGGGCCTAGAAAGGTAATTGTCAGCACTCAGCTCATTGAAGCTGGCGTAGATATCGATGCTGATCTAGTTTACAGGGACTTTGCTCCTCTGGACTCCATCAATCAAGTCGCAGGCAGATGCAACAGGAACTCTGCTAAAGAAGATAAGGGCACAGTATCAATTTTTATTTTGAAAGATGATCAAAAAGAGTTATACAAATATATTTATGACCCATTCTTGATGAGCAAGACCCTGGATATCCTGAAGCCTATCAAAGGGCCAATCAAGGAATCAGAAATACTGGAGCTGAATAACAGATATTTCAAAGCGGTGAAGAGAGGAATGGGCGATGAGAAATACAGGGAGAATTTAGCCTGCCTTGCCCAACTTTCCTTCAAGGATTTGAGCAAGAAGTTCAAGCTGATCGAGGAGGACTATCCCAAGGTGGACGTCTTTGTGGAGCTGGACGATGACGCTGCAAATATCTGGAGGCAATATCAGGATCTGCAATCTGAGAAAAACTACTTGGAGAGAACGAAGAAATACCTTAAGATAAAGAAGGAGTTCAGCGAGTATTTGATCTCTGCTCCAGATAAATTCGCGCACTCTCTGGTTGCTGAGAATTCCAATATCGGCTACATTTCAATGCACGAGCTGCGTTACTACTATGATGTGGAAACAGGTTTCAAGCGAGAAGGGGCTGGAGAAGGCTCGATGATATTTTAATATGAGGAAATCCATGATACTCAAAATACTTTGCCTCACTTTGCGCTCTGACGCGCCCATGCGCGGGGACGCAGCTAAGTTGCGCGGCTTCTTTGCCACCAACTTCAACGAATACGCTCTCCTCCACCAACATGTAACGGACAAGCTGATCTACAGATATCCTCTCATCCAGTACAAGATGCTTCAGGGCAGCCCCCTCGTCCTCGGGATCAACGAAGGCGCAGAGGTCCTAACGAAAATCCACGATAAATTCGATGAGATAAAACTGGGCGAGAGCCGCTATTCCATCATGGAACGCGGGGTAATCCTGAAGAGTGAAGAGTTTGGCTGCTGTCCGGAGATTCACAGCTACAGGTTCGCAGCTCCCTGGCTGGCTCTGAGCCAGAAGAATTACCCGAAATATTTAGATGCTTCCTTGCAGGAAAGAAGAGATCTGCTGCGCAGAATACTGGTGGGCAACATCCTTTCGGCTTCCAAAGGGCTGGGGTATGTGGCCAAGGAGCATATCCGGCTGGAAGCTGGAAGGATGCAGGATGAGATTTGCCTGCTAAAAGGAGCGAGGGTGACCGGGATCCAAGGAGAGTTTGCAACAAACTTTGCGATACCGGAATTGATGGGACTGGGAAAGTCAGTCTCCAGAGGTTTTGGAGCGGTTACGAGGTTGAAATAGAGATGATTCATCTGTTTTTCTCGTGCGGATTGGGTGCGGGCCTCAAGCCACCCTGCAGGAATGAATTTATAAGGGATTCAATAAATTCCACACATGCCGAAAGGTGGGTGATAAAGGGCCGGTTTAAGGCTGAGAAACAGGGAAAAGGGCGAAAATTCGGCGCTGTTCGAGAGCAAGTTCCATAAAAACAAGGATTGAAACACTGGCATACCCGGAACGGTGGACAACGTTAGAAGAGAGTTCGAGAGCAAGTTCCACAAAAACAAGGATTGAAACAATGTATGTATGGGGTTATAGCTAGCATACCCACCAGTTCGAGAGCAAGTTCCACAAGAACAAGGATTGAAACTTGAAAACCTGAAACGCTGGCGAACTGTAAATAATCTTATATGCAATTGTTGTAAACGTGAGATCATGTCAACTGCAGTTTACAGCATTCGTTTGGAGAGCGAAGTCCGGCGGATGATGGACGAAATGGGCGACGTCGACTGGCAGGCGGAGATCAGACAGATGGTGAATATGATGGTCCGGGATAAAAAGAAGAAGAAGCTCTTAGACCGGGCAGAGGCACGATGGCAAGACCAGGTCGCAAACGACAAGGGCGCCGCATTGATGATACGAGAGGATCGAGATGCCAGTGCCAGATAGAGCTGTTCTGGATTCCTGCGTAATTGCCGCCATCTTCTTCAAAGAGGACGCATCCCCTCGAGCGCTGGAAAGCGTGGCCGAATGCGACCCATTCACCCTGGACCTGGCCGTTTGTGAAGTGGGAAACGTGGCCTGGAAGCAAGTCTCCTTTTTTGGCGAGGATAAAAAAAGGGCTTTGGACGCTCTTCGGGACGGCCTGGAGTTCATCAACACCACTTGCATCCTCCTAAACTCGTCCGATCTCCTGGAAGAAGCGTTCGAGATTGCCGTTCTGGATAAGACATCTTTCTACGATTCGCTCTTCCTAGCGGCGGCAGAAAAGGAGCGTGTGCCCCTCCTGACTCTCGATAAAAAATTGTATAATAAGGTGAAAGAGACAAGAGATGTGCGTCTTGTTTAGCGCGCCCCCATCTAGCGCTATGGAATGGCGCTCCACCTCCTGCACGGGCTCGTCTGCGGCTTGCCATCGCCTTCGATGATTCCGGGCTTGAGAGAGATCTTGGTGATCGCCAGCCATCGCACGAAGTAGTCAGCAAGTTCCACAAAAACAAGGATTGAAACCCTACGCCAGGCCCAGGAGTGCCTTTGACGTCATGCCGTTCGAGAGCAAGTTCCACAAAAACAAGGATTGAAACGCGATGAAAAAGGAGATGGTCGCAATCCTGATATAGGGTCCGAGAGCAAGTTCTACAAAAACAAGGATTGAACCGCATTGAACCGCATTGAACGAAAGGCTTTGAGCGATATATCAAAGTCCGAGAGCAAGTTCTACAAAAACAAGGATTGAGCCCCACATGGAATGCAAAAAATGCATAAAATCACTTTTGAACTCGAAATCAAGTCCCACAAAAAAAAGGATTGAAACATCTTCACGGAGACATAATCCTCCACGTCGTACCGTTCGAGAGCAAGTTCCACGAAAACAAAGATTGGAACATTCTATGATGAATTGTTTCACGGCTACACGGCACCGTTCGAGGGCAAATTCCACAAAGGCAAGGATTGAAACACTTCTGGCTTTTCTGGCATTTTCGAACACTCCATGTTCTAGAACAAGTTCCACAAAAACGAGGATTGGAACTGTCAAAAGCACTGGTTTCAACAACCTCTTTACAATCGTTCGAGAGCAAGTTCCACGAGAACAAAGATTGAAACTAGATAAGACATCATTCTACGATTCTCTTTTCCTGGCGGCGACAGAAAAGGAGCGTGTGCCCCTCCTGACTCTCGATAAAAAATTGTATAATAAGGTGAAAGAGACAAGAGATGCACGTCTTGTTTAGCACGCCCCCATCTGGCGCCACCTTCTGCACAGCCTGGCAATAGGGCGGACGATCTTACGAAAGCTTGATCAATTCTCAAGTGGCGATTTTCGCATCTGGCAAGAAAAGGGTGGGCGGCGTAGGCAGGTCAGGTGTCACCGCCGCCGGGGCCAGGGGGCTTGGCGGCGGAGGGGGGTTTGGGCGTGGGGTCCGTCGACTATTTCTATCTCGCCCCCACCATCGCCCCCTTTTCCTTTTATAGTGTTTAACGATACCTTTCGGACAAATGTCGAACTCGTAAGAGTTCGATATTTTGGCCTATTCGTGTCGTTAAGCACTAATCTTTCGAGAACCGATCCGTCTCACCTAATCGGTTCTCGACTATAGTTTGAATTCGGTGGCGGATTGTGGGTTTGGGTCATTGAAAGAAATCTCTGAAACCAGCGCCATTCACCACATTTATGAAACTTCAGAAGTGCCAAACGTCGGGCGAGCGACTTACAACCAAGAAGGGGACGGCCACGATGAACGCGGCCTGGTACCCCGCCCTGAGATCGATCAGAGATTCATCCTCTCTCGTTTTCTGAGTTCTTTTGGGGTGCTGTTCCAGCCCTCGATATCATCGATGTGCTGCTTGTCCACCCACCCGCTCTTCGACTCTTCTCGATGGTCGAACTGGCGAACGTAAGGCTTGATGTCGAGGAGGGGCGTTTTGTCCAGGACGTCTACTCCGCAAACCTCCAAGACATTTCCCCTGATCGCCTTTAGTTCTACGATCGAGATCCCTATGGGATTTGGTCGGTTGAAGTGGCGTATGGAAAAGATCCCGCGCTCTTTTTCCTCATCGAGAAAGGGCTTCTGGAGGAGGGTGCAGCCCGTCGCCCGATGAAAGTGGTAGAGAAGGATGATGTGGGAGAATGACTCCAGGTCCTTTAGCCCCGGAACGTACTCGGCAAATAGCTCCACCTCGCCCTCGGAAGAGTTGAAAACTCCCTGGATGGGGGTATCCTCCTGTCTCGTATGCTCCGAATGGATGATCCCGATTGGTCGATATTTGATTTCCATAGTTTCAGTTTCCATTTTTATATCTGAATACACTCGGGTGTTGCGGGACGAGTATGAATTTATGAGCGCATCACCGCGCCAGATAGGGGTTTTGCATTGAACGCCTCTTCTGCAGGACCTGAGTGAATCACCTTTCCCGCCTCCAGGAGATTTACTTTGTCACCGATGCTGACCACATCCCGAAGGTCGTGAGTGACGACGATGCTCGGAACGCCAAAGTCACGGATCAAAGACCTCAGCTCCTTTCTCACCTCCGCCTGCCTCCTTATGTCTAAAGCTGCCAATGGCTCGTCCAACAAAAAGAGGCGTGGCTGGACAACGAGGGCTCTTGCGAGGGCCACGCGCTGCTTTTGCCCCCCCTGAAATATTGACGGCCTTCGCGTTTCTCGTATCCCAAAGATCGACGGCCTCCAGCTGTTCCTTCACCTTTTCCTCAATCTCTCGCCGGGAGTGGCGCCGGGTGCGCAGACCAAATGCCACGTTATCGTAGACGGAGAGGTGAGAGCGGGGGCGTAGTTCTGGAAGACGTATTCTACAAGATGGATCTGCACGCGGAACTAAAAGAGGACCTCTTAAAACTGAGACTAAAGATACTATCTTTGGATGATAGTTGACGTGGTTTCTTTGGGTGGGCGAGTGTCAAACCTAGTGCCCGAAACTGGCAACATCATTCAACTCTTTTTGCTTCCACGAACCTGAAAGCAACACCCCGCAAAACAAGCTCCTTTTCAATCTCCTCCATGAAGACGCCCATCCCTCGAATGTGCTCATGGATCTCGGGCTTTATCTTTCCGCCCTCGTAACCACTAGTTGTGCTCTCGATTCCGCATGAGGGGCTGTCTGCAACGCCCACGATCTCAATTGCGAACCCTTTTTGAGCGAACTGCTCGATCAAGTCTACCTGATGCTCGAAAACTTCACGACAGTAGCGCCTGTAGTTAGGAATATCGATCTGGTTCTTGGTGACCGCCCATCGATCAAGTCCAAGGTAGCCAGCTTCTGGACAGGGAAGTTGGATCAAGGGTGGCTCTGGATTGAAGATCGGCGGCCTGATCCCTTTCAGCCTGGTGTGAGGATTGAGAAGACAGTGGACCACCACCTGGAGCCTCATCGGTCTCACTCACCACGTCTGCCTTTGATATATTCCTTGATATGCTTGTAAAACTGGATTCCGTCAAGCTCGTCGTAAAACCTCACGTTCTCGGCGGCATCTTTGATCTTTATCTTTACGGTGTTGTCCTGAAACTCCTTCACGTATTCGACATCGTCAATGTTGCCCAAGGGAAACTTGTCCACCTTGTTCCTCAATAAACCGCCCCGTATGAAGATCAGGTTATCTTGGGTAACCACCAGCCAGGTGTTGACCCTCTTCTCGTTAAGAGCCCCTATCCTGGCCATGGCCACGCTCTGTTCGTTCTGATACCTTCGGGGAACCGCTGGGAATGTGAAGAGAGGCTCATCACCCTCCCCGCTCAATCGATCCAGTGTCTTTTGGAGCCTCTTTGGACGCTTCTTCTCAGGCATCGTTTGCATCTCATCCATCTCAGACATGAAAATCCAGCAAAAATATTGGCGAGGTTAAGATCTTTCTATCGTTCAAGTTACGATTTTGTCCAGCTCGTCGCTGTCAAGAGCCATCTTAACTTCTCGCATGAGCCTTCTTCCTGTGCTCATGCTGGTCCGCCACAGAGCGTTACCATAGGGGTGGCCGACTGCCATGTGGACGTTGGTTCCGCCTCCGATTCTTGGAGCAACGTCATAGATGTAGAAGTTCAGGTCCTTATCGACACAAGTCTGGAGACAGAAAGGCCCTATGATGCCGGGACTGTAATACTCTTTAGTGGCGGCCACATACTTTTCGGCCAGCTCAAATGCCTTGTCCAGAAGCGACTCACGAAGAGTTGCAGAGTTGTGGCCGCAGACGGTGTACTCTGGGTTGATCTGGTCCTCGTTCAGGGACAATTGCTGTGGTGCGGGCAACCTGACGTGACCGTCGAGGCTAGATTCAAACCTCCAGTCAATTCCAAGAAGCTCGATCTTGCCCGAGAGTGGCGAGTAGAAGAAATCCAGATTGAAGACCGGCCCGATTACGTACCGCTCGATCCTGGCAAGCTCGAGACCGTCTTGATCGATCACGCCTTGATTCAACAACGCTTCAGACTTTTTGTAATATTCATCGCTATCTGCCGCTGTGAAGAAACCTCGCTCCAGGGTCTTGACGGCATGGGGAAGTTTCACCATGACCAGCTCGTCGATATCATCGGGCTCGACAGTCTCGGGATATGGCAAACCTGCTTTTTCCAAAGTCCAGTAATAATCCCGCTCTTCACCCCTGTCTTCAGACCGAAGAAGGTTCCTGCTCCCCAGAAGCGGTAACTCGAAATCGTCCTCTACTGCATCCATCCCGCAGTAAGAGGTAAACGACCTGTTGGGAACGAAGAGGACGTTCTTGGATCTCAAAATATCTTGTTGATCTTTCTGTATTACGTCTGGGAACTTGTCCAGTATCCTGACATCGTCCACGACGCCGGTCAATACCTGGCCGTCGACACGATTGGTTCTGAAATACTGGGCGTAGGTCTTCTCCCTTCCTTTCTGGCAAACTGCCAGGGTTTTGAAACCCTCTTCGATGGCACCGTCGCAGGTGTCCAAAGCCGAATGAGACGCGATAACCCCTATCGTGGGGTTTCGCAGGTCATATCCATCCAAAATTTCCAGAATTCTGCTGCGATCGATCAATCCGAACACCTCAAAATTATCATGATTTTAACACCAATTGAATCAGTACTCATTTATCAAGCTGACTGTTATTCTACAGAGGCGGCATAGAGATTCCCTTTGCCGTTGTCCACCAGATCGCCCAAAAACTTCTTTAGGGTCATGCCTTCAAGCCCCACAGTTCCTTCGAGCTGATAAGATGGAAGTACTCTGGCACATCCTTTGACAACGATGGTCCCGCTGGCCATCTCTGCGCCGGGGAGGTACGCGTTTCCACCTATATGAATCGTCCCGCCCCGGTTGGAGGCGCCGGGAAAGTCTCCGACATCGCCTTCGACTGCGATCTTGCCTCCGCACATGTGTTCGCCCAAGTAATCTCCTGCCGAACCTTCGATTGCAATCTCGCCGCCGCGCATTCCGCAGCTTTCGCCTCTGTATCCTGAACCGACGTAATTTGCGGCGTTGCCCTTGACTGTGATCAGGCCGCCGTGCATCTCTCGTCCTAACCAATCGGCAGCATCGCCCTTTATAGTCATTTCGCCACCGGTCATGCTGTTTCCAGCATGCATTCCAGCGTTGCCTTCGACCACTACCTCACCTGTGCTCATCTTTTCGCCAAGCCTCTTAACCCGAGAAAAGTCGCCCTTGAGACTGATCAAGGTATCTTTTGGCGATGTGGAACCTTCGTCTCCTGAAATCTGGAATAAGTCTGATAAGGGCATCTTCCGGTTTCCTTCCCAGACTTCGATCCCTTCGATCTCCTTTAAAGCCAAAGACGAAACGGTGTCAGGACAGATCTTTTCGGCTTCGATTGGTACGCTGAACGTCTTTAGGGGTGTTATCACAATCTCTCTCATCTAGATCACCCCTGCCTTGACAACCATGGGATTTGTCACATAAGCGTCTTGGACCATGTAGTTGGACTTCTGGATACTGTAATATTTAGTAAATTTATCTACAAGGTCTGCTTCAACCCTCTGGGCGTGCTCTTCGGGTACGGTCGCATCGACCCAATAGGTCCTGCCCCGTGGCAAGGAGACGATCTCGCCGTCTTTGACAACCACTTCGCCACCTTTGACGTTGTACTTGGCCAAGGAGAATGCCGCTTTTACCTTCTTGTAATCTTTAGAAGGATCGATCTTTTCAGGGTTCAGATCGTATATGGTGACATCAGCATCGGCACCAATGCCTAGGTGACCTTTGTCTTTCAGCCCCAAAATCTTGGCCGGTGCCGCCCTGGTCATTATGGCGATCTCGCCCCAGTCCATCTCTCTGTCAAGAGTGGCAAGGATCGACCTTTTCGGGACCAGACTGTGCAAGGTGGCGATCTCCTCATCTCTCTTTGGCTTGCTCATCAGGAGAGTCATGACCTCTGGATAGTTGACGAAAGGACCGCCGTTGGGGTGATCTGTCGTCATCAATATCTTCCAGGGGCTTTCGGTGAGCAGAGCAAGCTCAAGGCCAATGGCCCATTGGATCGCGTTTATGGGCATCTTTCGCCCGTAGAACAAAGGCACAACACCGCTTGACTCTTCAAGCTCGATGTCGTGATTGGACCATTTTGCGTGAAGCAACCTTGCGTTGGCGTATTCGAGAGGCGCGTCTGCGGTCATGGTGGTGGCGCTTCCGAATATCAACTGGCCCATATCCATGGTGAACTGGTCATGTTTGTTGAAATAATCTGCAATTTCAGGCGCTTTGGACTCGAAATCTCGCCAACCAGTCCCACCATAAGCGCTGAACTGCATGTGGGTTATGTGAAGAACCTGTCGATCCATCGAAGACGTAATATCTTCTACTGCTTTGAGCGTCTCAAGAGTGGTGGCATAGTTTCCAGGTTTTCCAAGGTTGTTGGTGTGGAGGTGGACTGAATGAGGAAGATTCAACATCTCGTTTGCCTTCATGAGCGACCTTATGATCTCGCGCGGGGTCACATCAAAATCTGGCACTGGATCATCCAAGCCAGTGACGTTTCCTCCAAATCCCCAGGCTTCACCACCGCCGGGGTTGACAACCTTGACGCCGTAACCTCGACTCGCCCTAAGTCCCCAGGAGATGTAAGCCGCCAACTTGTCAATGTCGCCATCACGGGCGCATTCTAAAACTTCCCAGTTGTTACCAAAAAGGGTGAGCGCACCTTTGTCGATGATGGGGATCTCTTCTAGTTCTTCATGAGTGTGTCTTGACTCGATGATTGGAGTTGCAGCTTCAAACGAGGTGGTGTAACCCAGGCGAGCGTACCGGTATCCCATCGCATAACAGTTGGGGACTGTGTAGCCGGTCGAGGGTCTGAGCAGCTTGGTCTTTGGTTCAAGACCTTGCCTTCCGTCTTCTGGCCGCATGATCCTTCCTGTGTTGACCTTGGCCCCTGCGATGTGAGCGTGTGCATCCACTCCACCAGGCATGACCAAAAAGCCCTTTGCGTCGATCACATCTCCCTTTTTGGCCTCCTCGACTACCTTTCCGTTCTCGATGGAGATGTCCATTTCTTCGCCCAAGATCCCGTTTGTGGGATCGTAGACGGTTCCGCCCTTAATTATCATCTTGACGCCTCCTCACACACTCCAGAATGTTCTCCAGGATCTCCTCGTCGCTTGGGTAGCCTGAATCCACCAACTTTTTCATCCTCAGCGATAACCCGTCCATCCTGTAAGCCGTACCTTCAACCTCGACCCCTGCGACGGCGCTGGGTATGACCACATCAGAAAGATAAGTGGTAGGGTTTTCGAAAGGATCGACCTGTATCACTGGGATATCTGCCATCCCCTCAACGACTGCCTTGGGAAAGTTAGATGCAGGATCTCCTGCCACTACCAGCATGGCATCAGTCTCCCGTCTCCCTAAAACGTCGCAGGCCGCAGTCTCTCCGGGGTTGAAGTAAGGCATCCCACGTGAGAAATCGACTGACATGGGAAAGCCAGTCTCCCAAGCGCAAACCTGGCCAAATCCGGTCACGTTGTAGTGACCTCTCATGGGCATCACCACGAACTTTGTGTGGCTGTTCAGGTCTGTAATCAGCGAGAGGGCGTTATCGACGTTCTTGTACCGACCCCGGGTGTGCGTCAATCCAAGGCCGAAGTGGAAAGATCCAAACCGCGCAGACTTCATCATCTCTGCAGCCTCTTCAAGATCAGCTTTGGATACTCCTACTATCTGTTCTGGCAAAGCGTCGCCTTTTCCAGCGATGATCATCCGAAGAGCCGAGATCACCTCATAATCGGTCCCTGGCTTTATCTGGATGAACTTGTCCGCGTTTTTGGCGGTCCTAGTTTTTCTCACGTCCACAACTATGACTTTTCGGTTCTTGCGCCCTTTTGGTGTGTATTTTCCCTGTGAATTGGATGAATACCTCTGAGCATGCCGAGGATGGGCCTCGCTAGGGTTAGAGCCCCAAAAAACTATCAGGTCTGCCCTGTTCTTCACCTGGCCCAAGGTAGATCCTGCAAGCCCTTTCTCTTCAATCCCTATGATGGAAGGTCCGTGGCAGACCGTGGCAGTGGAATCGATGATCGCACCCAACTCTTCAGCGAGAAGGACGCCCTTCTTCTGGGCCTCACAGACCGTAGAACACCAGCCATAAAGGAGGGGCCTTTTCGCATCGAGGAGGAGCTGAGCCGCCTTTTCGTAGGCTTCCTCGTATGTCGTCTCCACGAGCTTTCCATCCTCTCTGATCATTGGAGCCTTTATCCTCTCATGTCCTCTTATCTTGCTGGACCCAAGCCTGCAAGCTCTCTTGACACTAACGATCTGGTTTTCTTCTACTTCGACCTTGATGTCGTCACAGAGACAACCACAGAATGGGCAAAGAACGTCTTCTATTATCACGATCTCACCTTCCTTTCGGCCTTGTCGAGGTCTGCGAACAGTTCGCGCACGTCTTTGACCTTCATATCCGTGGCCTCAACTTCAACTTCGATGCCCTTGTATTGGGGGGTTCCGCATCCTCCAGTGTCTGGGCCGACCAGGACATTGGCCCAGGGTCCCATCGGTATGAAGATGATGCCCGAGGGCAGACCTTCATCGGTCTGGGCCGAGACGACTACCTGGCCCGAAGGAGCGGTCACGAGGACGTTTTCGCCCTCTCTAATCCTCAAATAGTTGTAATCGTCCTCTGAAAGGGAACAAAAAGACGTCGCCTTGAAAAATTCGGACGACGTTTTAGACTCACAGGTTGCGCCCTGTCCCAGAGTGCGTCCAGAAATCATGATCGTCTTCAACAAAACCACCATCTCAACTTCAACTCCCCAACTCTTAACCTTCCAAGGGCTAAATATTGTGCGGTCTGGACGAAGGCACAAATCAGCTGCCAATCCTCACGCTTCGCTCACAGAAGGTTCGACGGTTAGACTTGACCAAAAAGGGTACGATGGCACCATTATCAGGCCGAATCATGCTAATAAGGTGCATATATCGCGGGAGGATAGTGTTTAGCGATACATTTCGGGCAAATCTCTAACTCGTAAAAGTTTGAGATTTGGCCTATTCGTATCGTTAAGCACTAATCTTTCGAGAACCGATTAGGCTCATCTAATCTAGTTCTCGACTATAATTGCTCGACTATGTCACTCAAAATCCTTAACTGATGACCGACGAATCCCCATTACGACGCCAAGAAGATTCTAGACAGAAAGAAGGGAACGGATTCATGGATATAGAAATACTCGGCACCGAATCGTTGGGCGTGAGGGGCCTATCTTGCGTTGTGAAGACCGATGGGCGCAATATCGTAATCGACCCAGGTGTTGCCCTGGGATATTTGCGACATGGAACGCTTCCTCATCCGCACCAAGTCGCGGTGGGGTGCCAGGTCAAAAGTAAGATCGTTGCTGCCCTCAAAGAAGCAACCGACGTTGTGATAAGCCACTACCATGGCGATCACATACCCTTAGCAGATGCAAACCCTTATCAGCTCTCCTTGCGCGACATCCCGCCTCTCGACGACGTCAGTCTTTGGTGCAAGGGCCCTCATGACATATCCAATCTGGCAGTCCAACGTTGGATCGATCTTTCGCAATTCTTAGGAAGAATCCTGCCGGACTCAGAAAACCAAACAGAGGGGATCATGAGCTTTTCTCGATCAGTTCCGCATGGATCTCAAAGTACGGGACTTGGCACCGTGATGATGACTCGCATTCAAGAAGGCGACGAAGTATTTGTTCACGCATCAGACATCCAACTCCTGGACGATGGCGCAGTCACAGCGATACTGGAGTGGAAACCCACAATCGTCTTCGCCTCCGGACCGCCGTTGTATCTGCCCAAGATAGATCAAAAGGCGCGAAAATATGCATGGAAGTGTGCAAAAAGGCTGGCTCTGAATGTGGAAACCTTGATCCTGGACCATCATCTGCTCAGATCGGATGAGGGATATCAATGGTTGAAGAAGCTTTCAGAGACCTCAGGAGGATCTGCCACTTGCGCTGCCACTTTCATGGGCAAAGATGTCCGCCTCCTTGAAGCCTGGAGAGATCAGCTCTACACGAAGATGCCGGTGCCGTCTGGGTGGCACGAGGGCTATGCCAGAGGCGAAAGCAGCTTTGAGCAGTACGTGACCCTCGAGTGAATATCTAACCCACCTTGAAATGAGGGCATACTCTCAAGTTACAGAAAAGACTAGGATCAGGTTTTTTTCAAGTCGCCTTTGGGTTGTCCCACCGCAGAGGCGATCGACTTATAGGTCGAAGCCACTTGATCGTAAAGAAATACGCCGAAGATACCTATCAACATCGCAAGCACCACAATTACGATTAATCCACCTATTACCCAGCTGATCAAGGCCATCTTTTTTCACCTCGTTGTGACGACTCTTCCGACTGAATCGGGTGCATAATAGGCTTTTGCCAGAGACTGTAGTCGGTTCCCGCCAAGGGCGGAGACACTTTCAGCGATTCGATGAAAGGTCAGTCTCAAAATGTTAATCGCCACATTCACATCACGATCTATTTACCAGCTCACACTGCGGACTATTCATGGACCCGATCAGATAGCGACTTTGGAAGTTTGATACCTCATTCAGAGCACATCTGAGTTGCATACCTGGGATCGACCAGTACCACCGCAGAACCCGCATCTTCCGCTTTGTTCTGAGTGGTCGTTACCATTGAAGCTATCGTATCGCCCTGCTCCTTTGAACTTTGGATAACCTGAATCTTCACCATTCTTGACTCTTCTGAAGAAGTTTTGGTATTCTAGGTCTACCCTTTGTTGACAGTCTTGGAGCACCTGGGAGTGGACGTTCTTTAGTTTTGGGTTCTCTTCTTTCTATACCGGAAGAAGTGCATTTGTTTCACATTTAGTGACGGGTTTTTGTTTTGCTTTCCATGTGTCCTTCCCACACAAATTGTACCATAACTATCCACGCTCAGTAGCTAAACACGTTATTGACGTAATCATAAGCGTCGTTTCCTTGAATTATGCGTCTTATCCCCCATTTTAAGGTTCTACGTCAAACAGAAAAGAAAACTGTTAAATAGATATAGGTAACACTATCATAGCCATCTTTAGAGAGAACGATATCAGCCGGGGAGATGAGGGGATTTCGATGAAATTGGTTATTTGCGTTCTGATTGTGTTTCTCTTTTTTGTGCCGCTTGCCTTTGGGGCGATAGGATCAGCTGAGAGTGCTACGGCCTTGGGGATCGAGACATATGCTCAGGTGTCGGACTTAAGTCCAAAGGCGCCCTCCATCGGAGGTCCTTATGAAGACGGATTCTCGCCAACAGAACTGAACTTGGGGGTTCCAACAGAAGATTCATTATCACCAGATGACTGTGTAAGCTTCAGGTCTGCAACGCCGCCCGAAGCGGTCCGCAAAAAAATGGATGGCATATCAGAAGAAAACTCTGGTTCTTGGTACTGGCCGGGATCAGTCACCACTCTGAACAAGCTTTATATCCAGACCTCGAAGGGTCTTTCCACCGTTGCTGGATGTAAATACGGCGGCCATCTTCCACTCTGGGCCAAGACTGCGTATACAGGAAACTTCTTCGTCTACGAATGGTACCCGACCAAGTCCATACCCCAAGTGAATTGGTGGTCTTGGACTTGGTCTGGCTACATGAAAGGATGGTTCAAGGGAGACGTTTCTGGCTGGCACGTAATTTGCTATCAATGCGAACACACCAGCAATTATGTCTACATCTATGTCTGGCCAGAGGGCGGATATAACATGTATGCAGCCACTCCCTATGCCACGCCTGCATCTGCATCCACACCTTACGGCACATCGACCACTTACCCCACTTCGTCTTATGCGGCTTCTACCACTACGTCGCCCTACTCCACACTGACTACATCTTCGCCTTACGGCACACAGACCACTTACCCCACTTCGTCCTATGCGGCTTCTACCACTACGTCGCCCTACTCCACACTGACTACATCTTCGCCTTACGGCACACAGACCACTTACCCCACTTCGTCCTGTGCGACACCCACAACTACGCAGTATGCTTACACTTCGCCAACCACATATTCCACATTGCCACAGAGCAAAGGTTACACCACTACATCGATGGGCTCTGGCATGCCCACACCACCAGATCCCTACTCAGAAGGGCAGACACCCACCGCCCTTCGGCTGGTGGCACCAGAATACAGAGCTTCTAGTAGCTGTTACAGCTCAAATCCCATCAGATCTGGAAGTTACACAGGAAGCACTGCCGGAACTGTAGGACTGGCAGGCAGTTGCTACAAGCCTACCAATCTTCAATGCGCTACCGACATGTCATTGGTCTACACCAAAATGGTTGCTTCAAAACATAACGAGTATTACGTTCAGACTTGGCCCAATAAACTAAACAGCATAACGAGCGTCCGGCAGGGCGAATGGCTCCAGCTCTGGTCTCAGACAAGGAACCCTGGAATCTACTGGTCCTTTGAGTGGCGACCTTGCAGTGCAGGAAGGTCCTCATATCCTGAGGTCAAGAACTTTGGATACAAGAAGGCTGGATGGTTCTCGTCTTGGTTCCACAGCGATACGCCGGGGTGGCACCTTCTCTGCTATCAATGCGGCGACTGGAGCAATTACATCTACATCTACGTTTGGAACCCATAACTCATTGGATAGAAGTGGCGATCTCTTTATATACAGTAAGCTTGGGTCTAACCTGGAGAATTTAATCTTCCCGGAGGATGTTTATTGGCTAGAAGGATGAAGAGGAAGTCCGACAGCAGGAAAGCTAAGTCCAAAGAGTGGTACAAGATCATAGGACCAGACATGTTTGGAAAGTCTCAGGTCGGTGAGACCGTGTCCAGCGATCCCAAAAGCGTGGTGGGTAGAATCATCGAGACCACCCTGGGAGAGCTGACTAACAATTTCTCCAAACAGAATATCAAGCTCAAATTCAAGGTGAACCAGATTGCTGGTGATTCCGCCTACACGAAGTTCGTCGGTCACGAGCTGACCTCCGACTACGTGAGATCCCTGGTCAAGAGGAGAACGTCTAGGATCGATACCATTACCGATGTCATCACCAGCGACGGCTACAGAGTCAGAGTCAAGCCCAGCTGTTTCACAGTCAAGAGGGCCAAGACCACTCAAGTAAAATCGATACGAGAGGTCGCTACCCGTTTGATTCAAGAGAAAGCGAAGACGATGGACTTGGCCCAGTTCATTCAGGAGATCGTTCTGGGCAGGCTTTCCTTGGACATATACAAGAACGCAAAAGCAATCTACCCGCTCCGCAGAGTTGAGATCAGAAAAACCGAAGTTATCGGAGAGCCGGTGGCAGCATGAAAGTGATAGGATTCTTCGGCAAGGGTGGAACTGGCAAGACCACCCTGACGGCCCTTATCCTAAGAGAGCTGACCAAACGCGGCCAGGGAGACGTTCTGGTCGCCGATGCCGACCCTAACGAATGTCTGGCCTGTCTACTTGGCGCAGAGAACACGCCCAGCATCGCCGATATGCTCGATCGATACAAGAAGCAGCGAGAGCAGAGTCCAGAACTGACCGGTCTTGAAGTTTTTCAGCGCCTTTTTGACGCCCTCCTGATGGAAGGAGAGCAGAAAGGCTACGACATGTTGATCATGGGCCGAGGCGAAGGCGAGGGATGCTACTGCGCAATCAACGACCTACTCCAGTCGGTATTCAGATCGATCATCGATGGTGACACTTACGAGTATCTGCTCATAGACTGCGAGGCAGGCGTGGAACATATCGCCCGCAAGACTTCAGGCAAAATCAACAACGCCATAATAGTTACCGATGCGAGCAAAGTTAGCATTGACACTCTGAAACGCATACGGGATGTGGCAAGAGAAGTCAAAGCGGATATCGAGAACTACTATGTAGTGGCCAACCGAACTAATCCAGAGATGCTGGACAAGATCAAAGGGGCCGCAGAAAGTCTGGGGTTCAAGTATCTGGGGGCCATACCCCAAGACGAGTATTTCGCAGAGGTTGCCTACGAGGGAAGGACCGTCTTCGACTTGCCAGATGACTCACCTGCAGTCTTAGCAGTCAAGAAGATGGTAGACGAGCTCTTGGAGGATTAATTTCTCCGGAGTTTCGCAAATTTTATCGCGATCATGAAAACTTCAACGCTGATTGCACTGCTAGTGTGCGCGGTAGCTTGTCTTTTTGCTGGCTGTGCAGATCAGGGCGAAACCAAGTCCGAAGATAGTGCTGAGGCGGTGCCTGAACTTGTGGTGACCATAACTTCGCCCAATACTGGCACGGTAGTATCAGGTGACGATGAGATCGAGTTCGAAAGCTCGATAGAGGGCGGCAAGAAGCCTTACACCTATCGGTGGTCCACTGGCTTGGATGGAGTGATTTCCACGAAAAGCTCTTTTAAGCTTCGTTCTTCAGAGACGAGCAAAGGCCGTCATGTGGTAGTCTTCTTTGTGACAGATTCTTCAGGCCAGCAGAAGCAAGCAAGCGTGATAGTCACTACGCTCTAAACGCGGGTGGGTGTGGAATAGCAAAAGTCTCCCATCATGCAACGTGGTGCAGCCAAGTTCCAATTTGGCAGCGCACATCTTGAGTGCTACATAATTTTATTTTGGGGTTTAGAGCTTTGCTTGAGAAAGAGCATCCTTGCAAGGACAGGATCTCTCCGCTGGAATCTTTGTCAGAGCTGAAAAGACCACTTCTTTCAAGAGGCCCATGCTATTTGCCATCTGGTCCACTATCTCTGAGGCGGTCATGGAATCTGGCCTCATCCCTGCCGCCGGATTTGTCACTATGCAGAGTGCAGCATAGCAAAGCTCCAGCTCTCTTGCCAAAACCACTTCGGGATAACCAGTCATTCCAACAACGTTCCCAAAGTTTTTCATCATTCTTATCTGGGCAGGCGTTTCCAGGTGAGGCCCCTCAGTGCATACGTAAACTCCATCGTAGGGCTCTAACCCCTTTGCCTTCACACCCTCTTTTAGAGCGTCTCTGATCTCTGGACAGTAGGGATGAGTTAAGTCGACGTGAACTGCCCGTTCCTCAAAGAAGGTGGAAGGCCGCGATTTGGTAAACTCCACAAAGTCAAGAGGGATGACGAAACTTCCAACGGGATGGTGAGACATGCTGCCCACGGTGTTGGTGGAAACGACCCTTTCTGCGCCCGAGATCTGGGCTGCGCTGAGGAGCGCCCTGTAGTTAACCCTGTGGGGTGGAAAGTGGTCTTCGCCGTGGCGGAATATGAAGATGACATCCAGTTTTCCCAAAGAGGATTCTTTGGCCTGGACCTTCCCGTAAGGAGTGTTCAAGAGAACGGGGTCGCCCCCAAGATCAATCCCCACACCCTCGATCACAGCGACTTTATTTCTCATCAGGTGGGGGCAAGAACACCAACCTTTAAATCACTTACAGTTGGAACCAAAACCAGATCAAACAGATCGGCTTTTTGCCAAGTTTTGTGCTCGATAAAAGAGATCCTGCCCCGTCTCGAACTTGTAACATTTCAAGCGCATTTTAGAACAATCCCTGAACGTATCGCAAAAAGTCGTATCGTGAAAAATAGAGCGTGCAGCCGCCGAAATCTACATAAAGTACATCAGGCCAGTTGGCCCTGAGAAGCTCTCAACGCGAACCTTATAATCGAAAACCCAATTAAATCACACCAATTGGTTCTCGCCGGTAATGGTGTTTATAACCAAGAACCAGTTATAGTCGAAAACCAATTAGATGATACGTACGTGTTTAGCCCCCAAAAATGAATTGCTCGATGTTGGTTTTAGTCGGTGAACGCACGTCGATCAACAACTTGTGCCAGATTGGAAAACAATATCAGTAGCTGAAGTTGCTTGGAATCAGCTCTTCGGAACAGGTTGAACGAGCCATCACGAGATGGGTTTAATGATGCCGATTGAGGGGAGCTAAACACATACGATGATACTAATTGGTTTTCACCAGAAAACACCATAATATCCGGATCATACCCCGGTTAGGGGCCCTTTTGAGGAGATATCCGATGGAATTTACTGCGCAGGAAAAGTACGAATTCAAACGCCTGCTTGAAGATCTGAGGACGAAGAGTGGGAGAGGTACCGAGTTGATCTCGCTTTACATACCTCCTGACAAGCAGATATTTGACGTGACGTCGCAGCTGCGAGACGAACACGGTCAAGCCTCCAACATCAAATCCAAGCTCACACGCACCAACGTTCAAAGCGCTCTAGAATCGGTGGTGGCAAAGTTGCGACTGATACCACGACCGCCACCCAACGGAGTCGTAATATTCGTTGGAGCAGTCGACGTGGGCGGAAACAAGACCACCATGTACAGCAGAGCGCTCGAACCGCCTGACCCCATAGTCACCTACAGGTATCATTGTGACTCCAGCTTCCTTCTCGAACCTCTCGAAGACATGCTGGCCGATAAGAAGACCTTCGGCCTGATCGTTCTGGACAGACGTGAGGCCACCATTGGACTCCTGGAAGGAAAACACATCGAACCCGTTAAGCACCTCACCTCGAACGTTCCTGGAAAACAAAGAAAAGGTGGTCAGAGCAGCCGAAGGTTCCAGCAGCTCAGGCTGATTGCCATACACGATTTTTATAAGAGAATCGGAGGGAGTGCAAACGAGGCATTTCTCCCCGTCGACCACAAAGTGATGGAAGGGGTACTGATAGGAGGTCCATCTCCCACAAAAGAAGAGTTCATCGGTGGCGAGTTTCTTCACCACGAACTCCAGCACAAGATCCTGGGGGCGATCGACGCATCTTATACCGACGAGTCTGGCCTCCACGAGCTGGTTGAAGCAGCTCAAGATCAGCTTCAGGACCTCGAGCTCACCCACGAAAAGCTGATAATGAGACGGTTCATGAAGGAATTAGTGAGCGATAAAGGCCTTGCGTCCTACGGCGAAAGTGAGGTCAGACAAAACCTGATCCTGGGGGCGGTCGATACTCTTATTCTCTCAGAAGACCTTCGCAAGACCAGAGCTAAGATCAAGTGCGTCAACAAGAACTGTGGCTATTTCGAAGATGTCACCAGGACCCAAAACACACCTCCGCCAGAAAACTGCCCAAAGTGTGGATCTCCCTTGGAGATCACAGAGGAGGTCGACATTGTCACAGATCTCTCCCACCAAGCAGAGCAGAGCGGAAGCGACGTTAAGATCATATCCTCTGACTTCGATGAAGGTGCTCAGCTCTACAGGGCCTTTGGGGGAATTGCTGCCATCTTGAGGTTCAAGACAAGCTCAGTCTAAACCTTGAAATATGATGATTGTAACCTTCAAAACGCGACCTTAGACAAAACGACTTTTGGGATTTGAATTGAAGTGGATATGAACAAGATCGAAGTTTCTGTGATGACGTCGGTCAGGCCGACGGAGAGCACTGAGAAAGTGGCTAAAGCCATCGAGAACCTTTTTTTTGGCCTTGACCTCGATATAGGCGAAAGCTTGGTGGAAGGACGAGGCGGAATTGATTCCCTTAAGACCTTTCACAGGCTTTTGAGAGAACAAAGGATACTGGACACCGCAAGAGCAGTCCTCCTCCGGGGAACGATAGGCGACGACATCCAGTTCAGGCTGAGCAAACAGGCAGCCACCGTCAGCAGGATTAACTTTCCACCCGAAGAGGAAATGTTGGGCTCCATTCACGTCAATATAAACGGGCCCGATTGGCTCTTGGATTGGCTGGCGCCAAAGACTGCCGAAGGCAAACCAATAGAGGAGATCGAGTTGGAGGATCATGTTTAGCTTTTCATCTAGCGCGCTCGTGGACAGGCCCTTTGACTGGGCCTACGAGTTGAACGATTTGGGTTATACTGGCTGGGAGATCGTACACGAGGGAAGACAAAGGCTCACGCCCGATACCCTTCCTCTGGCAGAAACGATTTTAGAAACCACTAATCTTGTCATCACCATTCACCTTCCCTATTCTGACCTGAATCTCGCAAGCATAAACCAACCCATATGGGAAGAGTCTGTAAAGCAGACCAAAAACTGCCTCAACCTCGCCAGCAATTTCAGCAGACTTGCCGTCCTCCATCCTGGGCACTTATCGCCTTTAGGAAAACAGATGCCAGATCGGGCCTGGGAGCAGAACATCTTGGCCATCCAAGAGATATGTGATTATGCTGCAAATCTCGACATGACCGTGGCTGTGGAAAACATGCCGGTCATAGAATCGCTTCTTGGAAGAACTCCGGCAGAGATTATTGGGATCATCGAGAACGTCGACAGGGAGAACCTTGGATTCGTCTTCGACGTGGGACACGCCAACACCAACGGGAACGTGGATCAGTTCTTGGAACTTTTGGGAGATCGGATAATTCATGCCCACATCCACGACAATCATGGCGAAAGGGACGAACACCTTCCTGTAAAGTTTGGGACTGTGAACTGGAAACAGGTGGTCAAGGGATTTAACGGCTACAGCGGCCGGTTCGTCACAGAATCGAGGTCCCTTGAAGAGGGTGCAAAGAGCATGAGGAACTTGAAGACCTTCATGGAGTGATCACGATTGATTGAATCTGTAGACGACCTTGCTGAGGAGATATCCCGATACTTCGAGTCCAAGGACGAGGCGAGGGAACGAGCGCTCAAGTTGAACCGGCTCGTCATAAGAAAGTGTGGCGCTGCGATCAGGTCGGTCCACAGAGAAGAGTTCGAAAAGGCCAAAGACCTGATGAATGAAGCCGGATCTTTTTTGGAAGAGATAAGGACACTACTCTCTGCTCATCCTGACGTCCGTCACGCAGGGTTTGTGACAAATGCAGAGCAAGAGTACGCCGAAGCGAGGGTGGTCTACTCTATAATTACCCAGCACAAGACACCAGCGCCCGATGAGGTAGGGGTTGAAATGATCGGCTATTTGGGCGGTCTTGGCGACACCACTGGGGAGCTTAGGCGTCACATATTGGATCTGATCCGGAAGGGCAAGCCCGAAGAAGGCGAGCCGTATCTTGAGGCGATGGAAGAGATCTACCATCTTTTGATGCTATTTGACTATCCCGATGCCATCACCGGAGGCTTGAGAAGAAAGAGCGACATGGCCCGTTCGCTCCTTGAAAGGACACGCGGCGACCTTACCAACGCCATCGGTCAAAGAAAGCTGGAAGTCCAGTTAAAGCTCTTGGAAGCGCAAAGACAGTCCATAAACGCAAACGAGCGCTGAAGGATGCCAGCCTTTTGGTGAATCTTCATTGGTCATCGGTTAAGGACATTTGGGCAAATTTGCGATGATTTGCGATATT
>CAYWZG010000021.1:0-27192 GCA_964462795.1 uncultured Methanotrichaceae archaeon
CAGGGCTCACGATCCTCACCGAGATGGGCTTTGCAGTAGTCGAGATAGGGGCCTCTTTCCTATTGGGCGCAACCTTCGCCTGGATCCTTCACCATTACGCCATCCGGGTCAAAGACACCTCAGACCTTGAGATCATGACGCTGGGCATAATCCTCCTCACCGTGGGAGTCGCAAGCTCACTGGGGTTTTCCGTCCTTTTGTCCTGCCTTTCCCTTGGGATCGCGCTCATAAACATCGATTCAGAGGGCTTTAGGTTCTTTGACATAATCCACCCGGTAGATACGCCCCTCTACCTGATCTTCTTCGTCCTGGCCGGAGCGCTCCTAGAGATCGGGCTCTTGAGAGAAGTTAGCCTGATCGGCCTTGTCTACATCGTCTTCCGGGTGGCTGGCAAGATGATAGGCGCGTATATCGGAGCTGCCAGGCCTGCTGGGATGGGGCAGGTGGTAAGAAAGTACATCGGCCTTGGATTAATTCCCCAGGCAGGTGTGGCCTTGGGCCTGGCCCTCATAGCAAGAGACGAGTTTCCCCTTGTTGGAAACCTGATATTCAACACCATCGTCGCCACAACGGTTATCTTTGAGCTGGTCGGCCCCATCGCCACGAGAACCGCGCTCAGCCTTGCCAAAGAGCTACCTTCAGACGAGGAAAACCTCAAGACAACATAAATAGTATCAGATCTTGAAGAGGACATCAAACTTTCATCTTTAGGTGGTTGATTATGGAAGACGATTTCAAAAAAGCGGCAGAATTCCATGGCCATGTCTGCCCAGGACTTGCAATAGGCTATCGGGTCGCAAAATACGTCAAGAACTTCTACGACAAATCCGAAGACGAAGAGCTGGTGGCCATCGTCGAGAATAACTCTTGTAGCGTCGATGCAATCCAGTATATGCTCAGTTGCACTTTTGGCAAGGGAAACCTCATCTTCAGGGACTATGGAAAACACGTCTACACCGTCTACTCCAGGAACAAGAACAAGGCTTTGAGGATATACTTAAAAGACGTCTTCCCCAAGACTGATTCTGAGACGACGAAGAAATTCATCGCAGGCGAGCTGACCGACGAAGAACGTGAACAGGTCGCAAAGTCAAGAGAAGAGAGCATGAACTATATCTTGGACGCCAGCGACGACGAGCTTTTCAAGGTCGAAGAGGTCGACATTCCCGAACCTCCAAAGGCGCGGATCTATCCATCTATAGAGTGCCAAAATTGTGGCGAGTCTTTCATGGAGATCAAAGGTCGCACCGCAAAGGGAATGACTGTGTGCAAAGATTGCTTCGAGAAACTGGTGGGATGAGTCAGGAATCCGTCCACGGATTGTCCAAGTTAGCATCCACCATCCTCATATTTTCGACTGCTCGACTGTCTGACGATTTTTGGGCTAATTTGGGCTAACCTGGACATATAGGGTCGACTTGATTGTATCTTGTAACTTGACTTTGTCAGATTACCTTGGCGATTCCGTTTCTCTCTTTTCAGTGAAATACATCTTTTGTCCGATCCGTTAAGATCATGATGAGGCCAACAGAATTCAAATTTGATTTGGGTCTAGGAGACCTGCCCGCCGCATTAATTGATTTAAATAGATTGCATAAGAATTATTCACCGTACTTCCATAATACAACGCGCAGCGTTGAGGGTCCGTCACGTCAATACCTTAAGGGTCTTCTCCTTAACGTAGGACGTGGTAACATAAGTCATTATTCTGAGAGAGTACCGAATTGCAACAGTCAGTCACTTAACCACTTTGTTTCTGACTCTCCATGGCATCATTTGCCTTTGATCGACCAAATTCAAGTCAATACAACTGATTTTATTGGTGACGAGGCCATTGGATTGGATCACTCCATCTAGACGAATCCGACATATCTAAAAGTGGCAAATGTTCAGTGGGCGTAAAGCGTCAGTACAATGGTAATCTTGGAAAAGTTGATAGTTGCCAGGTAGGAGTTTTCCTTGGATACGTGAACGAATCATATCGAACCTTGATTGATGCGAGACTGTATCTTCCAGAAGTGATCACGTTCTCGTACTCGACCGGCTCGCCTCGCTCGATCTTCGCCAGTATTTCCTCTGCTTGGACTATTCTGAGCCACATTAACTGTTCATATCTCTTGACGTTTTCCAGGATAACTTTGACTAGAAAACATCGCCGTTCTTTTGTAGAGTCCGCTAAAGGAACCGTTGCTGCCTTCACCACCCTGCGCCCTCTTGTCCCCCGTCCTTCTCACCCCCTCGAAATTTCGCGCCCCTGCTATTTCTCGATTTTGTCACTTGCCCCCTGTTCCGCGCCGCCTGCACATCTTCCGCACCTTTCCCCCTGCACGTGGATATCTCCGCCGCTAGATTATCAAGCCCGCTAAATCTGTCCGGAAAAAATGCCGAACCCGAGGCGCTCGCCTTTGAGTTGCCTCCGGCTTCAGCCCATCGAAGGTGGCGCCGGGGGGGGGGCGAGATCTTCAGAAAGTTTTCTGAACCCGGTGTCAGAACGCCTGCAAGAGTTCTGCCCCATCTCTTCCGCCTTTCATACTCCCAAAAGTTAAAATCAAATGAGATTGCCCATTGTCAAGTCACTTTAGTTGTATGTGATCAACAAAATTTGTTCAGGTTGCGGTCGCTATGGATACACGACACATTAAACACGTTATCTGCTCGCTAGTTTCAATCTCGCTGATTATCGGCTTGGCATGGGCATCGGATTGGCCTCAGTTCCAAAGGGACGAGACCAACTCGGGCCTGACCTGGGATAGCCCGCCGAAAGATCCACAGGTCCTCTGGTCGCTCGATCTTCATCGAATCGACGTTACACCAGTCATCTCCTCGGACAGAGTTTACGTCCTTGCCGGAAACGGCACTCTTCTTTCCCTCGACAAGACGACTGGAGAAGTGTCCTGGAGATCCCAGATGGACGGCTGGGTATTTCAGACCTCGACCCCGGCCTTATGTGGAGATCAGATCTTTGCTGCCACGGATTCGGGATATCTGGCCGCGTTTGACGCCACAACCGGCGAAGAAATCTGGGCACATCGCCTCACCGACAGGAGGTTCGAGTGTCCCATCACCTGCTTCGATGGAAAAGTCTACATCGGCGAGGGCAGCGCCTACGGCAGAGGCTCGAAGCGGTACTTCTGTTTCGACGAGGACGGGACCGAGCGCTGGAACATAACAAGGGATGTGCGCGGCTACATGTGGTGCGGCGCATCCATAGCCGGAGATTTCCTGATCTTCGGCGAGAACGACGGCTCGATTTTGAGCGTCGATCGAAATACCGGCGAACTTGCAGACGTCTTGAACCTCTCTAACGAATCGAGGATCGATTTTGCGAAGGCTGACTCTGGCCGCATCAGAACCTCAACCTCTTACAAAGACGGATACGTCTACACTTCATCCGAATTCTCGGCCGAGAAAGGCTACGCCTGGAAGATCGGTTTCAACGAGATGACCGGGACCTTTGAAAACAGGGGATGGAGTTCTCCAGTTGGGTTCAGCACCTCAACTCCCGCAGTTTACGGCGAGAGGGTTTACTTGGGCGTTGGCGAGCACGGCTATCCTGGAGCTTTGGCCTGCCTGGACGATGCAACAGGCGAGGTTATCTGGACCTATCCTGTGGACGCCGGGGTCAAGTCCTCGCCAGTGGTCTTTGTTGCAGGAGCTAACCCACATATCATTTTCACCGCCGCCAAGGTCAACGACTCGGCCTACTGCGTCGAGGATGCAGGATCTGAGCCTAGGCTCGTCTGGCGGTTTGATCCGCCGGATGATGGCTACATCCTTGCCGGTGCCGCAGTCTCGGATGGGCGCGTCTACTTCGGAACCGAGAAAGGCATCTTTTACTGCCTTTTCGCCGAAGCCTTATCCGAGTTGTCCGAACCGCAACTCTCCAAATCACCGATGATGCAGACAGAAACGACGGGAGGATCTCTTCTATGAAACTCAAAAGCTCGCTTGGATTGGTCACGATATTTCTGATCTCGATGATCTTGATCGTGCCTGTTTCCTGCACTGAAACCTCGGATCTCGATCTCCAAAAAGAAACGGATTTGGACTGGCACCAGTTCCATCTCAACCCCCAACACACGGGCGCATCTTCTTCACCTGCGCCGAAGACCAATGAGACTGTTTGGACGAGAGACGTAAACGCCCAGGCCGGATCTTCGGTCACAGTTGCTGAGGGAAAAGTCTTCGTAAACTGCATGGACGAAATTGTCTCTTTGGATCAGTTCACCGGTGAAACCCTCTGGAGCGCGCCCTTTGAGCAGAACGAAGACGTCTGCTGCTCCTGGCACACGCCGATCTTTCACGATGGAAACGTATTCTCCATAGGGATGGAAGCGGTTTGTCTGGACTCAGAAACTGGCGACGTCGTCTGGAGCTTTGCTCCGCCCACGAAGAGAGGTGCGGTTGACGGAAGCCCGGTCGTTGCAGATGGGAAGGTGATATCGAGCGACTGGGACGGTCATCACTACTATTGCCTGAACGAAACTTCCGGAGAAGAGATCTGGAACTTTTCTGTCGAAGGATCTGCCCAGTCGACGCCTGCCGTTTCTGACGGCAAAGTTGTCTTCGGGGCCTGGGAGTGGGGCCTTGGCGGAAACATCTACTGCGCAGATCTCGATGACGGATCTGAGATTTGGTCCATTCCGACAGATAATTCGCCCACAGGATCTGCATCGATTCTGGACGGCACAGTCTACATGCCCACCTACAACTTCAACGGGAACGGCGACCTTCTAGCGCTCTCGCTCCTGGACGGATCGATCCTATGGAGAAAAGAGATCTCGCCGACCGATTCTGTGCCCACCCTTGCCGAAGGCAAGGTCTACGTATGTGGAGGCGTTGAAGGCTTCAGCCACTCCAAGACCTACTGCTTCGATTCTGATACTGGCGACCTTCTCTGGGAGACAAATGAAGCCGACAAGATCGGCGACTGGAGATGTTCCATGGCTTATGCCGATGGAATCATCTTTGTGGGAAAGCCAAACTTCGAAGGTTTCGGCGGAACTGTCGCCCTCGATGCCGCCACAGGCGATGTCGTTTGGAGCCGTCCTGAAGGCGGATCTTCGCCTTCAGTCGCCTGCGGAATGGTCTTTACTGTCGCCGGAGGAAATGTCTGGGCCTTCGGAGACTCGAGCCCTGAGGAGGTCGTATCGTGATCAAGCGACATATATTCGCCATACTTGTCTTTATTGTTGTAGTCTTACAACCAGCCTGCGCAGACTACCTAACGTTTCATGCAGACGGCGAGAGAACCGGTAACGTGAGCGGGACCGGCCCTGAAGATTCCAACGTTCTCTGGAGCGAGAAGTTGACCACCAAAGGCTACATAGGCGGCGGCGCCGTGATTTGTGAGGATAGTGTCTACGCCTCCTCTTGGCCTGACATGTCCTACAAAGGCGAGCAGGGAACGGGCTGCCTGAACGCCGAGGACGGATCGCTTCTCTGGCTGAACACCGTAGGTGGAAAGGGCGGCGCATCTACCCCTGCGGTTCAGGATGGCCTAGTCTTCACAGGCTCCTGGAACGGCGGCCTCTACTGCCTCGATGCCGCCACAGGTGACTCTCTTTGGAACCGAACCCTCGAAAACGATCCAAAATGGTGGGGCGTTGCATCGTCGCCTTTGGCGATGGATGGCGAAGTATTCGTGACCTCCTTTTCAGAAGGAACCTTGCACGTCTTGGACTTCGATGGAAACGAGCTTTGGAACACTTCAACTGGCAAGATCGATCCTTACACCTCGCCTGCAGGAGGCGATGACAGGATCTATTTTGTCGGGGGCGATCCTGCGCTCTATTGCGTGGAAAGATCATCAGAAGAGCGATCTTCAGAGGATCAATCGTCCTTCGACATTCTCTGGAAGTTCTCCACAGACGATCCCATAACCTCGACGCCTGCAGTCGAAAACGATATAGTCTACTTCGCAACGAGAGAGAATATCTACGCGTTGGATGCAACCTCTGGGACCGAAATTTGGAATAATCCCTTGAACGGCACCATATCGTCGCCAGCCATATCTTTCGGCCGGGTCTACATCGGGTCGGACGACGCATCTTTTTATTGTTTCAACTCCGAGAACGGATCGCTCATCTGGAGCAAAAAGGTCGACAGCTCAGTTATGTCTTCACCACTGGTCGTAGGAGATATGGTCTACTTCGGGACAAACAAAGGAATCATCTATGCTCTTGATGCATCGGACGGCTCTGAAGTCTGGACCTACGAAACAGGAGCTTACATGATGTCTTCGCCTTCGTTTTCGGATGGCGTTCTCTACATCGGCTCAGACGACGGCCACCTTTACGCCTTTGGAAAAGAACCTTCCAAGGTGATCTTCGAGGGCGAAGTCCTCTTAGGAAGTGGCAGTTTCAACGTATCTGCAACGAGCGGCAGGGTCTATTCAGTCGATGAGAGGAGCGCCTTTGGCGCGCTCAAAAAGGCTTCAGAAACTGGTGGCTTCAACTTTGGCGTAGACGATTCTCTTTGGGACGATTACGGCCTTCTGGTAGAATCGATCAATGATATCGAACCTGGGGTCGGCGAGGTCTGGAGTTACTGGGTGAACTATCCAGAGGAATCCATGCCCTCGCTAAGTCCGGACCGTTTCAGTCTAGAGGATGAAGACGTCGTGACCTTCTATCTTGGAAATCGGAGCAAAAAGCCAGAAGACTCGCTTCGAATCGAGATAAAGACGGTATGGGTGTGACGAAACTTTGCACGTTCATCAATGCAAAAGCACAAGATCAAGAAGCATCATCGCGTCTAGAATGAGCGGATCGAGGCTTTTGGCCTTTCTCATTCTCGTTTTCGTGACGATCAGTCCTGCACTTGGAACTGAGCAGATCTGGGACGGCGAAGTTCTTCTCACAGGGGGAGAAGTTAACGTCACCGGGACAGATGGCGAAGTTCACGCCGTCGATGGAAAGTCGGCACTTGGTGCCCTCATCAATGCCTCAGAAACTGGCGGGTTTGAACTTGGCTTGGACACGTCTTTTTGGGACATTCGCGGCCCTGTCGTGGGGTCGATCGGAGGCATAGGTGCCGAAGGCAACAAGTCCTGGAGTTACTGGGTTAACTATCCAGACGATCCCGTGCCCCTCGTCAGCCCTGACCTTTTCGAGCTAGAAGATGGCGACAAGGTCACTTTCTACCTGGGCGATCGTCATGCTCTGCCCAACAGGTCGCCCCGAGTGAACTTTACGGCGAAAGTCGTGATGAGGCGACCCGACGTTCTCATCATATCTGCAGAAAACCACGCCGTAATCAACGAAGCTGCTAAAGACGGCGTCCTGAACGTTACATTGACTTTCCAGGACAACTTTCCAGTAAACTTCACTGGATACGACCTGATATTCTTGGAGATGATCGGAGCCGAGACCGCCCAGTTGCTGATACCGCTCCTCGAAGAGCCAAAGCGAAGAAGCGTTCCTATAATTGCGATTCATTCGTCGGGGTACGATGCCCTCCTTGGGAACGTTGATATGGAAAACCACTCCGTGATCGAGGACTACTGGAACTACGGCGGACAAGAGAACATGGAACTGCTCTTTTCATACCTTGGAGCAAACTTCTGTGACCTTGACATATCGACGAAAGATCCCATCCCAACGCCAGACGAGTACATCTGCCATCCCGACTCTCCAAACCTTTTTCTCAACACCACGTCTTATCTTGAATGGTACAAAAACAACTCTGGGCACAGATACGATGAGGCTGTGCCCACCATCGGGATAATGAACCTGGCAAGCGATCCGGTAGCGTCACCGCTGAGAGTTAGTTTGGTCCGAGCCCTGGAAGATAAAGGTGCCAACGTCATCGACATCGGTTTTTCCAACACAACCTCGATGAAGAATCTCTTCATGCCAGAAGGGGAATCGATCATTGAGGTCGTGATATTGACCAAGCCTTTCAGGCTGAATTATGGTGATCCCGATGAGGGAATACGTGACCTAGAAGAGCTGAACGTTCCCGTGCTCAGCGGGATGAAGCTTTGGTACCAAAACCCCGAAGAGTGGAGAGACGCGACTGGGATCTATCCTACCGAGATCTACTTCAAACTCGCCATGCCCGAGATGGATGGTGTGATCGAACCGATCGTAGTTGCAGGAAGGACCAATGAAGGGATCTTTGAGCCAATTTCCACTCAGATCGACTGGCTCTCTGAAAGGGCCATCGCCTGGGCAAATCTTGGACGAAAGCCAAACGTGGAGAAGAAGGCTGCCATAATCTACTACAACCACGGCGGCGGAAAAGACAATTTGGGCGCCACTTACATCAACGTTCCAAGAAGTCTCCAGGTTATCCTAGACGAGCTGAACGAGTCTGGCTACCACGTAGAAGGAACCATCCCTGCCGAGCGAGATTTGGTCGACCTGATGGCCCATGAAGGTACGAACGTAGGAACCTGGGCACCGGGCGAGCTTGAAAGAATGGTTGCGGCAGGGAACGCAACTTTGCTCCCGACAGAAGATTATGTCGAATGGTTCGAGAAGATAGATCCGATCATGCAAAAGGAGGTGACAGATCGATGGGGACCTGTGCCTGGCGAGATCATGGTCTATGAAAACGAGAGCGGCAAGTATTTCGTGATCCCGAAGCTTTCCTTTGGGAACGTGATTTTAGCACCTCAGCCCACAAGAGGCTGGCTTCAGAACAACACGGTACTCTACCACAGAAAAGATATTCCGCCTCATCATCAGTACATCGCGTTCTATTTCTGGCTCAAAGAAGGGTTCGATGCGGATTTCATAGTTCATCTGGGAAAGCACGGAACTCAGGAGTGGACCCCCGGCAAAGAAAGCGGCATATCTTCTGATAGGTGTTGGCCTGGCGTTTTGATCCAGGACCTGCCAGTGGTTTACCCCTACATCGTAGACAACATAGCCGAAGGAAGCCAGGCCAAGAGAAGAGGCGATGCCGTGATGATAACTCACCTCACGCCGCCAATTGTGGCCTCTGGTCTTTACGGCAACTTCACAAACCTGGCAGATACCGCCTTCAACTACAACGAGGTTGAAAACGCCACGGTGAAAGAACTTTACAAAGAAGAGATCATAGCCGGTTGTCTGGAGATGCATCTTGATGAAGACCTGGAAGTGAACCTGACAGAGCTCGTCTTGGATCCCGTGAAGTTCGATGAGTTCGTGGACGTGCTAGAGCATTATCTCTACGACCTGAAAAACGAGTTCATGCCTTATGGGCTTCACACCTTTGCGACCCCCATGAAGGGCGATTGCCTCGTAGAGATGACCGAGTCGATGGTAGGTCAGGGCTACCAAAGAGAGGTCGCTTTGATGATCTCTTACGAAGATTATCCCAACCCGTCCCGTTTGGATAAAGAAATAGAGCTGGAGAACGTCTCAAAGGAGCTTTTGAGAGCGGTTTTGTTCAACGAAACCACGCCCGAAAATGCTCAAGCTCTGATATTTGGATCTTTAACTCTTGTACATGACGGGAATACCTCTGTGAACGAGACTTACGAGAACGAAACCTTTGAAGAAGAAAGTTTCGGGATCGAAACTTTGGTGGAAGAGAGTTTCGATGAAGACGGACTCGAGAACGAGTCTCTTGTATCCAAGAACCTGACCGCTTATCTCGACCTCGCTTTGGTATACGCATCTGGTCTTGGGGCTTGCACCCAGGAGGCCGAGAGGTTCATCAACGCTTCTGCCTCAAAATATACGCCGCCTTCGCCAGCTGACGACCCCATAAGGGATCCAGAAGTTCTGCCGACTGGAAGGAACTTTCATTCGATAAGCCCAAGGAAAGTTCCCACGCCTGCGGCCTGGGAGGCGGGCCAATCCTTGGCAGATGACTTGATAGAACAATACCGAGCCGATAACAATGGTACTTATCCTGAGAAGATGGGCGTGATACTTTGGGCCTGGGCCATGACTGATCACGGAGTTGTCGAGTCAGAGATTCTCCATCTGGTAGGCGCAAAGCCTGTCTGGGACTCTTACGGGGGGGTCTGTGATGTGGAACTGGTGCCACTTTCTGAATTGGGCCGGCCCAAGATCGACGTTCTTGTGGTGCCTTCGGGACTCGATCGGGACCTATTTCCAGAGAAGTTGAAGCTCATAGACAAGGCCATAAGGCTTGCCAGAAACGACACCGATGACCTCTACTCAAACTACGTGAGGGAGAACTCAATAGAGATCGAGGACACCTTGATAGCAACAGGAAACTATTCTGAAGAGGATGCAGAATATCTGTCCACGTCCAGGATATTTCTAGAAGCTGCAGGAACTTACGGCCCAAATCTCGACAGCGCAGTTGCTGCAAGCGATACCTGGGAGAATGACTCGAAACTTGGCAACCTTTTCATCGACAGGATGTCTTACATCTACGGTGACGATGTCTGGGGGAGCAAAACCACTTCTGGAAAAGTCTACAACGACGAGGTCCAAATGGAGGTCTACAAGCTGAACCTGGCCGAAGTGGATGCAGTTTCTCATCACACAAACTCCAACCTTTACGGTTTCATAGACAACGATGACGTATTCCAGTATGTTGGCGGGCTGGGAATGGCGGTCAGAACCGTGACCGGCGAAACTCCGCCCATGTACGTGACCGACGTTAGAAATCCCAATATGCCAAAGGTGGAATCGCTCCACGACTTCTTCTCAAAAGAGCTTAGAACCCGGTATTACAACCCCAAATGGATCGAAGGCATGAAGGCAGAGGGTTATTCTGGTGCAAGAGAGATGGACAGGTTCGTGGAGTTTCTCTGGGGCTGGGAGGTCACAACGCCAGATCTCGTGACAGAGGCCACATGGAACGAGGTCTACGACGTTTACGTGAACGATAAGTACGATATGGGCTTGGATGAGTTCTTCGATCAGAACAATCCTTACGCCTTCCAGGTCATGTCCGCAAGGATGCTTGAAACGTCTCGAAAAGAGAGGTGGCACCCGACTGAAGAGATGAAGCAAGAGTTAGCAGAGAGGTTTGAAGAGTCCGAGATGGAGTACGGGGTCACCTGTTGTCACCACACCTGCGGAAACATTTTTCTCAGAGAGTACATGGAAGGCGTGCTCACTGGCTCAGAGCCTGAAAAGTCGAGCAGCTCTGGAAAGGGCGGCGGTGCCAGCCGTCATCCATATGTCAAAGAGACTGGATCTGGCATCACCAACCAGACACAATCGTCGGGAGTTGGCAAAACCAGCCCAGAAAAGCCTGCTAAAGATGCCGAGTCGGCCGAAGGAGAGGTCTCTGGGTTCGTGATGGAACGCTTGGATCTCCCCAGCAAGATGCCTTCGATATCCGGGGCGCCACTGATGGGGATCATTCTCGTGCTCTTCATCCTGATCGTGATCGGCGCAGGATTCAGGCGAAAGTGAGGGACGAAAACCCCTCATCTCACCCTGAAATCTGGCGGGTGGTCTTGGGGGACGGTGGTGGTGCTTGAGATTCTCTCCTGGGTGAAGAAAAGCGAGAATCTGGCCAACGATCCTGCGCCCCTGAGACAAACCGTCTCAAAGTTGGCGGGGGGTGCTGGGGTGGATGATGTGGGAAGACATTGGCAGCCCTCTTCAGAGTCAAACAGCGCACCCTGCAGCAAGCTGCAGGGTATTCATTTCAAAAATCTTTGCCATCATCTGGATTGTCTCTTTGAGCGCTGCCATTGTTCTCTGGTAGGTCATCAGCTCGTCGTGGAATAGCCTTCGCCCTTTCCTGTCCTTGAGCCATTTGGCGCTAGATCTGGCGCCCGCCCACCTGAAACTCCCAGACCTCGGGACGGACCCCCTCGAAGCACGGGCCCGTGTTGACGTAGACCTTGCCATTTTCCGGCGCCTCTTTCTCCTTCGGCTGGTGCACCCCCGGCGCAAAATACCTGGGTCGCTCCACCACGCTCTCGCCTGATATCGGGTAGCGGTTTATCCGCTCTGATAGAATCGGCGACTCCAGCAGGTGGAGCGCCGCCAACTCCTTGCCCAAGGTGCAGAGCCTCCGGAATAGATCCGGGTCGGAAGTGAGCGGGACGCGCGGAAAGTCGATATTCAGGATTTCGGCGTAGCGCTCCAGGTGGGTTTTTCGTCGGCGGTGGGGTAGAGGTAGAGCGGTAGAAAAACATCAAGCGTTGCAAATCTCTTATACAAATTAAGGGCTTGCCGATAAATAAACTGGCTATATGTGTACTGCGTAATTATTATATTGAATCCGGATCATGTCGGTTTTGTATAATGGCAGTACACGTTTATGTACAGGTTATTTCCCTGTGGGCCCTAAGTCCCCGAAACATTTGGAGAAACGAAATCTTTTTCGTGGATGGGGATATTGTCCAAAACTGGATGTAGGATTTGGATGTTAGAGCTGTTGACGCTGTTCCGCTATTGGTTACATTCGAAGAGATCTGTAACTACATGGAGATACTGCTTCAATTCGTCTTTGTAAAACAGAAGGAAATTGACCATGCCGACCCAACATTATTCCGTCACTCAACCGCCCATCGAGACGTTTATTACGTTGATAAAGATCGATGAAGTCGCCATACCAGAAATCCAGAGACCCTTCGTCTGGAGTGCTGTCAAAGTGCGCAACTTGTTGGACTCTTTGTACCAAGGGTACCCTGTCGGCTACTTGATAACCTGGTGTAACCCCCATGTGAAGTTGAAAGACGGAACCTCCTCCTCAGGTAAACGCATCCTCATCGACGGCCAGCAGCGAGTTATAGCCCTCATGGCGGCCTTGCTCGGTCGTGAGGTGGTAGATAAAAACTATAAGCTCATCCGAATCCGTATAGCATTTCACCCGATTAAACAGCAGTTTGAAGTATGGAACACCGCCATCGCCAAAGACGCTTCATGGATTCCCGATATTTCGGCTGTTTTCGATCCTCGAACCAGCTTGTTCAATCTTGCAGAGACATACTGCGAGAAGAATCACAACGTAAATAGAGACGAAGTTTTCCGCAGCATCGAGTTTATGAAGGGCATCACTAGCAACCAGATCGGCCTGATCGAGCTAGATTCTGATCTGGACATAGAAACCGTTACTGAGATCTTCATTCGCGTCAATTCTGAGGGCGTGCCCTTGAGCCAGGCTGATTTCGCCATGTCGAAGATCGCCGTCAATGAGACTTACGGTGGCAATATGCTACGCAAGGCCATCGACTACTTCTGTCATCTCGCAGTCGCTCCCGAATTCTTCAGGTATATGCAGAACGATAAGAAATTCGCAGGAAGCGAGTTCTTCCAGCAAATGTCCTGGCTTCAGAAAGAGAACGACGATATTTACGACCCATCATACACCGACATGTTGCGTGTGGCTTTCACCTCAGAGTTCCGACGTGGTCGTCTTGGAGACCTCGTTGCGTTACTATCAGGCCGCAACTTCGAGACCAAGCAGTACGAGGAGCCCATCGTCGAGGATTCTTTTAACCGGCTGAAAAAAAGCATCATCCGGTTCATGAACGAGACCTACTTCAAGAACCTCATCATGATCATTCGTTCGGCGGGCTTCGTCGACCCCTCTATGATCCGCTCGCAGAACACCCTAAACTTCGCCTACATCCTTTACTTGACGCTTCGTGACAGGGGAGTTCCCAGTGCCGAAATAGAGCGACACGTCAGGCGTTGGTTCGTCATGTCCGTCCTCACAGGCAGGTACTCGTCTTCTCCAGAATCGGCCTTCGACACCGATATCCGACGAATTCATGAACAGGGTATCGAAGTATACTTCAAGGACATCATCAGGGGCGAACTGTCCGACGCCTTTTGGGAATCTTCACTGCCCCAGTCACTGAATACCTCTGTGGCATCGAGCCCCTATTTCCGCCTTTATCAGGCCGCACAAGTCAAGATGAACGATCGAGGGTTCCTGTCCCATGACATTACCGTGCGAGAGCTGATCGAGGTGAAGTCCGATATTCATCACATCTTTCCTCGGGCCTATCTCAAAAAAAGCGGGCTAACTCGTGGACAGTACAACCAGATAGCCAACTACGTTGTGGCCCAGAGTGAGATCAATATAGCCATAGGCAGCAAAGAACCGGGAATCTATTTTGGCCAGCTTCTGGAACAATGTCAGGGCGGGCCGAAACGCTACGGGAACATCACCGACATGGACGAACTGCGGGAAAACTTCCAAATGAACTGCATTCCTGACGGTATGGATCAGATGACAGTCGATGACTATCCTGCTTTCCTCGCTGAACGGCGGAAGCTCATGGCCCAGAAGATAAGGACGTATTTCGAGGGGCTCTGAAACACAGGCAGTTTCATGTTCATTGGTTGACCTGAGTGAAATGGCTTCGAAGTCTCCTGAGCTTGCGATCAGATTTTCAAAGCGAGACAGACGGCACCGGTTTCCTCCTAGCTCTTTAGCTTTCGGGCCTCGCTAGACGTTGGTGGGTTGTACCCGCCTCATCCTCCTCCGCTGGCTCTACCGGGCCGAAAGAATGATGCTCAAGGCCTTTCCGCCACACGACGGAAAGGAGCATGGAGTCTTTGCCACTCGGTCACCGAACCGCCCAAACCCGATCAGCGTCGGGATCATCGAGCTTCTGGAATGCGATGGTGAAAATCCGAAGGCGAGGGGCTATAATGCCATCAAGGGCCCGCCGCGTCTCTACATCAAGCCCGGCTTCCCTGAGGTCGACAGGGTCCCGAGCGCCACAGTTGGCTGAAGGTGGCGATTCTGGCAGGTGGGAGGCGGCGGCGTGAATCATGTCCTGCAGCTCTGCTACAGAGTGCGCCCACCGCCAGCATTTCCTCCGAAGCCCTTTTTTCCTCTTGAATACAAAACCCCCGCCATGAACCTGAAACAGATCGGCGTAATCCACTCGCCCTTCAAGACAAGGGCCGAGGCTCCCTTCCAGGGACGGCATTCCGATGAAGTCTGCGAGGTCGAGGTTTTCGATGAATTCCTCCCGGGCCTCGTTGACGTTGAGGGGTGTACCCACCTCATCCTCCTCTACTGGCTCGACAGGGCTGATAGATCCATGCTCAAGGCCTTTCCGCCACACGACGGAAAGGAGCACGGGGTCTTTGCCACTCGGTCTCCGAACCGCCCAAACCCGATCGGCGTTGGCATCGTCGAGCTTCTGGGGGTCGAGGGCGGAAGGCTGAAGGTGAGGGGCCTAGACGCGATCGAGGGCTCGCCGCTTCTCGACATCAAGCCATACTTCGCCGAGGTCGACAACATCCCCAACGCCAAGGTCGGCTGGAGGAAGTGATCCCGGCGGGTGAGGGGTTCTCCGCCGAAAAGAAAAATATATCCAAGAACCGATTGGATGAGACTATAGTGCTTAACGATACCTTTGAGCCAAATCTCAAACTCTTGCGAGTTAGAGATTTGGCTCAAAGGTATCGTTAAGCACTATTCTGGTAAGAACCGATTAGTGTTATCTAATCGGTTCTTGACTATAATCGGTTTTTGCGAGATTAGTGCTTAACGATACGAATAGGACAAATCTCTAACTCTTGCGAGTTAGAGATTTGTCCGAAAGGTATCATTAAGCACGATAGTTGACTGCATCACAAACCAGACACAATCGAAACTGGTACATCCAAAACTTCTCCAAAACACATCCAAAAAAGCTTAGTACCTTCGCTTCCTTGACGCCTTCGTGGACAGAATGATCGAAGAAAACAAGGACGCTCGCACTTGGGCGACCCTCTGCCACCTGAGTTCTCTGGTGATGCTGCTGGGTTTACCTTTGGGAAACGTGTTTGGCCCTCTCGTGGTATGGCTGATCAAGAGGAACGAGCACTCTTTCGTGGACGATCAGGGCAAAGAAGCCCTCAACTTTCAGATCTCGATGACGGTTTACGGGATTGTGGCAGGAATGTTCATGGCTGCCCTCTTTGCATGGAGCTTTCCCTTCTTTTGGCCCTTCCATCATGGCATGTGGTGGGGCTCGCCTTGGGACTTCTGGTTTTTGATGAGAATGCCCTTCACCTTGCTCGTGTTCACCTTCTTGATAACGGGGCTTTTCCTACTGGATGTAATCCTTGCGATCGTGGCCGCCCTCAAAGCCAGCAACGGCGAAAGTTACCGCTACCCAATCACAATCCGGTTCGTTCGATAGGCCGCTTGCTAACCGTTTGTTCTTGCGCAAAAGATGGAAGATACGCGGAAGTTGAATCAATTTATCGGATAGTCGAAGGCGCCAAGTGGCGGCATCAAGAAGGTGATTTTAGAAGCTGAGTCGAGAGGGTGTCAGCGCCATCAAGCCGAATTGGGCACCTCTGACTCAAACCTCAACTTCCACCTCGAACGCTACCGGAACTTCGTTTTCGATCACGTCCATCACGGCCGATCTTTTCACAACTTCTCGAAAAAGCGCCTCAATCTCTTCAGGAGAGGCATCGGCTTTCATCCGGCACCTGGCCCGTACGCCCTCAAACCCGGGCCGAACCTCTTTTGAGATGCAAAAGAAGTTTCTCAAGTCTATATCCGCTTCGAGATCGATCTTCAGATCTTCAATTTTTATGCCTGAAATTGCGGCCCTGATCGCAAGCCCCACCACGAGACAAGACGATAGGCCATGAAGCACAAACTCGGCCGCGTTGGGGGCAGTGTTGTGGCCCTGCAAGGAACGCGGCTCGTCTGACTCGATCACGAACGTTTTGGCGTCGTCGGGCTCACCATCTTTTCCCCGTTTGATTGTGGTGCATGCAAGACATCCCTCGATCCATTCGGTCTTGGTCTTCAAAGTGAACCTGGACTTTTTCGGATCGTCCCTGATCTTATCAACCGTTTCTGTGATCCTGGCCACGTCGATTCCGTTGATCTTCGTCATGCTCATTGTGGGAGGTTTGAGAATCGAGGGATAACTACTCTTTGGAGGTCAACATCCTGATCTTATCCCAACCTGTGCCCTGGCCAAGAGGCTGGTCGAGCACCCAATCCAGAAACTCAAAGATGGTGGGGGCTGCAAGAACGTAAAACTCCCTGGTGAACTGGAGTGCATCGTTCACGCTTCTGAAGTGACGCACCTCTATCTCCTGGCCAGATGCAGTGATCTCCTTTTGGATCTGTTGATCCGTCACAAAGGAAGAGACGCCGCAAGAAGCTTTTGCAGGCTGAATTGCATCGATGTTCACGAGAACTCCGCCGTGATAGCGATAGACGTCCCAGATCAAGTTCTCCCTTGAGGGTGTCTCCTCTTCAGATGTTTCAAGCACCACATCTTCGTCCAGATACTCGGGCTGAGGAAATATCTGAGCTTCCACAATTATTGGGTACTCGCTCCCAGGCCTTCCCTCAGCCTTCAGGTCGACAGCTTCGAAAATTATCCCGAGCTTGACGGACTTTCCGCCAATACCACACCGCCAGCTTTCGTCCTCGGCATAGATAACCGCTTCATCAAGTTCCAATATATTTGTAGAACCCATATTTACACCCACAAAATTGTGATTGTAGTGCTTAACAATAGCTAGAAAAATACACGTTTTTGCGAAATTGAGTTACGAAAGGACCACGACATCGTTTGGTCCTTTGATAACGATCTCTGGATCGCCTTCGTACTCAGCCACTTCACCTTTGACCCTCACCAAATCACCCTTCTGAACAGTATTTGCCAGATGCTCGGCACCGGATTTCTGATGAACGAAGACGGGCGCCGTGGTGGAATCGAGCTGGATTATGAGGTGGCCCCCGTTCTTTGTAGGCTGGATCGAGCGAACTTTGCCTTCGATCGTCACAGACTCTGGATCGGCTGAATCTGTACCAATATCATCAAAATCGCCCAGCGCCCAGGATGCCATCGTAAGCGAACCGAGGGCCATGAAAAGCAGGATCGTTACGATCTTTTCTTCCTTTTGCATCAAAATCCTCTTGTTCGGAACGGATCTAAAGCCGAAAATCACTCGACAACAAAAAAGAAAAACGCTCACCTCAGACTTTTAGCCTGAGGCTTTCATTTCTTCTCTTCTTTTTCCCCGAAATTTTCCTGATAGGCTTTCTCACAGGCCTCGAGACAGTCAAGACAAAGCCCTTTGTATGCGCCTTCGGGGTTTGCGATATTTTGGACGTCGACCTTAAGCGGTACCAAAGTGGGTTTAGCAAGAGTGCAAAGTTCACAGTCTGCCATAATACATCATCTCCCAGGGCTAATCATAAACCTTTCTCCCTGTTGAACTTTTCTATCAGAAGGGGTTGCTAGGACCGCTAAATCCACTCCCGCTCAAAGGTTCTCGTACCTTTGAGTCTTTTGCATCGTTCTCGTTGCTTGGCATCGCTTGCACCTTTCCTTTGTCTAAGAGGGCAAGAGATTAAACTTCAGCGATATTTGAGATGATCATGAAGAGCTTTCGGCGCGCTCCAATCATCACCTTGCTCACCGACTTTGGCTCGGTCTATCCGGCCCAGATGAAAGGCGTGATCTTAAACGAAGTTCCAAACGCGACGCTGGTGGACATAGCTCACGACATATCTCCTCAGGACGTGAGGGCGGGGGCTTTTGCCCTGATGACTTCGGCCAGATATTTTCCGAAAGGGACCGTCCATCTGGCCGTGGTTGACCCGGGCGTCGGGACTGATCGGCTCGGAATCGTGATCGAGAGCGCAGGCCACCTGTTTGTTGGGCCAGATAACGGGCTGCTCGTCCCTGCGGCCAAATCTTTGGGCGATTTTGTGGCGAGATCTATCGTTCAGAACTTCGAGGCTGCGCCCACTTTCCACGGAAGGGACGTTTTCGCTCCAGTTGCCGCAATGCTGGCAGAAGGCGCGAGGTTCGAAGAGATTGGGCCAGAGGTCGAGCCGATAGATCTAAACTTTGGAAAAGCCCGATTTTTGGCGGACGGAATAGAAGCTCAAGTGATATATGTGGATTCCTTTGGCAACGTCATCCTCAACCTGGAAGAGATCCCAAAAGACTATCCTGTGCTTTCAGGCAGAAAACTCAGGGCATCGAGGACCTATGCAGATGCTGCGAGGATCGAACCACTTATAACCATTGGGGGCCATGGGTTCGCGGAAATTGCGGTTAACCAGGGGAGTGCTGCCAAGCTTTTTGGCCTCCAGTCTGGTGACCGAATCTTGCTGGAGAGAGCAAATTGTTCGGAATAGAGTTTGTACCAAGCGACCCCGCCCTGAAGTTGGGCTATATGGCAAAGCTAGCAGAAGATGTGGGCTTCGACACGATCTGGATCACTGACCATTACAACAATAGAGATGTTTACACGACACTTGCTGTTCTGTCTTTAGTTACCAACAAGGTGAAGCTAGGAACCGGCGTTACAAACCCCTACACCAGAAACGTGGCCATAACCGCGTCCAGCATCGCCTCCATCAACGAGATATCTAGTGGCAGAGCTATTCTTGGCATAGGGCCAGGGGATCGGGCCACCTTCGAGACCATGGGAGTAGAATGGGATAAGCCCCTTACTGCCGTCAAAAAGTCTGTGGCAGCCTTAAGATCGCTTCTTGCAAAAGAGAGGCTGAACGATTTTGGAATGAAGGGCGCGCAGCTCGCCTTCAAGACTGGAGACGTCCCCATATACATAGGCGCACAGGGCCCAAAGATGCTGGAGCTAGCAGGGGCCGTGGCAGACGGCGTTTTGGTCAACGCGAGCCACCCTGAAGATTTCAAGTACGCCGTGCCTCTAGTTCAGAAAGGCGCAAAAGAGGCGGGACGTGATCCTGATGATGTGGATATCTGCGCTTATGCGAGTTTCAGCGCCGACAAGGATCAGAAAAAAGCCGTGGACGCTGCCAAGATAGTGGTGGCCTTCATAGTGGCAGGATCGCCAGAAGTCGTCTTGAAGAGACACGACATAAACATGGATCGGGTCAAGGTCATATCTGAGGCCATAGTCAAGGGCGATTTCGGGACGGCTCTTGGCGCCGTGAGCAATCACATGGTAGACGTATTCTCGGTGAGTGGAACTCCTGACGAGTGCAAGACGAAGGTCGAAAATCTGATGGATGTCGGCGTAACTCAGGTTGTCGTGGGCTCGCCCATCGGCCCGAACAAAGAAAAGTCCATAAGGCTGATCGGAAGAGAGATCCTGTGAGATCTGACGTTTGTGAATATAGTGTTTAACGATACCTTTCGGACAAATCTCTAACTCGTAAGAGTTTGAGATTTGGCCTATTCGTATCGTTAAACACTAATCTTTCGAGAATCGATTAGTTTCATCTAATCGGTTCTCGACTATAGGTTGTTGTGAGTGGTTCTATTGAGGGGTCTATACATAGGGCGGTTTCAGCCCTACCATCTGGGGCACCAGGCGGTTCTCCAACAGATCGCAAAAGAGGTAGACGAGATCGTGCTGGGGATCGGTAGCGCTCAGGCGAGTCACACGACCCAGAATCCTTTCACCGCAGGAGAGCGGATCACCATGATCTACGCGGCGGTGAAGGATGTGGACGTTACCTGTTACGCAATACCGTTAGTGGACGTCGAGAGAAACTCGGTCTGGGTATCTCACGTCAAGGCGATGACCCCAAAGTTCGACGTGGTCTATTCGAACAACCCTCTTGTGATACAGCTCTTTTCTGAGGCTGATGTCCAGGTGAGGCGGCCGCCAATGTACAGGCGAGACGCCTATTCTGGGACTCGGATCCGCAAGCTGATGCTCGCAAACGGCGACTGGGAGATGTTCGTCCCGCGCGAGGTCGCCTCCGTGATACGCGAGATCGGGGGTATCGAGCGGCTCTGGAACGTGAGCCAAGAAGACGGGGTGGAATGAGTTTAGGGTCCGGACTGCTTCGAGGCTATTCTCACCAAGTTGGCGGATCTGGCGCTACCGATGCTTTGAGCCAATTGGTCTTCGATCCCGATCTCGTCTGTGTTGTTTCCTTCTTGGATCTGCGACTGGTCTGAATCCATGTTGATGGTGTTGGTCGCAGTCCCGTTGCCGATACTAAGGGCAAACTGATGAGCCTGGTATATATATCCAAAATTATTGGGTTTTTCATACTCTCTCGGTATTTGGATCCTGCCGCAATTATCGATCTCAATAACATATGGGATGTTATTTATATGGCGTATAGGGGCATTCTTTGCCAAAATAATGGAACTATAATTTGTTGAAACAACGAGCGTGTAATTACTTGTAAGACGATCTTCTAACTCAGGAATTACATATATTTTATATTTGCCACTACGTCCATCGTGAAGTGTGACTAAATCGTCCAGATTATCATCGCCATTTACATCGATTTCGTCGTAAGTTGCGTTATCAATTTCACATTTAATTTTATTGATTACACATCCACTTGGATCTACAATACTCATATCCACAGGACACATAACAACAAATTCAGTTGAGAATTCAAGATTTTGTGAGTCCCGTTTGCCAGGGATCACTCGGGTTAAACTATCCCCATCTTCCCATTTTTTACACCTGCGACAATTATCCGCACTGATGTCGCAGATTATTGCCCATTTGCTAGATCCATCTTCTGCAGGTGAGGACTGGTTTATGTACCCAAATATCGGGAAAAAATGGCCTTTTCCTTTTTCAGTGTCAGATGTAATATATTGTATACAAGGGCGCAAGTTATTTATTTTGGATACCATATCGCTCCAAGAATGAGATGTGAAAAGTGCCCCATATATGTCAAATTGGTAACAATTTCCATAATCGTCATCGTTACATACTTTTTTTAGGCCACAATCTAAGAAATAAGGTCTTGTACCAGAGCCATCAGAATAACGTTGTGCTTTTTTTAAGTCTTTGATTAACGGATCTATGTTGTTATCATCTCCAATAAAGTTATCATAATTATGAGAATTCCAATAGCTTAGAACACATGCCGAAGCGACTTGACCGCAGGCGTCTTTGCCACCATGTTCGTACTGGCTGTAACAACAAGGAATCCAATCTAGATATTTAATAATTATTTTCTCATGAATTTTGGCTTGATTATCACTAGGATTTAAGTCAATTTCACTACAGTTAACAGTCACATAAAAATCACGTTCGTATACATTATTATCTATTTCTTCGGGATTTATCGAAAAACGAACTGGATCTCGATAGATTGCCATTCCAGGAAGTATGCCAGATAAATGTTGAGATCCCATCAAATTTTCTTCATTATTTGGGTCTCCTTCAAAATATGATATGACAACATTAGTTGCAGCTACGTCGCCATTGTTAAATATATTTGAATTGATGTTATACTTAAACCCCTCTTCGTGTAGTTCTATGCAATTCTGAGATCCTGGGCCAAGTGATATATATTCAGGCACAACACAGAGGTCTGGAAGGTCTTGAGTAGTGTGAAATGTATGATGAAGATTACCATCAATCCATTGGATGCCATAAGGTGCTGTAACTTTGTTCATTGGGTAATCATCAAGGGTGCTGCCTGGATGATAGCCAAGCCATGACCACCCAAGACCTTGCACAAATAAGCCGCCTCCATTCAAGACGAAACTCTTTATTGCATCGATCTCTGCACCAGAAAAATCAGTTCCAGCGACACTTATAAGGAGGACGCTCACATCGGAAAGTGACTGAGAGGTAATCGGTCCTGGGTGAATAGTGGTGGCATATCCACTTAGACCACTGTAAAAGCTGCTATACGAACCGGTCCCAACCCATGGTTCGCCATGACCTGTGGTGACAAGAACCTTCTTTTTGTTGGTGGGCTCGCTCGTTCAGCCAATTGACGATGTTTTCACCGAACTGCCGGTTATCGACATCGTTTATGCCCTCGTTTATGAAGAACCCATCGTGACCTAAAGCGACGACTCTACCAGAACCATAACACGACGCCATAGCTACATTTTTAGGAGCGTTATCTTCGGCAGATATGAAGGGCAGCGTAGCAATATTCGAATTTAAAGCTTCAAGTGGTCCAGGTACACCCTCAACGCCGCCTATACCATATGCGTGAATGAAATTGACGCCGCTTATGAGTGGAGAAATATCGACCTCTGAAGACAAACATTGTTGAGCAGATGAATACGATATCAAAATAAAAATTGTCAAAGCCAAGAATCCAAACTTAGATTTAAATCCCAATCCGAGTACCCCCTTCGAACTTTCCTGAGACCGACCAATCCACACAGAAGGTCGAGTATACAAAGTGCGTATTCTACTTAAGCATCAAATCCCAATTTTGAGGGGGGTCAAGACATATATAAAGTTTCTGATTGGGATATTTAATAAATTATTCATAATAAATAATTATAAACAAGAATTGAAAACAGATTCGCACTTTTGGTGAGCGCTTGGTATCTTGCGCCCACCGTTTTTGGCTACCCCACAAGCTCTAGCACGGTCTTCTGAACCGTCCCGGTCACTGGCTCCGTCACCTGTTCTTCATAACTTCCGAAGAGCTGCCCAGTATTTTTGTCGTAGGAGAAAAGCTTTTGGTAGTCATGTCCGTTTGTCATTTCGAGCACGATCAATTCATACAAATGTCGAACTCTCATGAGCTCAACATTTCAGCCTGTTCGTATCGTTAAGCACTAATCTTGCGAGAACCGATTCGTCACATATAATTGGTTCTCAACTATAACATGTGGAATTTTGGGCAGCATAAATCTTATCATGATGCTATCTTACGACTTAACATGAATTCGAGGCTTGTTCCCCTCATTGTGGGTTTGATCCTGGTGGCAAACTTGTCCGTCACCGGATATGCGACAGAAGACTCGCTTCTGGTCTATTGTGGCGCTGGCTTGAGGGAACCCATGGAAGACATAGCAGAACTGTTCGAAGAGGAAGAGGATATTCAGATTCAATACTCCTTTGGAGGATCTGCTCAGCTCCTTTCCCAAATTGAACTTTACCAGACAGGCGACATCTACATGCCAGGCGCAAGGTCCTACATCGATTCTGCGATCGAGAAGGGATTTGTCGACGAGACTGAAAACGTGGTATATCACGTGCCTTGCATTATCACGTCCAAAGGAAACCCTGCGGAGGTCGAATCGTTGGAAGACCTGTCAAATCCTGACGTGAAAGTGGTATTGGGCGATCCCACTGGCCCTGCGATCGGAAAGAACTCAAAGCAGATGCTCGAGAAGCTCGGCCTTTGGGACGACGTCTCTGAAAACGTGATCGCCTATTCTGGGACCGTAAACGAGCTTTTGGTCTACATCTCATTGGAACAGGCTGATGCTTCGATCATCTGGGAAGACCTATACAACCCAGATACCATGGAAAAAGTTGAGATCCCAAGAGAAATGAACGGCATCAAGGTCATACCGATCGGCACTTTGGTATTTTCCGAAAACCAGGAGAACGCCGAAAAGTTCATGGATTTCGTCGCATCTGACGACGGAAAGGCGGTCTTTGTTGGATATGGATTTGCCACTTATCCAGATCCGAAGTATGAAGAGTAGGTTATGTCAGATGTCAAGTCTTCACGCTGAAATCTGATTCATCAATTTTTTTCTGGATTTTCCCGTTTGGTCCCAACCAAAGGGATAATATGCGAAGTTTGATACAAATCCCTCACCATGCCAGAAGCGAAAGCTCCACGAGCGAAAAAGAGGATGGAGATCGCATACCGACCTATAGGGATCATCCATTCAGAGTACACAAACCAGGATGATACACCCATCCAAGCCGCATTCAGCACCACGCCCGGCCAGGTGAAGCTGTTTTCAGAATACGTTCCTGGGATAATGGATCTAGTGATCTTAAGAGGGCTGAAAAATTCAGGGGGACAAAGAGACTTTGAGCCATCGTAGAGATTCTTGGTTAAAGGTCCTGGCGATCTCGGCAAGCTTGGTTCTTGCTGCGTTCATTGTTGCTGTCCTCTTCCTGATCGTGAGTCATTCGCCGCCCCAGTCGTTCTTAAATTCGCTCCTATCTGAAGAGATCTCCTTTGCAATCTACCTCAGCCTGAAGACTTCAGTCGCGTCGACTGCTCTTTGCATCTTGATTGCTGTGCCCGCAGCTTATGGTCTTGCCCGGTACGACTTCTTGGGAAAAAATGTGGTGAACACACTTCTTGACATGCCGTTGGCGCTTCCGCCTCTGGTCGCAGGTGTGGGTCTGCTATTGTTCTTTGGGACCAGTCCATTGGGAAAGGTCCTTGCTGAGGCTGGACTTGTCTTCGTGTTCACACCTCTTGGAATCGTTGTGGCCCAGTTCTTCGTGAACATGCCTTTCATGCTCCGAATAATGAGGTCCACCTTCGAGGGGATCAGCCCTCGTTACGAATATGTGGCCAAAACGTTGGGTTGCACCGATGCCCAGGCACTATTGCGGGTGACGCTTCCAATGGCCTCAAACGGCCTTCTCGCAGGAGCCGTGATCACCTGGTCCAAAGGGATCGGCGAGTTTGGGGCAGCTCTCATGATCGCAGGTGCCACAAGGATGAAGACAGAGACGTTGCCGATTTCGCTCTTTTTGAACATGTCTTGCGGACAGCTAGAACAGGCCATCTCGGCGGCTACTATATTGATCTTCATTTCGATGATCTCGCTATACATCTTCGAACGCCACGGAGGTGGCGCTTGCCTATAGGATGCGAAAATCATGTTACAAATGGAGGACGTCTATAAAGATCTTGGCGAGTTCATCCTGAAGAACGTATCTTTAAGGGTCGAAGATGGTGAGTACCTGGTCATAATCGGTCCCACTGGTTCGGGCAAGACCATCCTCATCGAAACTTTAGCGGGAATCTATGCGCCAGATAGGGGCAAAATCTTCCTCGATGGTCGAGAAATCACCAAAGAAGCTCCAAAAGATCGGAACATCTGCATGGTCTATCAAGACTACATGCTTTTTCCTCATCTGAACGTGGAAAAGAACATCGCCTTTGGGTTGAAGGCAAGAAAGGTTCCCCGAGACGAGATCGATGAGAGGGTTTCTAAAGCGTCCCGCCTTTTGGGGATCGAGCGCCTTCTTCACAGGTATCCAAACACCTTGAGCGGCGGAGAACAGCAGCGAGCCGCAATCGCAAGGGCGATCGTGATGGAGCCTGCGGTTTTGCTCTTGGACGAACCCCTGAGCGCATTGGATGGCCTTACCCGAGAAAAATTGCGCAAGGAACTCAAGAGCTTACATTCATTTTACAAGACTACCGTGATACACGTCACCCATAACTTCGAAGAAGTCTTCTCCTTGGCTGATAAGGTGGCTGTGATGAATGGAGGTGAGATCGTCCAGGAAGGGACTCCTGAAGTGGTTTTCAGAAAGCCAAACTGCGAGATGGTTGCAAACTTTGTTGGAGTTGAGAACCTCTTTAGGGGGACGTGCATCACAAAGGGTGATTCTTTGGAGATAGATGTGAGAGGGCTCAGGGTCGTATCAACCGCAGACGAGGTGATGGAAGGTGGCGAAGTGTTCGCATCAGTCCGTCCCGAAGAAATCTTGATGTCGAAAAGCCCGCTAGATTCGAGCGCCAGGAACTCTTTTCCTGGGATCGTCGAAGATGTCGTGGACAATGGTTCCACGATGAAGATATGTGTGGATGTGGGCATTTCCTTCGTGGTGATCCTGACCCGGCAAGGATATCAAGATATGGAATTGGAGAACGGTACACCCGTTTACCTGACCTTCAAAGCCTCATCTGTACACGTGTTCTGAACGGTGCTGTTTTGCCGTTCTTTTCCTCACTCCTGCGCTCTCTTTGTTTCTCTCTTTTCGTTACCTTGCCCCTTATGTTTGATTGTGATTTCTCCTGTCGAAAGTGAGTTCTATTGCATGTTCAATCATAATTTATCGCCACCGTAACGTCGTCTCCTGCATCAATTTTCAGAGCTACCCTCAACTGAACCGGCGAGAGAATCTCTACTACATCTTCAGGATAATGAGTCCTTCCTGGAACTATGATGGCGCAAGGGTGATTTTCTATGGTGCAGAGAAGGCACCGTGCGCTTCCAAAGGTCCTTCCATCGGCCGAAAATTCATCGATGGCGATCCAGGGGAGGGCATCTAGCCGCTTTCTCATCTGGACGTAGGGTGGTCTGAGCTTGAGGTTGAGGGTGCCGGGATACGGTTCAAACCCCAGCTTTTCGACGAATTGATGGAAGTAACCAGGAATGTTCACGTAATAGCAACCTTCTCCAAGGCCTTCGACCAATTCACCTTCCAGAACAAAACGGTCTTTTCCATGTCCGAATATCTTGCAGTATTCAGTACGAACGCAGCAGGATCCCCCCCACTTTATTGGGGGGTGGAATGCGTTCAAATTTGTGTGAACTAACATAGAGTTTACCTCCTTTTTTTGGAGTTATGCGTATCCGGACTTGATAGAGTAAATCCCGGAATTCGGCGTCCTCTCGATCTGATACTGAAAGGTTTGTATGGTGCAAGCACTGTCCCTACCTCC
>CAYWZG010000022.1:0-26134 GCA_964462795.1 uncultured Methanotrichaceae archaeon
TTTGGCCTATTCGTATCGTTAAGCACTATTCTGGCGAGGACCAATTAGTTTCATCTAATTGGTTCTCGACTGTAAATTCTTTCGTATCGGCTCCCGATCTTGTAAAACTCCTCGATAGGGGATCTGGTCAACCAGGGCACATTACATGCCCATCACTTTAGTGGCGGGTAGTTGACTCTCGTTATGTTATCCCCCCTCGTCAAAGAAAATGGGGGATATGAAAACCTTTTCGGATGAAAAAAGTTTAGATGGCTTTTGCTGCCACCTCTTGAGAGTAACACGTCGAGCCACTTTCTATCACCGTGTCTTCTCATGAACATGTCCACAATATGACGTTACTACATAGCGATTTTCATACTTTGGGGAGACGATGTCGGCCATCGATCCAAAAAGAATATTATCCACCAATTTATGGATAGATGCGCGCAGACAGAGGCGCATAAGCCGCAGTTGAAGCACCGGTACCGATCTAGCCTTGGCTTCACCGGCGCATCATTTTCATACTCGAAACTTATAGCGCGGGTGGGGCAGACTAATTCTGGCCTGCACTGGGCGCACTTTTTGCATGCTTCCGGATCGAACTTTACCTCCAGGTCCACACCTTCCCAGACGTCACCGTAATTGGCAGCGCCGATCTGCACTCTATTTACAACGTCCATTACAGGCAGCTGAATGTCTCGATCCCGCTTTCCAATGCACTCTAGTATTGACTCGGTCAAGACAGGTATTGCCACCGCCCAAGAAGACACACATTCAGGGCCGCTTGAGGTCAGAAATCCGCCCATGTACTCAGGATCCATTCCGTGCATGTCCGCAAAACCAGCCAAGTTTGGTTTGTCCCTGGAAGATCTAGTACCTGTGCCGACCACGAACCCCTCGGCACCGTTGATCAGAACCCTGGTCCCGACGCCGATGGTATCGAGAAAAGGATCGTTTTCGATGGGGTTTAGCCTGCCACATCCTGAGACCGATGCTCCGGTCCAGCTCGGGTTGAACTCGATCGCATGAAAGATGGTGGATACCGGATTTTTGGTTGGGTTGACGAAGGCTGAATAGTTCTTGAAACAGTGCCGCGTTCCAAAGAGCCTGGCAAGGGGCATGTCCTCGAGTTTGATCTTGGACTCTAGAGTTTTGGCTTCATTTGACTCAATCATCACATGAGCGCTCTTGCCCTCAACGAGATCCCTGAATAAATGGCCACCACCGTAATCTGGGTCTTCTCGGCTGTGGTCCGTCCCAAATACTACCATGTCCAAAATCCCCAGCCGTTCGTTGGGACAAGGGCCGACCTTCGCTGGAACGCCATTGATCCAAGCCTTCTTCGCCCTGACAAAAGCGTTCGGTTCGGCCACCTGAAATGAAAAGACCGCATAGGTCCCGCTCATCACAGCCCGGGTGGCGGTCGTGACCACGTCCACATCTTTTAGGGCGCCTGAGTCTGCTTCCTCGACCAGATCCAAAACTTCCTGGGCCGTGAGGACGACCGCATTGCCTCGCTCTATTTTGTTATTTATGTCTGAAAATGATCTTCTCAAAGGAACCGTCTCCTGAATATAGTGTTTAACGATACCTTCCGGACAAATGTCGAACTCGTAAGAGTTCGACATTTTGGCCTATTCGTATCGTTAAGCCCTATCGATCAACAGAAATAGCCTGCTGGTCAACGTCATCCTGACGTATTTCGACTTTCCCTTCACGTTCACGTCCAACATGCCAAGATCTGCCATCTTGGCAACCTGCCTTGATATGGTGCTCTCTGATACTTCGAGCCTCTGTGCGATCTTGGTTATCGTGGCAGGCTCGTTTATCAGAACGTCTTTTAAAACCCGCTTCGATTTTTCGTCCAAGCCTTTCACCAGGCGGGGCAAATTGATTTCGCACATCGACCGGTCAATGTCGCTATAGTTAGTGGTTTTGTAGAGCTTCTGGGATTGTGCGAGGCATGCGATGGTAAAAGCAAGGAATATCTCTCTTGGGCCTCCAGAGATGTTAGCGATGATTTCGCCTTCGGCGTTTTTTATCAAGTTTGTCAGGGACAGTACCATCTCCTCAAAATCTCGATGGTCGACCCTGTGAATTTCCACTTTTATGGAGCTATTAATCTGTCGAGATAGATCCTGGACTGCATGGATGGTGGCCTCGCCTCTCGTGTCGGTTTCGTCCTCTGGCCGGATTAGGATTATCTTGTCGTCTGCCCCGATGCCGTACTTTACGATGAGGGACAATATTTGTGAGGTGTCAAACCCTGAGAGCGAGATGTAAGTTCTCATCGTCAATCACATCGAGACGATTGCATAAATGTTTTTCCCATGCATTATAACAAAGTTTAAGCCGCTTTATTGCAGAAATATGCAACTATTTCACTAATCGACAGATTTATACAGGATGATCTAATAGAGGCTGTAGAGATGCCACAAAAAATCACCTTCATCACGAAACCGAAGACGGAGTTCGAGGTCCCCTCAAGTGAAGGATACCAGCTCTACTCAGCTATCCTGGATATAATTCGGGAGTCCGACAAGGCCACCAGCGAGCACACTCACAATTCTCCCATCGGCTCGATCGCTTTAAGTGGCCTCAAGGGCCGGTTCAAGGGGTGCGAAAGGCCGCACCACAAGGTCCTGGACCCTCAAAACAAATACGAGTTCTATATGGGGATCACAGATCCAAAGGAGATCGAGATATTCCAGTCACTCATCAAGCCTCTGATCTTCAAGGAGCGGGACATAGTCCTCGACCGGGGCGCGCTCGGGATAGAAGAGGTTACGAGCGTTGGCGCCACCTTTGAGGAGCTGGCGGAATCCGCAAAGGGTTTCCAGGACCCGAAGATCGAGTTCTGGTTCAGGTCTCCCACCTGTATCCAGTACAGGAACTCCAAGGTCTTCGAGATGTTCCCACACAGGGAGGCGGTTTTCACTTCTCTTGTGGCCAAGTGGAATGCAGTTTGCCCCACACTCAAGATGGATATTGAGCGCGACGAGATCGCCCGCTATGTGTTAGAACGGCCTGATGCGCGCACTTATCAGACCCACAGCGCGATGGTGAACACGGTTTTTGACAAAAAGAAGGGCCACCCCAGGCCGATATTAAAGCAGGGCTTCACTGGGCGCTGCAAATACACCTTCGCCAAGGGTGCGCCTCGGGATTTCAGGAACGCAATTCTGGTGCTTTCACGATTTGCGGAGTACTCGGGCGTGGGAAGCGCGGTTAGCAGAGGGTGCGGATGGGTGGACGTTGAGGTAAACGAGGTGAGGTAATGCCAGACGATGCGTTACAGGACATATTTAGAGACCCGGACAAGTTAAAAGAACTATACGGCAAAATGGATCGGACATCCACAAAACCCAAAATGGATCTCTTCGAAGAGTATCTCAGAAAAGTTGACGTTCATCTCGTGGAGAGGGGCATGGGTTTCAGGCCCGCAAAGAGCGTCGAGTTCGGAAAAACAGACCAGAGCATGCTCAACCACATCCGAAATGGGATTCTATTTCTGCTTCGATTCAATGCTGCCCTTGAAGAGCTGAACGTATCACCTCTAAACGAGCAGGATCTTAGAGATTGCATTGCGCTTTTTGTGGTTCACGACCTCCACAAACTCGAGTTAGGGGAATTCTTAGGCGATGAAGACAGCTTCGAGATACGCGGCACCATGGAGAGTGAATTTGAAATTTCAGAGGAAGCCGTCAAAACTTTCGTTGATATGGTGGACTTGAGAGATTTCGCACCCAAACTGGCGATCGAAGACTATCATTCAGCTGCAGTCTCTCTCCATAAGAGCAAGTTCTCCCGGCCGGGGGTGCGGACCTCTCGGTTCATGGATACGGAACCCTCTTTGTATCTAATGGACAACATGTCCAGTTGCGCATCTCCAGAAGAGGCGGTTTCTGCCAGGTCTTTGAAGGCATTACGTGACGGTTTTCCTCAAGATTCTCTTGAATTTCAGCTGAGTCTTCAGTATCATCGGTTGGACGACGTTAAGGGCATCCTCTCGGGCATAATCAACAAGTCTGTAGCCGATGTGATGCGAGAAAATGGACAGATCATGCTCATGGCTTACCAGGACGGCTGCGTGTATTTGAGCTGTGGGACTGAACGAGCGAAGATATCAGACGAGATGATCGAGAGAATATACGACCGGCTTGTGGAAAATATCCAAGATTTGCCTGCATTGAGCGATCCTGATAAATTAACTAAAAAACTTAAGACGCCCCGGCTTGGTTATTATGGACTGAGTGACGAATATTATTTCTTCAGCGGCCCGAAAGCGATGCTGAGGTCGTTTGTTGACACGTCTATAACGTTCGCTCATACCGAAGGCGGCAGAAAGTTGACAGATTCCATCGTTGAAGGCATCAAACGGACTGATGAAACAGTTCCAATTGAACTAGAAAGATCTGAACAGGGACAAAAAATTCTAGTCGGGTTTGCGCGGGCTGTGGCCACAGTTCATCAGTCCTTCATATCTGAGATGATCTCAGATAACAAAGATGCCCTGAGCAAGACCTGCGATATTTGGAGCGTTCCTGAAGACGTGAAGAATGCACTTTTTGATAGTATGGAAACTGATCCCAATCGCCTTGCCAGCGGAGGCAAATGGGAATATTCCTACGCCATCGGTCAATGTGTGATGGATCAAGTACACGATGACGTCAAGCTGAGGAACATGGGTGCGACTGAGTCTATCAATTATCTTGTGGACTTGATCTGGGAAAAACTCAACGAGATGGCCGGATGGGACGATTTCGTCTCTGGAAAGACCGATCTGTATCGCAGGGAACTTATGGAGTATCTTCATGAGATTCTTTCGATAAACGGGGTCATTTCACATCTCGAAAGGTCGTATCTCAGCGATAGCTTCAAGGAATATGGGATGAGTGGAAAGATTTGCAACCTATGCAACCGTGGAACGTTATTAACTAAAAATCAGATGAAGAATTCTAACTCGTTTTTGTCCTACAATTTCACCAACAGGGTCTTCGTGGGAAAGACAAAACCAGACAACATCTACACGTGCATACCTTGTGGCATCGAACTGGCTTTGAGAAAGAACGGCTTCAACATGCCCAAGGGAAGGGCTGCGAATAACGAACTGTTGTATTTCCATATTATACCTGACTACTTTTTTACACAGGAATCGTGGGAACTTGTTCATACGATCCTTTTAAAATTCGATGACGAAGCCCGAGTCAGAATGGCAGCCCTCGCCAGGAAAATATTCGATTCTATATATGTTGGCAAATCACCTGACGCAGAGGGTGACTTCGATGTTCATGAAAACTGGATCAAGGACTTAGCCGTTGAAGAGGGTGATGATGGATCAAAAGGGATGGGCATGACCCAATATATGGCCCAAGGGTACGAAAATCTCATAGGAAATGCCGCCATCGCTTTCTATAAGCCTTCAGAAAATAACACGGAATTCCATTTCTTTGGGGTTTACATTGCCCTGGTCATCGCAGCTTATACGGGGATGCGAGTGGTTGTGAGCCCGTCACCGATTCCCGCCATCCGAGCCAGAGACTTCAAGGAAGTCGTAGCTTTGGACTCGGTAAACTCTCACGTGGCGAGTTTTTATGGCAAATTCGTCTCTCTTTCTAATCTGGAGGAGACACTGAAGTCGGCCAGCGCTCTGATTCGACTTGGGTACAACACCAAATCAGGATTGAAGGATTCTCTCTTTCCAAAGTATCTGAGAGTAGTGAGGGATGAAGTGCTTCCTGGATCGTATCTTTTGAAAATGGCGTACAGGGGGCAAGATGTTGAAAGCAATATCATCAGTTTACTGGATGAAGCTCTATTTTTAGACGAATTTGCACCGAGGTGATTTGAAGATGGAAGAATCGGATAAGGTCAATCAACTGGCAGTTCTGGGTTTTGAAATAGCTCAGCCCAAAGGTTACAAGCCACATGCTGTCGAGCGATTGTTCCGGGAATCTGTGAAAGCGGTAACTGGATTTCGTGGATTGAAACTCTCAAACAAAGATTACAAGGCGGCCATCTCTGGACGTATCCAAAAAACCATCGATCGGATGGGGGACGACCAGGCGTTCATTCCGGGAAGAAGAGATATTGACGCAAAGGCCGACGAATTTGCAGATTACTTTGTAGACCATATTTTGAATGACATATGCGAGGGCAAACCTGGGCGTCTGAAGAAGCTCTCCAACAACCTCGCCGATGGGTATTATTCGGCTACGCTGCGCATTCGTCGTGAATACTGGAAGGATAGGAAACTTCAGAAAGAGGAGGCGGAATAAATGAGCATTGAAGAGATCAAAGAGAAGTTATCGACAGGTCAAGTAGAGCAGTTGATCAACGAGCCAAGTGCACATTACGTTCACATATTGTTGCTTAGAGAACTTCAATCCAGCGCCATTTTCACCACGAACGGACAAGATGCAGACATTGCAACCGTCGGGATTGGGGCCAAAGACGAGCTTGTAGATTATTCACCGGTTATGATGTTTAAGCGAAAACAGACCGGAAGTGACCGAAGAAAGGGCAAAGAGCTGCAAAGAAACCTCACTGGCATAAAAGATACGATGAACGTCAACGAGATGACACAGGACTCGCCTGAATCAATGCTTTACGGCAGTGCTGCTGGAGATGAGGCAATTTCGGTCACCTCAAGGGTGATGTATGACACGGCGTATTCGATAAGAGATTCCAGTGCAATTGTAGAGGAGAAGTTTCAGAATGCGCCCGGTGACCAGTTTGCGAAAGGTGCAACAACTGCCATCCGAGAGCCTGATTTCATCGTTCCTGGAACTGTCTTTCCGTGTGTGGTCACGCTGAGAGATGCCACTTTTGACGAGCTAGTCTTCGTTCTGGGAATCACCAGGATGAACAAGCGATATGGTGCAGCGACCTCAAGAATTGGCCGAATGGAAAATCACATACTTGGAATCTACTACGGGATAGAAGAAGGGCCTGCAAATCTGATATTGTCCCGGGAAGCAGCGTGCCACCTGGCAATGGAAAACGGCGATCTGACAGCGGAAAACTTGAACAAAGTTCTGTACAGTTCGGTTCTCGACATCGAAAAGGTGAAGGGATACGTTAAAGGGGCGTTTGACGACGAAATTCAGACGCTGAACATCACATCCCTCGAAGATGGAGAGGTCAACGAACTTCTAGGCAGCGTGACATCTGAATCTCTGAAAGATGCTCTTGAGCGTCAAAGGACCCTTTCTTCCCAGTTCTTCCAAGAGGTGAACGAAGAAAAAAAGAAGAAGCGGGGTAAAAAATGAGCGAGAGATTCCCCGTTATAGAATGCGCCATCGAGACGCTGGATCGGACGCTTTATGCTTCGAGGGAAGTAGGCGATCTGGTTGACTCAGGCGATTATATATTAAATACTGCGTTGTACTATGCCTTTGGTTTCGTTTCCGGGACGTACCTCAACCACGGAAACAAACCATCCTATTTAGATGATACATCAGAGATCTACAAAGAGTTCTACATAACTCCTGCAAAGTCAGAACCCATTGAGGAGTATGTAAAGCAGATCCTTGGCATATCTACCAGGCTGCATGGAAAGAGGGTGCCTTTGCCATATCTTGGGGGCCACTCCACGAGCCACTGGAATGCACGCCTTCATCAGTATGCGGTGAAAAACTGGAGCGCAACCGATCCAAATTATCCGTATAAGGGTAAGAATCTGCCAAAATTCGGACGCGAACGGGTGCTCGATCAGCAGAACCTCCTCACGGCATACATACTGCCCTACGAGATTGAGGCCGAACGAATCGCATCTAGAATTCCGAGATATTTTCGGATCGGAAAGAAGAGATCGAAGGCTCGGGTCACGACGAAAATTGTCGAGGGGAGTATCGAAGAGGGCGAGTTTACCGCCAACCATCCCTTTGGGATATATGATTATGACAAAGTGCCCTTGGGCGATTTGATATCGGTTCGGATGAGACCGTCCCCTCTGATAATTCAGGGGCGCTACAGCGGCAAGTTCGTGCGAATTCCGAGTCGCAATGGAAATGAAAACGTTATTCTTCCGTATAAACTTGAGTTTCTGAAGGGAAGGAGATGAGCCTTTTGAACATGTCGTCAGAGAGCGTTGCCGATAATTTTGTCCTGGACCTGGATGGACTGCAGCTCAAGAGTTTTGATCAGGAATATCGGGGAGACATCACTCCCTATGAGCACCAGATCGAGACCGAGAGACTGATCGAAGACAAAAATTGCGAATCCCTCTTTTTGTTCAATCACAGCCCTACTGGATCTGGAAAGACCCTTTCGTGGCTCAAACCAGTGTTGGACAAGAGGATGAAAGTCATAGCAGTGTATCCCACCAACGCTCTGGTGATTGACCAGGAAAAGCAGGTAAAGGAGACGATAAAGAAGTATGGATACGACAAAATGCAATACCACGTTCAGGCCGTCACGAGCGATCTCCTTGACGAAGAAAGAGAGCTATATCCTGATGAAACCGGCCTTAGAAAAGGGCAGCTTCTGAACAGAGTAATCCAAAAAGGAAAACGACGGGGTCAGATTATTCTCACGAACCCTGACATCCTCACCTTGGCGTTGAAGGGCGCATATCGTGAACATAATCTCCGAGAAGCCGTTAGAAGCGTGGACATGATTGTGGTGGACGAGTTTCACCTGGCCTCTGTCAAACAGAGCGACATGCTGCTTTTCATGATGCATGAGATCGAGGACGACGAGAGGAGTCGCCTATCGAAATTCGTCTTCCTGAGCGCCACGCCAAACCAGAAAATTGTCGAGAGGGCGAGAAAGGCAGGTCTGAATGTGAAAGTGCTGGACGACAAGAGCACTCCGCTCTCTGTTTCTGAAGGCCGGGCCGTGCTACCCCGTTTGAGCCTGGAGGTGAGAAGTGGGTCGATATACAGGACTTACGAGCTGATCGAAGAAGACCTGGAATACTTCGTTGAGTTCTGCAAGCGACCAAGAAGATCTGATGGAAGGAAGGCGAAGACGGTCTTCATCGTCGATGGGATCTATGAAGTAGACGAGATCTTCAAGGGCCTCTCAGAGGCTTTAGCCGATCTTAAGGTTGAACGGGTAGACGGCCTTCATCCGGCAACTCAAAAGAAGCTGGAAGAATTCGACGTCCTGGTTTCTAATTCTTCAGTTGAGGTAGGCATAGATTTCAATGTCGACAGACTGGTTTTCACGGGGTACTCAAAAAGCAGCCTTCTGCAAAGGGTTGGGCGCTTGAGAAACAAGCCTTCTAAGGAAGTATGTGATGCGATCTGCTTTGTGCCTGAGACCGTTTACGATCACCTCCAAGGTCACGGCAAGAGTTTGACTCGTGGAGAACTGGTGCGCCACCTGGAGGACGTGATGGAATCTGATCTGGACCTTTCCACGTACTCGAAGACATATTCTCCATTGGAGGCGTTTTTGTATTTGTCATCGAGAATAATGGGCCGTGTATGGAGAGATAAGTCAGGAAGAGAACATCGTGAAAAGGGTATGCCTGAGTCAATGCATGGCGAAGAATGGAACCGGACGCTAGCGATCGTCGAAAAACATTTTCTCGACGACAAGATCAACGACCGAAAGTTTGAGTTTCTCCATCATGAGTCGTCCAAGATGGAGAAAGGGCTCACCAGCTACCGTGGGGATGGCCTTCAAGCTTTGATGTTCGACGAAAACGATTCTCAGCTGAAGCTTTATGATCTGATGTATCTTCTCAGGCGAGGGGACGTCGAGTTCATGTCGCCTCAGAAGTTCACAAGACGGCTAAGAGCTACTTTGGGCGAGGATTACGAGTCCATCGTCAAGCCCAAATATGAAGCGAGAAAGCCCTTTGCTGCGGGTTTTTGCTGGTATAAAGGCACAATCGATGAACCCCGAAAGGTCATATTCAAAGGGGATTCCCCCACAAATTACAAGGGGCTCATGTTCAAGTCGGTCGATCATGCAAGAAAACCGCGGATTGTCAGCGGTTTTGGGGTAGAGACCGAGCCCAACATCCAAAGCCTATCGAGCCTGAATGACACTCTCACCGAATTTGAGATCTTTGCTCGTCTGGTTGATCGAGACAGCTTCTCCCTCAAGGCCAAGTTCAATTTGGGAGATTTCTTCTACTTATACCCATATTCAGGCATGAGGAGCATCTGTTTTGGGCATAATGCGCTCTACATTGACTGTCTCATAAAGGAGGAGTATGTTCGGCGAAGATGAGCCTGTGAACGTGGGAGATCTGAATCAATTTCTTTATTGTCCGCGCAGGTTCTATTACATCAATTACTTCGACACCATCGAGATGAACTACTACCTGAAAGACGGCCAGTTGAAGCACAAGAACCAATCGAGACGAGGCGGCTGGACGAGGGAGTTTTACCTCAGGTCTGAGAAGCTCGGCCTTCATGGAAAGATAGACGTGCTGGAGACTAAAAGTTTCAGAAGTTCAGGAACGGTCTTGACACCGATCGAGAGAAAGCGCGGCAGCTCTTACCACGATAACGACGAGATTCAGCTTGCGGCCTACTGCATGCTTCTTGAAGACTACCTGGATGAGCCGGTTCGGATGGGCTACCTTTACCTTTTTGGCACGAACGAGCGCTACGCCATCGAGATTACAGATTGGCACCGCGAGATGGTTTTGAATACGGCTCAGTCGATCCGGAAGATGACGATAGACCAGATTCCAGATTTTACCGATAATACCAAAAAGTGCGAGAAATGCAGCGCGGTACAGTACTGCATGCCCCTGGAGACGATGATTTTGGAGGGCGGAAAATGAAGGCAAGCGAAGGCATGTTCGACGACAGCGTGGTTTACGTTACGAAACAGGGTGCCCAGGTGGGAGTTGATGGCGGTCGCATTGTGATTTCCATGAAGGGTGACGGAAAAGTAGCCACATTTCCCATGGGCCAGGTGGACACGGTCAACATCTTTGGAAACGTCAACTTCACGACGCCCTTCGTCGCTCGGGCTAACGAGCACGGGATCGTCTTGAACTACTTCACCCAGCTTGGGAGGTATCGGGGAAGTTTCGTTCCGGAGAAGAACACGATAGCAGAGGTGCGCCGACGGCAGTATGCCCTTGGGGACGAAAGTCGGCTGGGTCTTTCTATCGCCAAGAACATCGTGCGCGGAAAGATCAGGAACTCCCGAACGTTCTTGGGCCGAAAAGGCGTTACCGATGCCGATAACGCCGGTCGGATGGCCGAGCTTGAAAAGGGCGCCGCAAAGTCCCGCACCTTGGACACGCTTCGAGGCGCAGAAGGCGAGGCTGCGAGGATCTATTTTGGCCTTCTGGACGGCTGCCTTGCAGACGGCTGGACTTTCGAGAAGCGCACCCGGCGCCCGCCCGAAGATCACATCAACGCGCTTTTATCCTTGACCTACAGCATGATGAAAAACGAGGTCTTAAGCGCCCTTCGCCAGTACAACCTCGACCCGTTTCTTGGGATTCTTCATGCCGACAGGCATGGCCGACCATCTTTGGCCCTGGACCTCCTAGAAGAGTTTCGGCCGATATTCTGCGACGCCTTTGCTGTCCGGCTCGTGAACAAGGGCGTCCTGACCCACGATGATTTCCAGATGGATAACCACCTGAAAGACCACGCTTTCAAGAACTATCTAGAACGGTTCGACGACTACATGAAAGAAGAGTTCCAACATCCGATGTTTAATTACACCGTCTCGCGGCGCAAAGCGGTGAGGATGCAGGCGATCTTGCTGAGAAAAGCGATAACTGGCGAGATGAAAGAGTATTACCCACTGGAGTTTCGACGATGAGGTTGGCTGTAACGTATGACATAAGCAACAACAAGATCCGGACCCGGGTTTACAAGATCCTGGAGCGGTATGGCGCATGGAAACAGTACAGCGTCTTCGAGCTTGAGATCAATCGAGTCCAGAGGGTGATGATGGAAGACGAGATAAAGGCCCAGATCGAAGGTGGCGACAAGGTTCGGATCTATCAGCTCTGCGATAAGTGCGTGAAGAACATCAAAGATATTGGGGAGAAGTCGCCGGGGAAGAAGTCGAACGTGCTGTAAGGGCGCGTCATGGACCTTTATAAACTCAGGGTACGGAGGGGGTCCATGATTTGAGGTCTGATTTTCGAGGCTTTAACAAGGTTTATAGGGGAAAAGAACTATTTTAGGGGTGGAGTCGCAGCGCTATAGAAAACCCGATAGGGATTGAAACCATAATGGTATATAATGGTTACGGAAGAAACACTTATAGGTCGCAGCGCTATAGAAAACCCGATAGGGATTGAAACATATTCGACCCAGTTAGCTCCATTCTTGATATCGTACCCGTCGCAGCGCTATAGAAAACCCGATAGGGATTGAAACATCTGCTATGACTCCGTCGTCTGTGGATGCAATATGGTCGCAGCGCTATAGAAAACCCGATAGGGATTGAAACCCGACGGGAAGCGGCCCACCAACACTATCATAAGGTCGCAGCGCTATAGAAAACCCGATAGGGATTGAAACGGATTTATGCCACACTAATAAAGGACAACTTCGGGGTCGCAGCGCTATAGAAAACCCGATAGGGATTGAAACACGACTAGGGATTCAGGGAAGAATAAAGATAATCTTCGTCGCAGCGCTATAGAAAACCCGATAGGGATTGAAACCGTTATGACGTCGCCGCTACTGATATGTTCGGATTTCGTCGCAGCGCTATAGAAAACCCGATAGGGATTGAAACACGGGAGAGGGTGACGCGACTATTGCAGCTTCGGCGGGGCTGTCGCAGCGCTATAGAAAACCCGATAGGGATTGAAACAGTAATTCTTACTTTATACAGTTTCTCAGGATCTAGAGTCGCAGCGCTATAGAAAACCCGATAGGGATTGAAACCTAACCTGTAATAAGACTTGAGGTGATCAAGAATGGTGTCGCAGCGCTATAGAAAACCCGATAGGGATTGAAACCTGTTTATGAATAGTTTTTCGGCTACTGCCAAAGCCTGTCGCAGCGCTATAGAAAACCCGATAGGGATTGAAACCTTCTATCTCAGGAAGAGCTTGATCTCTATAGGCTTTGTCGCAGCGCTATAGAAAACCCGATAGGGATTGAAACCCTGCAGATTCAGCTTTGATGCCTTTATCGTAAAGGGTCGCAGCGCTATAGAAAACCCGATAGGGATTGAAACAATCTGTCTAGATTGGTCCGAGAGATGCTTGATGAGGTCGCAGCGCTATAGAAAACCCGATAGGGATTGAAACTGATAGAGAAGCTTCTAAAAACTTATGTATCTCAGGGTCGCAGCGCTATAGAAAACCCGATAGGGATTGAAACTTTGTCGCAAGCCTCCTCAAAGTCATAAATTCCCGCGTCGCAGCGCTATAGAAAACCCGATAGGGATTGAAACTTCGCCAGAGAACTGCTCGCTCAACCAGGATGGATTGAGGTCGCAGCGCTATAGAAAACCCGATAGGGATTGAAACTTCTCGTCGTCTGTGGCAGAATCCCAATTAGATTTGGTCGCAGCGCTATAGAAAACCCGATAGGGATTGAAACGAAATGATATAACTATCACCTATACTGATCCAGGAGGAAGTCGCAGCGCTATAGAAAACCCGATAGGGATTGAAACTTTTCTATAGCCTTTCCTTGCTCTGCCTGTTTTATTGGTCGCAGCGCTATAGAAAACCCGATAGGGATTGAAACTAAAAGATACCATTTTGCTTCAGGGAGAGACTCAAAGTCGCAGCGCTATAGAAAACCCGATAGGGATTGAAACACTGCCTGCGAGCCTAAACTATCCGGCGAAAGTGGCGTCGCAGCGCTATAGAAAACCCGATAGGGATTGAAACCCTGTGGGTAAACAGCGAGACTTCTGTTTGCATTCTCGTCGCAGCGCTATAGAAAACCCGATAGGGATTGAAACGATATCGAGGCTATCGGAACCGGGCAGTCAGTTATGTCGCAGCGCTATAGAAAACCCGATAGGGATTGAAACCAGTTGGACGGCGCATTTACTGATGAAACGCCTACTTCGTCGCAGCGCTATAGAAAACCCGATAGGGATTGAAACATAATCCCCTTCAAGAACGTTTACCCTAAATGCAATGTCGCAGCGCTATAGAAAACCCGATAGGGATTGAAACTCCAATCGTTTGAAATGCAATTTTACATTCCGACGGGGTCGCAGCGCTATAGAAAACCCGATAGGGATTGAAACAGATATCGGAAAGATCTTTTATTTTTAGAGACCTTAGTGTCGCAGCGCTATAGAAAACCCGATAGGGATTGAAACTAATCTGCAGCGATAAAAGAGGCTGGAGCCCCTGTGTCGCAGCGCTATAGAAAACCCGATAGGGATTGAAACTCTGAGTTTCGGTTTTCCCCTTATCAAGATCCCTTTTGTCGCAGCGCTATAGAAAACCCGATAGGGATTGAAACCTTATAGTTATCCCTGTAAAAGTCCAATTGACCTTTGGTCGCAGCGCTATAGAAAACCCGATAGGGATTGAAACAGTTCAAAATTCTCACAGGACGCGACGAGAGAGCAGGTCGCAGCGCTATAGAAAACCCGATAGGGATTGAAACACTGTAAGGTCATTCCCAGCCAGCCCCGCATCTAAAGCGTCGCAGCGCTATAGAAAACCCGATAGGGATTGAAACTCCTGTGACTGTGAGATACCTTCTTTTTTTGTAGAGTCGCAGCGCTATAGAAAACCCGATAGGGATTGAAACCAGATCTCGTCGTTCGACCATCCGAAAGTGATTCAGGTCGCAGCGCTATAGAAAACCCGATAGGGATTGAAACAGTCCTGTCGAAATGTATTACGGGAACGATCCAAAATGTCGCAGCGCTATAGAAAACCCGATAGGGATTGAAAACGCACGGGAACGTCCCTGACCCAACTTCCTGCAAAACTTAAAATAGATTTTTGAAAGATCGTGGCATAATCATACTTGTTGACCAGACAAGATGGTGATAGCGCCACCTGGGCGGTGGCGCGAAAAAGGGTACTCAAACTGCCCGGCGATGCATTGGATTAGAGCGATCGGATGAAACGAAGACCGCGAAACGCAATGCACAATCAGGCGAACTCAGTGAACTTCTGACCACCTACTTCGTTCACTTTGCTAGGCTTCACCTTCTTGATGGCATCGTCGAAATGCTTCTTTTCAACCTTGCACTTATTGATCTCAGCTTCTTCCTGAGGCTTTCCGCTGAAGACGTACTCACGGATGGCCAACATCACTGCCTCGTTGCAGACGGCAGCAAGGTCCGCACCAGAGTACCCGTCAGACCGAGTCGCTATGCTTTCAAGGTTAATGTCATCAGAGAGTGGTCGATCTTTGGTGTGGATTTTCAATATATCCAGCCGCGCATCTTTGTCAGGCATCCCGATCTCGACCATCCTATCGAACCTGCCAGGCCGAAGAAGCGCCGGATCGATTATGTCAGGCCTGTTGGTAGCAGCAATGACGACCACGTTGTGAAGAGCCTCTAAGCCGTCCATCTCAGAGAGAATCTGACTGATCACCCTCTCAGTGACATGAGAGTCACCAAGTCCACTGCCACGAGCCGGAGTTATCGAATCAATCTCGTCGAAGAACAACACAACAGGCGCAGCTTGTCTCGCTTTCCTGAAAGTTTCTCTTACGGCCTTCTCAGACTCACCAACCCATTTGCTCAAGAACTCAGGACCCTTGATCGATATGAAGTTGGCCTGGCTCTCTGTTGCCACAGCCTTTGCCATCAAAGTCTTGCCGGTCCCAGGCAGGCCATAGAGCAATATGCCCTTGGGCGGATTTGCAGCCATATGCTTGAAAAGCTCAGGATAATTGAGCGGCCACTCCACTGCTTCCATTAGCTCTTGCTTTACGTCTTTCAAGCCGCCGATCTCATCCCAATGGACATTAGGAGACTCAACCAAAACCTCTCGCATGGCGCTTGGCTCCAGCTCCCGAAGAGCATCGAAGAAGTCTTCGTTGACCACCACGATCTTGTTCAAGATCTCGACAGGTATGCTCTCAACATCCAGATCCATTTCTGGAAGGATGCGCCGAAGAGACCTCATCCCAGCTTCTCTTGCAAGAGCTGCAAGATCCGCTCCGACAAACCCATGGGTGATCTCGGCGAGCTTCTCCAAGCTTACGTCCTCGGCCATAGGCATCCCTCTCGTGTGAATCTGGAGAACCTCATGCCTTGCTTCCATGTTGGGAACGCCGATCTCAATCTCTCTGTCAAACCTGCCAGGTCTTCTCAGAGCCTGATCAAGAGCATCGGGCCTGTTGGTTGCGCCGATAACCACAACTTTTCCTCTGGACTCAAGGCCATCCATCAAAGCCAAGAGCTGAGCTACAACGCGCCGTTCTACTTCGCCGGTAACTTCTTCTCTCTTCGGTGCTATCGAGTCGATCTCGTCGATGAGCACTATGCTTGGAGCCTCTTGCTCAGCTTCTTCGAAGATCTCGCGAAGCTTCTGCTCGCTCTCTCCATAGTACTTGGACATGATCTCAGGACCGCTCAAGGTCTGGAAGTGAGCGTTTGTCTCGGAAGCCAAGGCTTTAGCAAGCAAAGTCTTGCCGGTTCCAGGCGGGCCATGAAGGAGAACGCCCTTTGGAGCTTCCACACCGAGCCGCTCGAAAAGCTCAGGGTGCTTCATGGGAAGCTCGATCATCTCTCTCACCTTTTTGATCTCAGAGCCGAGTCCGCCTATATCTTCATAAGTAACTCTGGAGACGGCGATCTTCTCTTCTTTGATGGGCTTGTCACTTATCGCGATCTTGGTCCTATTACCGATTATGACAGCGTCAGCAGATGGTGAAATCCTGGCGGCGACAAGATCGATCTTTCGGCCCATGACGTTGATCTCGATAATGTCGCCTTTAGTCAAGACCCGGCCGTCCAGGTATCTTTGGAGGTATTCTTCGCCGCCAGTTATCCTCAATGGAACCGTAGGTGCGAAAGTTATCTTCTCTGCAGAAGCAGACTTGATGATCTTTACAGGAACTCTGTCATCGATGCTAACTCTGGCGTTCCGCCTGATATTTCCATCGAGCCGAATTAAGCCAGTACCAGTGTCTGATGGATACCCTGGAAGGAGCAATGCTGCAGTCCTCTTCTTCCCTTCAATGCTGAGAACGTCTCCTGCCTGCCATCCAGATTCGTATAGAACAGCCTGGTCAACCCTGGCAATTCCCCTTCCCACATCAGAAGGGCGAGCTTCACCAACTTTAAGCGTGTAATCTCCAGCCATTTTAACCCTCAAACAATAATCGTTCTCTTCCTTATTTCAACTTATCCACTTTATTCGAACCAGAACGCCAAATCGGCTCGATTTGGGACTGACATCACTAATATGGCGCGACGACAAAGGGCAAACACTCTCAGTTCTTTGTTGCACCGGATAGTAGTAACCAATGGTTAGTATCAAGTGGTGAGGAGGTATATAAAGATATTGGATCAAGAGGGAGAATGTGAAAAGGTGGCTAACGATGAAAGTACGCAAAATCCGTTTGCTGCAAATCAAGAATGCCTAATCATCAAGCTCGAACCGTCAAAAGTCCATACATCCCAAAAAGAGGGAGATGACAAAAAAACAGCAGTTTCCTAATCATAGTCGAGAACCAATTAAGTAAGACTAATTGTTTCTCGCCAGAATAGTGCTTAACGATACTATTAGGTCAAATCTCAAACTCTCACAAGTTCGATATTTGTCCGAAAGGTATCGTTAAACACTATACTCTGAAGTTGCCAAGGTCAAGCCACCATAAGGCATTACCAGTACTTTTGAGTCCTCACCTTGCTGATCCCGCGCCATCTTGAGAGCATCTTCAAGTGAAGAAGCGTGCCTGAAAAAACACATCTCGGCCATCTCTCGCGGAAGTTTCGATACGAGGATCAAGTTCTTTTCAAGTGACTCTTTCGCGATCAAGGCGGCCTTGTGCCCACCAAACTCGTACTCGCGCCCGAACCGATCGACGCAATCTTCAGGACAGGCAGCCTCTTTTGCCCACCGACTGAATACCGCATCCCCAAGACCTTCAGCACATTCAGCAAGAAGGATCATCGTTCCGCCAGGAAGAACCGCCTCTTTGGCGTTGTCCATGGCTTTATGTGCTTGGTACAGATTTATGTCCTTGGGGCGGCCGCCAGCACAGGCGATCACGATCTTGGCAGGTTTCACCGTCTTTTTGTACATCTGGTCAACGTCCTTTGCGCCGACACGATGAGCCTTGACATAGTCGCCAGCGACAGCTCTGACAATCTCTTTTTTGCTATTGAGAACCGCGTTTAAGATGAAATCAAGACCAACTATTCCTGCGGCCTCTTCCATGTCAAGTCGGACTGGGCTATCGAGCGATCCCGACCTTGCCAAAGGATCTGTCATCATCGCATGGTTCTTGTTTATCGATCGCTCAGAACTTACACCTGGAAGTACGGCCTTTGCGCCGCCGCTGTAACCTGCATAATAATGGTACTCGATGTTCCCAGTCCCGATCTTAATATCGGTCGCGACAACCTCTTCAAATATCTCGACTGGCGTTCCTCTTTTTGTCTCGCCCAAAAAGACGCATCGAGTCTTATCGTGCTGAACATGAGGGAAAGAAATGCAGTCCCCAATCAGTTTTTTTTCTTCTTTTGAGGTCATCCGCCGATGGGTGCCAAGGCCAAAGACTATTTTTATGTCGTCGATCCCGATCACCTTGAGCCGTTCAATAAGAGGCGGCAACATCTTGCTGGACGGAGCGGGCCGAGTGATGTCGCTTACCATGATCGAAGCGCTTTTGCACCCACCAAGATCGAAAAGAGACGTGCCGATTGGTTCGTCTAGGGCTCGTCCAACTTCGCCGATTTCGTCCTCTACGCCAGAACGTTCGTCTGGAAAAAGAACCTCGTATCTATCATCGCCTTCTACATCCAGCTGAACAGTCTTTGCACCATAACTCAACTCCATCTCACATCCTCCAGAAACTCGCCCTGTCGTTGATCTCTTTGAACGCCTCAAATATGGGCGTGTTGGTGGTGAAGCTAAAGAAGTCTGCACCCACCGCGTCACATACTTGCTGGATCCGGTTATTGTGAATCTCCATCCGGCGCAGATACTCTTCTTTCATGTGAGGAGTTATGCTGGTCACCACAGACTCTTTTGACTCCATATCGATGAACCTGAGATCGCCCTCGACACTTAGATCTGCTTCTACTGGGTCTAGAACCTGTATCAATACCAGGTCATGAAGTGAGAGGCGATATATGCTGTTTGTCAGGTTCTCGATATCATCTAAAAAGTCCGATATCAAAACGACCAGACTCGTGGATCTGATCAATTTGTCGAACTGCTCTGAGACCTTTTTGATATCGGTTCCGCCTGAGGGGCGGGTTCTGCCCAAGTCTTCGATGGCCCAAAAGAGGTTGCGCCTTCCTGTTACCGATTCGCCCGGTTCTAGCATCTCTTCAAATTTGGATATAGAGAATTTCTCGTTCTCCTTTACGGCAAGATAAGAAAAGCCCGTCGCCAACATTGTGGCAAAATCAAACTTGTCACCATAACCCATGCTGGCGCTGGCGTCCAGGAGAATGTGAACCATCAGGCTCTTTTCTTCTTCGTGCTCGCGAACGTAGAGCTTTTCAGATCTTCCGTAAACTTTCCAGTCCACGAACTTGAAGTCGTCCCCTTTCCTGTACTCTCGATAACCGACAGGATTGGTCCCACGGCCTACCTTAACAGACCTTCTGGCACCGGTATAGGTTGTGGAGACTCGTTTTCTCACCATCAAGGTGAAACGGTCCAACTCTCTTAAGAACTCGGTGTCCATCTGTCCCCCCTCAAAAACAATTGGCCAGATCAGACCCCTTTCAGGATATCAGATATGACTTGATCGGTGGTAACGCCTTTTCTTTCAGACTCGAAGCTCAATATGATCCTGTGCCTGAGTATGGGGTACGCCATGATGTCTAAGTCTTCTCTTGATACGTAATCTCGCCCTTGAAGGAAGGCCCTTGCCTTTGCAGCCAACGTGATGCCGATGGAAGCTCGAGGACTTACGCCGTACTCCACGCCGTCCCAATTCCTGGTGGCCACCACGACCTTTATTGCGGCCATCTTCAGGTCATCAGAGATGGGAATGTCTCTTGTGAGCTGCTGGAGCGATAGAAGTTCCTTCTTTGTCACCACCCTGCTTATCGTCGGGACCTGATGGCCGGTGTACATCTCTGCGATCTTGTATTCTTCTTCAAGAGATGGGTAATCGATGTACACTTTCAAGAGGAACCGGTCCAATTGGGCTTCAGGAAGTGGAAAAGTACCCTCCATTTCGATGGGATTTTGAGTTGCCAATACGAAGAAAGGCTCATCCAGCTTGTAAGTATTCTTGCCCACAGTAACCTGTTTTTCTTGCATCGCCTCGAGCATGGCGCTTTGGGTCCTGGGTGACGCCCTGTTAATCTCGTCGGCCAGTACTATGTTAGCGAAGATTGGACCCTGCTCGAACCTGAACTCTTTAGTTCCGTCGACATCTTCTATTATGGTGGTCCCGGTGATGTCTGCAGGCATGAGATCTGGAGTGCACTGAATCCTACTGAAATCAAGTCCAGTGGTCTGGGCGATTGTCTTGATGAGAAGGGTTTTTCCAAGACCTGGATTGCTCTCCAGAAGGATGTGGCCCCCCGCTAAAATTCCAACCAGAATCTGCTCGATCGCTTTCTTCTGGCCCACTACAACTTTGTCGATCTCACTTCTGATGGTCTCGAAGATGGCTGGCGCATCGTTATACACGTTAATCAGATCGTCTCTCATCAATCTTACCTCGGTAAGAGTCTACCACAATTATCAAAGTCACCAATATGGACGCAAATCGGTTCTCGACTATATTTGGTCTTTCAGTTAACCGCTTGCCAGGTTTTCGAAGTATCTTTTGATGATCTCCCTGTGCTGAGGCGGCAGGCTCTCGATGTAAAGCTCAGTCGGAACTGCTACGCCTTCCCCTGGCGTCGCTGCTTGAAAGAGCCTATCCAAAGGTTCGGTCTCTTCGGACCTGAACCCCGCACCAGATCCAGGAAATATCTCAATTTCCAGCTTTTCTTCCTGGAGAATCGCAAGAGAGGGTTTTCCGTAAATCTTGCCGGAAATTCCCGAATCTGAGAACTGATTCTCTTGTTCTTCTTCCTGAAAGAGGCTTGTCGCTTCATCTTTTAGTTCCATCAAAGACTGAAAGCTCGCTGGTGATATGTCATCGCCTGCCTGGCTCTGGCCGAAAATGGCGACTCCAGCGAGAAAGAGTACAACCATTCCAAACTTGAAATATAGCACAGGAACGCTCCGGTCCTTTAAAGAGATCCTCTGGCCGTTGATCAGATCAAAGATGCCCACACGTGAGAGTTTTCGTTTGACATTTTCGGCCAAGTTTTGCATGATCACCGAGTCTGAATCGCGGTTGTCATAAGCGGTTTTGGCCTTGGCAGAAAGCGACCCTGCTAGGTGCTCAAATAAGGATGATTTAGACCGTCTCTTCAATATGTAGGCGAGAGAAAGGCCGAAAAGGAGGGAGATTATGGCCGGAATCTCAGCTAAAAGGAGAGAATCTTGCCAGTAAAACCTGAAGAAGGCAGGAATTCCAATTAAGAGCAACGCTGCATATACTGCTGTTCCGACCAATATGGCGTCGAGCAGGTAGAGAACCATTTTGATTTGTCTGTAACTTGCAGTTAGCCGCCTCAGGTCAACCAGAAACTCGTATGAACCTTCCACAAGTACCCGTTTTATTCTATCAAAGTATAATACTTTCCATGCAAGATGAGCATTAGCAAGAGATTTTTTAATTTGTTGGGCGAAATCGTGCGGGCCAAATTAGGTTTATAAAGTTTGAGATCTATGCCTGTCGATAAGCCCTCCTTTTGGTTTTGGAAGTGGGGATGAAGGGTGGCAAGACTGAATGACCATCCCGGCGAAAACTGCCGGGCCTATGAAGACGGAAAACCAAGAACAATGGCAAGGATATTTGACAAAGGCGGGCTGAAAGTTGGACTTCCAGTCCTCTTTATGCTGACGGCACTAGTGTCAATCGCTCTGATCAGTGCGGTCTGCTTCTCTGGGCAGGATTCGGCTTTGGATCCCATGCCCAAGAACGAGACGAATCTGAGCTCCGAAGAGCTGATCGAAGGCATCACCGCAGGTGTCTGGATCGCGCCGTATGGTGAATATAACCTCTCATCCGAGATGGATATCACTTTAGAAGCACTTCCCGAAACTGCCAGGACGTTAAGGATCGCAGTGGGTGGCGACGATGCTGTGAGTGTGGGGTATGTTGGGGCCTCAAATGGAGTTTTGATAGTCTGGCCCGACATCACCGAAACCTTGATCGAAATCGCCCCCTTCGACCACAGGGAACGGCCTTGGTATCAAGAGGCGAAGAGTACAGGCGAAACCATCTGGACGGATCCGTATCTTGACACTGGTGCTAACGCCCCTGCAATAACCTGTGCCACACCGATATACAGTGGTGGCGAAGTTGTTGGGGTTGCAGGAATGGACGTGTCTCTTGTCGAAATCAACCGTGACATGTCTCTTCACCCTGATCTTTACTCTTTCTTGTTGGACGAGGCAGGGGTTGTGGTGATGCGACCACTCGATCTGCCTGAAGGTTTCCTATGGGATGAGCTGTTGATGCCAGGAAGTCTCCTAGACTCTCGAAGCCCTCAGCTTGGCGGGGTTGCAGACAAGATGATACATGAGCAAACGGGAGTTGCTATGGTCAGCTTGAACAAAGGAGAGTGTAGGATCGCCTATGCGCCACTCCCTTCAACCGGCTGGAGCCTGGGTGTCGTGTCGGGTGATTCAGAACTGGCGATGGCAAAAGCCGCCCAGTACGACGAGCATTTCCGTCGCGTTGCGACCCAAAATGATATAGTAGCCCTTTCAGCAGCAGAGAACCTGAGGGATATTGCTGCCAGAAAGCCAAAAGAAGCCGAAGAAGTGGAAAACCTGAGCGAAGACGTTGAGGGCGGTAAGACAGGACTAATATTCGCTGCCTTTGTCGCGTCGCTCCTCCTCGCGGGTGCAATCGGAGTCTGGGCAAGTCGCGACATATCCAGATCTTTAGAACAAATCGTCGAGGCGCTGGACAGTGCAACAGAAGGCGACCTGGAAGAAGTGGAGGCCGATTTACCAGACGAGATCGGGGCTGTCAGCGAGGCTTTCAACAGGATGGTAGCCGAACAGAGGCACTCAAAGGTTGAAGAGTATCTAACAAATGGGCAAGAAGAGGTCATGGAAAGGATTCGAGAGATTCTCTTGCCCGAGAAGATGCCTCTGGTGGAAGGTTACGAAGTTGCGGTCATTTCTCTGAGAGCCGGTCATGGCGATGATCACTTTTATGACGTCTTCGAGATGGACGACAACAGAACCGGAGTGGTGATGGCAAAGGTGTCAGGAGATGGCGTTTCTGCGGCCTTGCTTGCGGTTCTTTCTAAGCCCGTGATCCGAGCATCTTTCAGAAGGGGTGAAGATCCGGCAAAGGCGCTCAGAGAAGCAAACCTCGAAATAAGCGAAAGTTCAAAACAAGGCATGCTGGTCTCCTGTTTCTGCGGGATGTTGGATCCTTCAAGCAACCTGATGGAGTACGCCAATGCAGGTTACGTCCCACCTTTCGTTGTGAGCTCTCAAGGATTTGTGGACACTTTGACAGGAGGTGGGATCGCACTTGGGGTCCTTGACAATATCGAACTCGACATGGAAGGATGGATGTTGGATTCTGGCGACGTCCTGGTCATATACAACGACGGAACGATCGACGCGATCGACGAGCTGGGCGAAAAGTTCGGTACAGAAAAGCTGATCGAGGTTGTCCGAGACAATCGGGCCAGGCATGCCACTGAGATAATCGAGACAATCGAAAAGGCGATCAAGTCACATATAGAAAACCAGCCTCAAAAGGACGATTTCAACTTGATCATCGTGAAGAAATCGGACTGAAAGTCAATAGGAAATCAACGAAGATAAGAAGAGCTTGCGAAATGGGCAAATTTCCCCTATTTGCAAGCTTTTTTTGCGGACAGAATGTTCTCATTTGCAAACGAAAAAAAGAGTTTGACAGATCGGGGGCATTTACAGCTTTTTTATGGAAATTAGGTCATTTCCCACGACCTCTTTAACCCTAGAAACAAGACCTTCGACACCATGACTGTTGAGAGCGATCTGGTTCTCACCTTTGAAGATCGTCTCTTTTATGCGACGGCCCACCACGTCGTCTCGCCCTGGCTGGACCGTGATTATTATGCTCTCCGGTGGCTTTGAAGTTTTGTGGGATAGGTTATCTAAATCGCCGTCTACAATCCCAATAAGAGGTATCCCAAGCCTCGCAAGAACGTCTCCTGCAATGGCAGTGGTATCGTCGCCCACGGTGATCACAACTCCAGCACCTTTTGCCTTCTCGAAGGTGGACTCTGCAGCGTGATCTATCAAAGTTGCCATCTGACCCGTCCACTTAAGAGAGCGGACTTCGCGTTCTGTCCGCCTTATGTCACCGCTCCTGAGAATGGCAGTCTCAATATCGATTCTTTTCGGCAGCTTTTCAAGGCCGTGAAGTTTGGGCACCGCGCCCTTTATCTCGACAATTTGGCCGTTCTTGGCTTTAATCTCCACAGAAGATGACGACGCCCTCGCTATGACGGTTCCGTTGAAAGAAATGTTCTCACCGAGGATCGTTCCGACCAGCACTCTTTTGACCGATTCGTCAAACGGAATCGTTTCAGAGATAATTGCATTGGGTGGTTCGTGGGGTAGAGTCGTTATCTCGAGCTTGAGATCTTGAGATAAAAGCAAAGCTAGATGAAACGCACAAGACGATTCGCCAGCTAGAATGGCAACGAAACCGCCACCAAAGTCTGCCATGATGAGTGGCTTATCTGGGTTGGCCCGCAAAGTTACGGCCCGGCCGAAAGCAAGGCCAGTATCCCTGCATTTGGCCTCGTTTAGGATGACGATTACGTCAGCGGATTTCTGGAGCCTTTGGACTGACTTGCTTGGAAGTTCTCTTTGAGTTATGTCGATCCGGTTTTCCAAAAAGGCGTCGATGACGGCAACGCGACCCATGGTTCCGCCTAGAACTGCTCTTACAGGTCCAAGTCGTTCCAGAAGGTCAAGAACTAGAAGGGCGTTTCCAGAATCGATCACCTCAGGACCGTGAACGACGACTCCTACCTTATCCGCCGCTTTCGACGCCCTCATCCTCCATCTTTATCGTAGCCATTTGCTCTTTTTCGGCCTGCCATCTTCTCGAAATCTTCTATGGTCCGAACGCCAATCTCTCTTTTCTCGGGCATTCGGTCGAGGGTCTCAAGAGTACTGACGAGATAATACATGCCAGTAGAATCCAGGAACGCCCACTGGCCGTCTTCATCGGTCTTGAGAGCTTTGACCACGCCAACAGTTCCAGTCCCACTGTATCTAACGATACTGCCCTCTTTGATCTCACCCAATTCGATCCACCTCTTCAGAATTTCAGAATTTCTCGAACTTCAGATCCCCCTCAAAGTTCGTGATTTTTGCGCCTCCAGGAAACCCAATTACTTCCGCGCCCATGAAGTCTTCGGTTCCGCAGAGCACGTCCTGTTCTGGATGAGTGCCTGCTTGGATGTCGCATTTTATCCGGGGTTTTGGCCCTATCGAGACCACCGTCTTGAGCCTGGCGGAAGCTGGGTGCCCTTTGGAAAGGACGATAAGGGACGCAATCCATCTTCCTTATCTAAAAGAGGGTGCATTTGAGACTTTTCCTGACCTTCTCGCCGGTTCCAAAAGCAGACGCCACGATCAGGTCGTCTTCGTCGGTGAAGATGACTATCTCTTCAAGGTCGGTCTCCAGATAAAAAAGATGGCCTAATGTCATGTCAACTCTCAATTGTCGGATAAAGTCGTGATAACTTTATCCGAGCATCATCAGTTGTGAATTGCCAATCAACTTTCGCATTTTTGTTGTTTCTGAATTTCTGCCATGCCATTACCTCTTTCCTGACAACTGCAATGTCGTCGATTCTTCTGTTTATAGTGCTTGACGATACCTTTGAGCCAAATCTCTAACTCGCAAGAGTTTGAGATTTGGCCTATTCGTATCGTTAAGCACTATTCTGGTGAGAACCGATTAGTGTTATCTAATCGGTTCTTGACTATAAACACTGGCTCGTGAGTACGTTCAACTCAATCTCGGCCATATTCAACCAGCTC
>CAYWZG010000023.1:0-24818 GCA_964462795.1 uncultured Methanotrichaceae archaeon
CCCATTCATACCCGCGGTCTGCCCTGTCAAAGAGTCCTATAGCTGAGTAGTTACCCTTTTGATCTCTTTTACGTCTGCTTCGACCTTGAAATCATCTGGACAAAAACCGATCAAGTTGACTGAGCCTTCAGTCATATCGCACTCGTCCATCAATGGTGCTAATCTTAAGAGGGCTTCTTCGTATCCTGATCTCATGGAACCGCTGAACCCTGCAGCCTCCATCCACACAACGTCCTTTTTCAAAGGGAGGCTGTCTATAATTCCCTCAACGTCATCCCCAATTATCGAGGGCACATTTCCTGCGATGACCAAGAGAAGAGGCGCGTTGTAAAGCTTATCAGCGCGCTCCAGCGCCCTTCTGAGCGACTCTTCACCACCAAAGATGACCTCGCGTTCGTGCATCACTGTGCAGGCCTGCCTGACGTCGGCCTGATTCGAGATCGTTTTGAACATCCCCGCCCCCCAGTTACATCCGACAGGGGCATGATTAAGCACCACAGCATCCTTGATCCCGGAAAAAGCCCGATAAGCGCCGAAAAATTTGTCACCACCCATTTTAATCGCTCCAACACAGGTTCTGTCTAGCTGTTCAGACAGCTTGTCATCCCAAATTTAACACCATATCTCCGACCACATCTTTCTCGAAGATGAGCACATGGGATCTTTGATCATCGGATAACAATCCTCTTCGTAATCGAACCTGGAAGCTATGAGCTTTCGATGCGGATTCGGATTCGAAGCTTCCTTTTGCAGCCTCCAGGTGAGATACTTTCCGAACTCAACGGTGCCCCTAAACCCAGTCTGATGAATCAAATTGCTCGCCGTCGCGATGTTTACCGCCCCGACATCTCCACTCTTTGGGGAAGGCAGCCCGCTTCGATCGGTGAGCAAGTAATCCACCTCCTTTGCAATTTTGGCCATCTTATCAGAAGAGGGATCCACGAGGATTTCGACGGTCTGGTCCAGCTTTTCGGCCACATCCCTCAAGTTTCCGACCATCATCCCGATGGTCTCTTGAGATATTTTCATGCTTCTCATAGGCTGAGAATCAATGCAGATACACTTCAAAGGCATCTGAAGGTCTTGGGCATAGACGCTCAAGAGGTTGGGGTTGAATATGAAGCTCTGGGTAGAAATTGCAAAACTGTGATTCTGGAAGAATCGGTGACTTTCGCTCAGCTCTTCAAGAGCCCCTTTTTTCTCGCGCTCGATTGCATCTTCAGCCTCGCCTTCTAAGCCGAGCTTCGACGCCATTTCGATGAAGAACTTTCCGACGTTATCAAAACCGACGTAGAAATACCAATTTTTCACGTAATCGGTCCCGAACCTCTCTTTCATCCTATCGGCCCATCTCGTGTTCCTAGTCACAACGATGTTAAGAGGCGCTGCAGGAGCACGTTTGATCGCGTCGACGGTCGCCGTGGGGATCGTCGTGTTCAACTCGATCCCGATCTGTCCTAAGACGCGCTTCATCTCTTCGACGTCGTTCCAGAATCGGCGCGTATACCTTCCGAAAGCCTCCAAGTTCACGGAGTTTTCGACCACGTCTTGCTCTTCCATCAGCTGATCTGCCAAAGAAAACATCATCTCTTCGTGGCCACAGCCCCGAAGTTCCTGAGCCGTAGGAGGAGTTGAAGAACATTTCATCGATTTTGCGGCATTTTTGAGCGAGACCTCGACCGAATCGCCGTCTCTGTGGGAAAATCCTTCTGAAGGCGCATATAATATGTCGCAGGCGATCTTTGACCTGAGGCTCTCGATCACGCCGAGAATATCATCGCCGATCAAGCCCGAGACGCATGTCGGCAAAACCACGATCAAGGCGGGATCATATCGCTGGTAAACGTCGATTATCCCTGCTCTGAGCTTGTCTTCACCACCTTGGATCACATCGGTTTCGTTCATATCTGTGCAGGCCAGATCGCGAATGGGCGAAAAGAGCTTGCGTGGAGATAGTCGATGGTGAAAAGCGCACCCAGAGGGTCCATGTACTAGCGGGACTGCGCCCTCGATCTCCGAGACCACATAAACTGAACCTGAAAGCTTGCAGTTGATCCCATAGAAGTGGTTCTGGCGCGCCATGATTTCGTATATCCCGTTGAAGGCGCGCTCCCGAAAGGCGCTCCGAATCAGGGATGGTCCTTTCCTTGAGGTATATTGTGGCTCCTTGTTCATGGTCCTACCGCCGATTCGTCTGTACTGAGTCATGTTCTCCGATTTTCAAGTAGTTCCCATGTTCTCTGATTATATAGCGGTTAACTCTGCATGATTTAGGATGAACTTGTCACATTTCAGATCCAACCATTAAATCGGCATGTTTTGGGACCATGCTACAGCTTAGGGCCCGTAGCGAAATAACTTGCGCATATACGTGTACACCCATTATACGAAACCGACATGATGTGGATTCAGTATAATAATTACGCAGCACTCATATGACAAGGTTATTTCTTCGCGGGCCCTTAGATAACTTGGCATTTTCTTCCTGAGATTCGATCTAACGAATTTGTGTTCGGTGGAAACAAATGGTTTAGGTAGTGGTCGATAGGTTGCAATTGCCTAATCTGACAAAGTCGAGTTAGGAATTCGTACTATAGTGCTTAACGATACCTTTCGGACAAATCTCTAACTCGTAAGAGTTTAGGATTTGGCCTATTCGTATCGTTAAGCACTATTCTGGCGAGAACTGATTAGATTCATCTAATCGGTTCTTGACTATACTCTAGGCACCCCAAGATCGATCGAATGGTACCCAAAATACTGCAGGAAAACTATTATGTACCTTGAAGAAGGCTGAAAAAAATGTGTCTCAAAAGCGACCGTTCCATGTAATGCTGGTCCCCACTTTGGGCGGTCCTTCTAATTGTAGTTATTGTTGGAGCTCTGAAGAAGGATCTCCGATAATGAGCATTGAAACCATAAAAGAAGTGGTTGAATGGCTCCAGAATTTTCGTGATGATCCGGTTACGTTCACCTTTCATGGTGGAGAACCGCTCTTAGCCGGCGCAGATTTTTACCGAGAAACGTTGCGACTGCTTACAGAAGGGTTAAGCCATATGAAAATGGCATTCGCACTCCAGACGAATCTTTGGAGGCTTACCCCAGAATTAGCTGAAATTTTTGCAGAGTATCGCATTCCCCTAGGCTCCAGCCTGGATGGTCCAAAAGAGCTAAACGACCTGCAGAGATCAGAAGGATACTACGAAAAGACGATGAGCGGGTATGAAATTGCCAAGGCACATGGCCTCAGCGTGCAATTTATCTGCACCTTCACGTCTTATTCTACAAAGTTCAAAGAAGATATCGTTGACTTCTTCTTGGAGAATGGTTTAATGTTCAAATTACATCCCGCACTTCCTTCGTTACGTGGTAAAGAGCCTGAAAAGTGGGCTCTTGACCCAAAAGAGTATGGTGAGTTGTTAGTCTATCTTCTAAACCTATACCTGGAAAAAATGGATGAGATTGAGATCAGGAATATCAACGATTTGTGTAGAAGAGTCCTCACAAACAGGGGTACTGTATGCACTTATGTTGATTGTATGGATAGTACCTTTGCTGTGGGGCCTGATGGGAGCATATACCCTTGCTGTCGCTTTGTAGGCATGCCAGAATACATCATGGGCAATGTTTATGACCACCCAAGCATGGAAGACCTCGCCCAATCCGACGCAGGAAAGCTTATGCGCAAATTTAAGGAGTATGTGGACGAGGAATGCAAGGGATGTAAACACATAAGGTACTGTCGTGGTGGATGCCCCTACAACGCCATAGCGCCCACTGGCGGAGAGATAAAAGGCGTCGATCCCCACTGCGTCGCTTATAAGAGAATATTCGACGAGATTTCTGACCGACTAAACAAGGAGTTCTTCGAATCCCTCGAAATGGATATGTGCACGCTCCAACCACAACTTGCAAAGGACGCAAAGCCAGGAATAATGGCACTGGTGCGTAAGATGACAGCGGATTAGAAACTCAACCTATACAACCCATTTTTCAACGTGGGACATAACACCGATCTGAAGATGCAAGCGTAGTACTGGATCTGAGGGATACGGCCATCCCAAAAGGCAGATCATAGATAATTTTTATGAAGTGACGAGGGTAAGCTGACGTTCGGCACTTCTGAAAAGAATATTTCGTGAAGAGGTGTGACATCATTGCTTGTCAGGGAACTTGAGAGGGAAAAAAGCATCGTGGCCAGGTTCGATTACGGCGCAGATCTGGTCGAGTCGATAACTGACCTTGCCGAGAAGATGAAGATCCGAACCGGGATCTTCAGCGCCATTGGGGCGCTCCAAAAGGCAGAGATTGGCTACTACGACCAGGAGACTCATGAGTATCATGGAAACTTGATAGATGCGCCCATGGAACTTGTTTCCTGCTCTGGCAACATATCGATCAGAGACGAAAAGCCCTTCGTCCACGCCCACGCATCCCTGGCCGACAGAAATGGCAAAGTTGTAGGCGGCCACCTCCAGAGCGGAGTGATCTTTGCGGCTGAAGTTTATATACAGGAGCTGAAAGGAGACATTCTGGTCAGGTCTCACGATCCCATGACAGACCTGTACCTTTGGGGAGACGCGGATTGAATAGCAAGGAATACTTCGAGGGCCTTCACTCTGGCCTTTCCGAATCCATGGTGATCGCAGGGAAAGCTCGCCAGCAAGGAAAAGATCCCAGCACCTCAGTCGAGATTCCGACAGCCGTAGACTTGGCTGAAAGGGTCGAAAAACTGATCGGAATCGAGGGAATTGCAACGCGGATACGTGAGCTAGAACGAGAAGGAAAGAGCCGAGAAGAGGCGGCACTCGCGATAGGTATCGATTTTGCAGAGGGCAGAATCGGAAACTTTCCCGAAAAGATAGATGCCATCGACAACGCCATCAGGACCTCTGTTGCCTTGCTTACAGAAGGCGTGGTGGCCGCGCCAATCGAGGGAATCGCCCGCGTCGCTCTTGGAAAGAACGACGACGGCACCGATTATCTGAAGGTCTATTATGCAGGCCCCATCAGGAGCGCAGGCGGAACCGCCCAGGCTCTGAGCGTTCTCGTGGCAGATTACGTCAGGAGTAAAGTAGGGATTGCGCCCTACAAGCCTCGACCTGAAGAGGTCGAAAGGTACGTCGAAGAGATAGGGCTCTATAGGCAAGTTGCAGGCCTTCAGTACGTTCCTTCCGATGACGAAATCAGAACGATGGTGAAGAACTGCCCCATCTGCATAGAAGGCGAGCCCACAGAAGAAACTGAGGTTTCAGGCTACAGAGATCTCGAACGGATCGAGACAAACAGGATCCGGGGGGGCGTGGCCCTAGTCTCTGCAGAAGGAATCGCCCTCAAACGACCCAAACTCAAAAAACACGTCACAAAGCTGGGGATCGAAGGTTGGGACTGGTTGGACGAACTTGCCAGCGGCGGAAAGAAGGGTGGCGGCTCATCAAACGAGAAGTTTCTAAGAGACATTATCGCAGGACGGCCCGTATTCAGCCACCCATCGAGGCCAGGAGGTTTTAGGCTCCGGTATGGCAGATCCAGGAACACCGGACTTGCTGCAGCTGGGTTTAGCCCTGCCACTATGACAATCCTGGGCGAGTTCATAGCTGCAGGAACTCAAGTTAAGGTGGAACAACCCGGAAAGGCGGTGGCAGCATCTCCTGTGAGCACAATCGAAGGCCCCACCATCCGGCTTAAGAATGGAGACCTGGTGCGAGCCGATACAAAAGAAGAGACGCTACAGTATGCAGACCAGGTCGCCAAGATCATCGACGTTGGCGAGATCTTGATCTGCTACGGTGATTTTCTCGAGAACAATCGACCTCTGGCACCATCATCTTACTGCTTTGAATGGTGGTCTGCAGAGCTCAAAAAGGCAGGAGGCAATCCTGCGGGTTTAGAGGAGATCGGCGGCAAAGACGCGATCGAGATATCTCGAGGGTTTGGAATCCCGCTCCATCCCAAACACACATTCCTCTGGCACGACATATCCGCCGAAGAATATAGTACCCTGGCCAAAATCGTCTCGTCTGAAGGCAAGATGAGAGGTGATGATGATGATGATGATGGTGATGGTGATGATGGTGGTGGTGATGATGGTGGTGGTACGCTTCTCTTGCCCCTGCCGGCGAAAGAAACCTTGGAAACTCTTCTCGTCCTTCACAAGGTGAGAGAAGGAAAGATCGTGATCCAGGACCCTTGGCCGTTTTTGCTCTGCCTTGGAATCGATCCAGACGGATTGGGACTAACTTCGCAAGAGATGGAAGGCTCTGCCCTGGAGATGGTAAATGTGGTTTCAGGGATCAAGGTGATGGCAAGGGCTCCAACCAGAATTGGAGGCCGGATGGGTCGGCCCGAAAAATCTGACAAGAGGAAGATGAAGCCGCCACCTCACGTGCTGTTCCCAACAGGCGAAGTTGGCGGAAAGAGTCGTTCTGTGGGGATGTCTGCGAAATCCCACAAAGGAAACGGCAAGATAGGCGTGATCGCAACCGATATCGGAAAGAGGGTATGCCCCAAATGCGGCAAAGAAACGCACGAGTTTCTCTGCGATTGTGGCACCCACACACTTCCAAAAAGGGTTTGTCCTAAATGCAAGCTCGGTGGAAAGGAACGATGCCCAAGATGTGGGAGCGCAACCACTGCAGCGGCCACGATGACGCTTGACGTGAAAAAGCTCTACTCCAAAGCGCTGGCACATCTTGGAGAGCGCGAGCCAGACCTAGTCAGGGGCGTTCTCGGCTTAACTTCCAGAGACAAGACTCCTGAGTCGTTGGAAAAGGGGATACTGAGGGCAAAACATGGAGTCTTTGTCTTCAAGGATGGAACCGTCCGGTACGACTTGACCGATCTGCCTCTCACACATTTCAGGCCTCGGGAGATCCATGCCGATGTTCTGCGGCTTAGAGATCTAGGGTATACCGAGGACATATATGGCCAACCTCTAACAGACCCTGAACAGATTTGTGAACTTAGGGTTCAGGACGTCATCCTTTCTTTTGATGGGGGTGACTACCTCCTCAATGTAGCTCATTTCGTTGACGAAGAGCTAGTCAAGTTCTACGGGCTCGAACCATATTACAAGGCCCAAACCCCCAATGACCTGATCGGGGTGCTCATGGTGGGATTAGCGCCTCACACTTCGGCTGGAGTCTTATGCCGCCTGATCGGGTACACCTCGGCCTCTGCTGGATATGGCCATCCCTTCTTTCACGCAGCCAAGAGGAGGAACTGCGATGGCGACGAGGACTGCGTCATGCTGCTGATGGATTCGCTCCTAAATTTCTCCATGTCATATCTGCCTGAAAAAAGGGGCGGAAAGATGGATGCACCTCTTGTCATGACCACGAAGCTCGATCCTTCCGAAGTCGATGGCGAGGCTCACAACTTGGATCTTTTGCCAACATATCCACTCGAATTTTACGAGGCCACATTGAGCAACACAAGCCCCAAGGACCTAGAAAAGTCGATGGACGTGGTCTCAGGAAGGCTCGGAACCGAGGCCCAGTACGAAGGGTTCTTCTTCACTCACGACACCGATGACATCGCTTCTGGCCCTATTAACAGCTCTTACAAAACGTTGGGCACAATGGTCGAGAAGCTGGATGCCCAGCTTCGTCTTGCAAGAGAGATCCGGGCCGTTGACGAGAGAGATGTAGCAACGAGGGTTATCAACTCTCATTTCTTACCTGACCTCATAGGGAATCTTCGCGCGTTTTCGAGGCAGAAGGTACGGTGCGTCAAATGTGGAGCTAAGTTTCGAAGACCGCCCCTCAGCGGGAGCTGCCCCACGTGCGGTGGAAAGCTCATCTTGACGGTTCACAAGGGCAGCGTGAAGAAGTATCTCGAGGTCTCGATGAGGGTGGCAGAGGAATTTGGCGTGGACGAGTACACAAAGCAAAGGCTCGAGCTTATCAAAATGGACATCGAGTCCCTTTTCGAGAATGATAAGTCCAAGCAGATGGGGCTTATGGACTTTATGTAATTATACCTGCATTTAAATGAAAAGGTCCTATATGAATTTATTGCATAGCGATTTTCATACTCTGAGGATGTGTCTGCGACCATGACCCATTCTCTTCTAATCAGTCAGACAGTTTTATTTGTGGTCGAGGACAATGCTCCCTTTCGATGCAGGAGATCATCCAAAGGTTTGCCGAAAAAGGCTATCTGATAGACCCAGAAGCTTTGGATCTGATTACGTCCTATCCCGGAGCCAAAACGTCTCTGGTAAAGCGAGTGATCAGTTCACTGGATTCTTCGACGATAGTGGTAACCGTTTCAGACCTAAGACGCTCTATTGAAGAAATGAGCTCGACCAAAGAAAAGGACGCATCAGACCTTCTGCAGCCTGATCTTCTTAAACCAAAGACTTGTGTCGACTCTGGAATAAATCTTCCAAATGAAACCAAAAATACAAATTGTGCGTCACATATTCAGGTTCTGAAGAAGCCTGCATTAGAGGGCAACGGGGGAACTAAGGCCTCAGCCGTTGGAGGGGATAGGCACGCCCATCTTACGAGACTTGAAGAAAAATATTCGGCTCATGATGTAGCTTGTGTATCGTTGGAATCAGTCTCTAACCCTCTTGTCAATTCGGCAATCAATCCTCCTTCACCACCTTCAAATACATGTCAAACACCCTTTTCCGATCTTGAGCTATTGGCCGACATAACCGGGAAATCCACGTGTGTCGGCCAGTACCAAGATTTCATCAAGTACTTTAGAGATAGGTATTCCAAGATCGGAGATATTCTCTCGTCGCGGCTGAACGCCCGGCCCATAGAGAGCTTGGGAAAAAACGTCGCTGGAAGGGAAATTTCCATCATCGGAATGGTGATGGACATCAAGACCAGCACCAAAGGCAACAAACTGGTCCAGCTGGAAGATCCCACCGGCATGGTTATGGTGATATTCAAGAAGGGGACGCCACCTTTCGAAGAATCGAACTCCCTGGTTTCAGACGAGGTGATCGGCGTTTCTGGAACCACCGACGGCGGAGGAAGGGTCTTTGCCAATTCCTTAATCTGGCCGGACCTTCCAGAAGGAATGCCGCCCAAGTCTGGAAACGGTGGCGCACTCTTAATGTCCGACTTTCACGTGGGAAGCAAATACTTCGTAGAAGACGGATGGCAGAGGTTTACGGCCTGGATCAACGGCGAGATGGATGATCCGTTAGAACTCGTCTCTAAGGTGAAGTACATCGTGATCGCAGGAGACTTGGTGGATGGTGTGGGTGTATATCCAGGCCAAGAAGATGATCTTTCAATAATGGATATCCATCAGCAGTACGAATCTGCGGCTGAATTGATCTCGGAGATACCAAGCCGGATCCAGATAGTGATCTCGCCCGGTAACCACGACGCAGTCAGGCAGGCTGAGCCGCAACCTGCATTTCCTGAGTCCATCCAGAAACTTTTTGGGAATAACTGCACCTTTGTGGGAAACCCTGCCTGGTTCAAGCTGGGTGGGATCGAATGGTTGGTCTACCACGGCAGAAGCATGGACGACCTTGTGCTCAAGATTCCGGGCTTATCCTACAGCGAGCCTGAGAAGATAATGGTGGAGATGTTAAAGCGAAGGCATCTCTCACCCATTTACGGTAACCGAGTCTCTATCGCCCCCGAAGAAAGAGACATTTTGGTGATCCAAAGGCCTCCTGCCGTTCTCCATTGTGGTCACGTCCACACCTTTGGTGTGACCAGATACAAAGGTGTCACCGTGATAAACAGCGGTACCTGGCAAGGTCAGACCGATTTTCAAAAGAAGATGAATATCCAGCCCACGGCTGCCATTGTTCCCTATTTGGACCTTGAAACCATGAGGGTTCGAAAGTTAATCTTCGCCTGAAGCATCGCGGCGAAATTTCGCGTATTCTTCAATGGCTTGGAATTGCAAGATTTGCTACTGTAATAATTGGATCTCGACTACAAAACAGATCTCGGTAGCCGTTTTCATGTTTTAAAGCTGGATTTCAGGATGCTCACATTTTAATCGGATTTCGCCCCGAACGGGTCTGCATATCCACAACGTTACCAAAAAATACTAATATGGCCCCGACCTAACTGTGTCTAACTCACGCAATGAAGGGGTGATAGCATAAAGAAATTTGTAGCGCTATTTGTTTTAGCCGCGGCGTTCTTTGCACTTCCAGCCGTGGCACAGTGTGATGCGTCAGGAGGTCCGGACTTTATGAAGGATATGGACATGATGTCCTTTGGCATCTGGCCTGGAAACATGAACTTCGACGCTATCAACGTTGGTCAGCAGGATGCATTGTCTCTCGGACGGATGGCCTTTGCAACTAACGGTTTTACAGTTGACAAGGAACAGAATGCAGGGGAGCTTCGTTCAGAGGACATCTGCGTGTGCGGAGACCAACGGGGTATACTCAATCTGGAAAACAAACTGGTTAACATAGAGATGATCAACTCTGATGGCCAGTCCGCCATCGCGGTTGGCGACGGCACTGCGATCAACAACGTGGCTATCAAAATAAGGCAATGCTGAAGTTCGACCAAGTTTTCTGACCGAAATAGGATTCGAGATGAAAGCGAAAGATATGTCCATCGGCTTGATGCTGATGGGCACAATTCTTCTTTTTGGCTCAGTTGGCTCTGCAGATTTAACCAGCAATTTTCCTTCAGAGATAGACTATCCAGATTCTCTCGACAGTGTCATGGCATTTCACGAAGAATTTGTCCATCCAGCATTCTCTCAGAAATTTGCCGAGGGGGGCAAAGGGCTCAACGCATCTTCTGACATCTTTATGGACCTTAAACGATCCTTCTTTGGCGAGCCAGAACCTCAAGAGACGTTCCGTGGGGTGGTGGCCATAAACACCGATAAAGGTGGAACTGTTACCTGTGAAGGTCAGTTCAGAGCTGCTCCTGCTGACGTGAACCTGATGGACATAGATATTAGCAACATAACTGTGATATCTATCAACACGGCCAGAGGTGGAAAGGCTATAGCAACTTCTGAAATCATGCTAGAACCCGTCCAAAATAACGCGGATCCATCGTGAAAATGCCCCTGAAAATGGGGTCATAACATATCGATTTTTCATATTTTGGGCATTTACAGGGCCACAAAACAAAAACAGTCTGGAAAAATGCAGAGCATTCAGCCAGCCCTAGAAAAGCCGGTCATCCCTCGGCTGCCGAGCTGGAGCGATCTAACTTTCTCTCCAGCCTCGATGACGTCCTCGGCTCTTGCGAGCACATTCACCTTCTTTAGGGTGATTTTCTTTCCACAAGGACATGATCTGGTGCAGGTCCCCTCCTCAGCGTACAGGTGACGACCGCACCGACTACATCTGAATATCAGGTACATCCAAAAAGTGATTGGAACGATTGTGTTGAATCACTCGGTGAAGAGGATGGCGTTTATGAAACCTTCCTGGCCTGGCCTGTTGGTGATCTGGGCGTTGCCCATATCAGTCTTGATTATAGCGCCCTTTGTGAGGATGTTTCTTCTGACGTAGTGAAGGTTAGCGCCGTTTTCCACCACGCTTTCGATCTTCGCGGTCTTGGACTTTCCAGTCGCAGGATCTGTAATGCAGGCTACATTACACCTTAAGAGACGGATCTTAGTATTGCCGCCACGAGTCTTGATCGTCTTCTTCCTGGTGACGTCTACGTTTGGCTCACCAGATTCTCTGCCCAATTCGTACTTGCGCTTTCCCCGGCTGGATATCCTCCTTCCGCCGGTATACTTCCTCTTGGAGCTTCCTTGACATTTCATATAATTCCCCAGATCGGTGTCCTTCTTTGGAGAGGTGTATTTATACTTTTGCTCTTTCCGTCGATCCGGCCAAGCGCTGTTGGCACGGGTTCTGCAACATGTAGCCCATATGTATAGTGTTTAACGGTACCTTTCGGCCAAATCTAAAAATCGCAAGATTGTTAGATTTTGGCCTATTCGTATCGTTAAACACTATTCGGGCGAGAACAGATTAGTCTCATCTAATCGGTTCTCGACTATAGTCGATCGCTCCTGACGGGCAGCCTTAATATACAGTCTTGTATTTGCTTTCCGATGAAATTCTGATTTTATGGGATGATGATCACATGCCATCTGAAGACAACAGGTTATCTGCTTTATCTCCCAGGGATAAGCAGGTGCTAAAGGAGATATCGGGGGGGCTCAGCGATCCTGAGGCCATCGCCGAAAGGCTCAGGATCAAGCCGGTTTCGGTGATATCGGCGGCAGAGGGCCTTGCCGATATGGATCTGGTACAGGTCGAAAAGAAGGTCGAAGAGGTTTGCGTCCTCTCCGAAGAAGGCGCGAGATACGCAGAATTGGGCTTGCCTGAAAGGCAGATTCTGGATTTGGCAAGCACCGAAGAAATCTCGCTATCAGCGATCAAGGATCCCGACCTCAAGGTGGGGATCGGCTGGCTCAAGAAGAAAGGCTGGGCCTCGATCGATAAAGGCGTTGTAAAGCCCGTCGAAGACGCCCCCCGGGGCGTTGACGAGGTCGCTCTTGAAACTCTCGCCTTCCAGGGCGAAACCCGCGCTTCTGCCTTGGACGGTGAAGCCCTCAAGATCCTGAAAAGTAGAGGTCTCATCGAGTCAGTCACCACCAAATCCTGGAGATACGAACCTCTGCAATTTGATATCAAATGGGACGATGTGGATCTGGCCGTAGAAGTTGGTCAGATAACCTCTGACATGATAAAGAACGGGATCTGGGATGGCACTAACGTTCTCTACAATGGAACGCGTTATCGCGTGAGAAAGTACGACGTCTCGCTTCCGGCTGAAAGGATCTACCCAGGAAAGATGCACCCTTACCAGAGGCTCATTCGCTGGATGAGGGAGATCATGATGGAGATGGGGTTTGCTGAGATCAAGGGCGAAATAATCCAGTCCAGCTACTGGAACTTCGACGCCCTCTTCCAGCCTCAAGACCACCCTGCAAGAGAGATGCAAGACACCTTCTACTTGGAAACAAAAGCCGAAGTGCCCGATTACTCCAAGACAAAAGAGATGCACGAGCGTGGTGGCAACGTGGGCTCTACTGGCTGGGGCGGAATTTGGGACCCAGAGGTTGCAAGAAAAGAGGTCTTGAGAACTCACACTACTTCCCTTACCATAAAATACCTGGCAGATCATCCCAAGCCACCGGTGAAGGCATTCTCGATAGATAGGTCCTACAGGCGCGAGGCGATCGATCCCACTCACACCCCTGAGTTTGAGCAACTCGAAGGTATCGTGATGGATGAAGGCGTCACTTTCAGGAACTTGTTGGGCATATTAGAGGAGTTTTACGCCAAGATGGGATTTGAAGAGGTCAGGTTCAGGCCAGCTTATTTCCCCTACACCGAACCCAGCGTGGAACCTGAAGTCTACATCGACGGCCTTGGATGGGTAGAACTTGGTGGGGCTGGCGTATTCAGGCGAGAAGTTACGGCGCCATTCGGGATCGATGTGCCGGTTCTGGCCTGGGGGCTTGGTGTGAGCAGGGTTGCAATGCTCACTTTGGGGCTAAAAGACCTAAGAGAGCTTTACCAGTCTGACATTGGGTGGCTTAGGGATACTCTGGTGAAAACACTCTGATTTGGGAGGTAAAGTCGATGCCAGTTATCAGACTCTATTACGAAGATATGGAAGAACTGGTCGGGGTCGATCGGGACACAATCCTAAAGAGGGTCCCCATGATCGGTGCCGATATCGAGCGCTTGGAAGAGGATTATGCTGACGTAGAGTTCTTTCCGGACAGGCCCGACCTTTACAGTCCTGAAGGCGTGGCCAGGGCCCTGCGCGGTTTCTTTGGCCTGGAACTTGGCCTTCCTGAATACGAGATTCAGCCCGGCAATATCGTGATCGAGATAGACCCTTCAGTCAAAAACGTGCGGCCGTACCTTTGCAGTGCCGTCGTCAGGGACCTTGAGTTTTCCGATCCTGCAATCGAGTCACTCATGGATCTGCAAGAGGACCTTCACTGGGGACTTGGCCGGAACAGGAAGAAGGTTGCGATCGGCGTTCACGACATATCCAGAGTGAAACCGCCGTTCAGATATCTTGCTGCAGATCCCGATTTCGAGTTCGTGCCACTAGATTTTCAAAAAAGCCTCTCAATGAGAGACATACTAAAAGAACATCCCAAGGGCATATCTTACGCCCATATCCTCGAGGGGATGGATCGCTACCCCTTGATATTGGACGCAGATGACCAAGTTCTTTCGTTTCCCCCAATAATCAATGGCAATCTGACTCGGGTACGAGATGACTCTCGCGACCTCTTCTTAGACGTCACAGGCACCGATTACGTCGCGGTCCAGAGGGCTTTGAACATAGTCGCAACGGCACTTGCCGAAAGGGGCGGCTGGATCGAGAGCGTTCTTGTCAAGAGTGCCGAGGGCGATAAGGTCCTTCCGAATCTCACTCCTGCGAAGTGGACGATCGAAGCCGAGGATGCAAACAATTTGATTGGAACTGATTTATCGCCTGAAGAAATCGCCCAGTACCTGGAAAAAATGCGTTTTGGCGCAAAGGCCAAAAACTCTCAGATCGAGGTTTTGGCCCCGGCCTACAGGGCCGATATCATGCATTCTTGGGACATATTCGAAGATGTGGCTATTGGATACGGCTATGAGAACCTGGTGCCAATGATCCCAAAAACGGTCACTGTTGGCCAAGCTCATTCTATCGAAGTCAGAAAATCAGAGTTAAGAGAGATCATGGTGGGCCTGGCATATATCGAGACGATGCCTTTCACGCTCACCAACGAGGCTGTCAACTTCGAGAACATGAGACGTTCCAGAGACGAAAAAGCCTTCACCCGGGTTCTTCATCCCATAAGCGAGCTTCACACCATGGTCAGAACCGACATCCTCCCGAGTCTTCTTGAGATCTTCTCCTTAAACCAGCATCATCCCTTGCCTCAGAAGATCTTCGCCCTGGGCGATGTGCTCGTGGATAGGAAGACCAGGCAGAACCTGGCAACAGCCTCCATCCACAGTGGGGCCGACTTTGCCGAGATCAGGTCGATGGTAGATGCTATCTTCAGAGGTCTTGGGATCGAGCCCGAGATAGTTCCTTCCAGGGACGGGGCGTTCCTCGAAGGGAGGAGAGGCGACCTGGTCGTGAACGGCGTGAATGTCGGATCTTTCGGCGAGATCCATCCTCAGGTTCTGCTCAGCTTCGGGTTGGAACAGCCCGCTGTGGGGTTGGAGCTGAGATGGGACGAAATTTGGAACAACTGAGAATTCTCGCGATAGAAGATCTTACATGGTCGAGTCGAGCCCCTTTCAAAGCTTGAGGGGCAAGACTTCGACCTCGGTTTAATATGCGGTGATCTTCACAATCACGGCACCTGATCAGATGCCAGATCTCCGGTCGAGGCGCTGGCATATTTCGGCCCGAAGGTTTCGGCGCATCTCCGCCGCACCCTGTAACACTTTTTTGTAATTTGATGTGATTCATTGTGATTTGTGTCGCGCGATTCCCACAGGCAAATTTGATATAAGCTGTGGACAACTAAACAAGGATTTGGAGATAACTTTGGCTATGAAAGTTCGAGATCTCATGACTTATCCCATAGTCACGATGGAACCTGATGCCACGGTCTTTGAGGCGATACAGGTCATGGTGCGGGAGAATAAGGGCAGCGTTCTTGTGGCCTGGAATGGATTGTTAAAGGAGATCATGGGGATAATAACCACCAGCGGGATGTTCAGGCGTGTCTTTGCGAAGGGATTAGATCCCTCGAAGGTGAAGATTTCAGAGATAATGACGCCTGCACCCCTCGTGACAATAGGATCCAAAGAGTCTGTGGGAATGGCGGCCCAGCTCATGATGTCCCACAACATAAGGCGCCTTCCAGTGGTGGAACATGGTGCATTGGTGGGGATCATAACCAGCAAGGATCTTCTCAAGTGCGTGAGCCTTCTAGAATGTGGGCTGGGAGATTGAAGGGCGACTTGACTAGCTTGAGCGGCACCGTGACGCAGAGCTTAAATATTGAAAGGACAAAGGAATGGCCGCGAGTCGAGGTAGCCAAGCCTGGTATGGCGCAGGTTTGCTAAACCTGTGTCCCTTCGGGACTCGAGGGTTCGAATCCCTCCCTCGGCGCTCTTCCACAACTTATCTTTAACGATTTCTCCTTCGAAATCTCTCTTCAATGACTTTTGCGATTTTGACTGATTTTTTCCTCTGTTCTCATCCAGGCGATTCACACCACTCAATGATTATCCTCTAAGCTTCTTACCTCTGATCCAGATCTTCTTCAGGAAAGCGCTATAAAGGAACGCCACCGACCAAATAGCGTCTTGTTTTGCGGGGAGTCAAAATAGGGGATGGATAGAAAATTATATAAAAATTGGTGGGATAATAAACATGGACGGCAATGAGATGCGAATAATGAGGGCGATCCGGCCTCGCAATCTGCTTTCTTTTGGACCCGATACAGAGCCTATTGACCTTGAAAGCTTGAACGTGCTCATCGGCCCAAACGGCTCTGGAAAGTCCAACTTCATCGAAGCCATATCCCTCCTGCGCGCCACCCCTGGCGATATTCGTGCGGTCATCCGCCGGGGCGGAGGCGTGGGCAACTGGATATGGAAAGGAGCGCCAGAGGAGGTGGCTTCCCTTGACGTCGTTATCAGCAACCCCCAAGGACACCAGCCGCTCCGTCACCACCTTGCCTTCTGGGAGGAGAACCAGACGTTCCGCTTGGTAGACGAGCGCATCGAGAACGAGAAGTCTTATTCAGGTCACGAAACGCCCTATTTCTACTACAGCTACCAAGACGGAAATCCAGTAATCAATGTCAGGACAGGAGAAGAAAACGAACAACGCAAGCTGAAGCCTGAGACGGTCAAGACTGACCAGTCCATACTCGCTCAACGGCGAGACCCCGAGACGTATCCGGAAGTTTCCTACCTGGCGAACGTCTACGATGATATCAAGATATATCGGGAGTGGTATTTCGGACGCAACGCGACCTTCCGCGAGCCGCAGCAGGCGGACATGCGCAACGATAGACTGGAAGAAGACTTCTCGAACCTGGGACTATTCCTGAACCGGTTGCGCGGGGTGCCGAAGGCGAAGAATGCCATTCTTGAAGCGCTGCGTGACCTCTACGAAGGCTTTGACGACTTCGATGTGAGCATTGAGGGTGGTACTGTCCAGGTGTTCTTCACCGAAGGAGATTTTACGATCCCCGCAACCAGGCTGTCAGATGGAACGCTGCGATACCTCTGCCTGCTGGCGATCTTATGTGACCCCACACCGCCGCCGCTCATCTGCATCGAGGAGCCTGAACTCGGTCTTCATCCCGACATCCTACCCGAATTGGCCAACCTGCTCAACGCCGCCTCAGAACGCACCCAGTTGATCGTCACCACCCACTCAGACATTCTCGTCGATGCGATGACCGAGCGGCCTGATGTGGTCCTCATTTGCGAGAAGCACGACGGCCAGACCAGGATTAGCCGTCCCGACGGCAAGGAGCTGGAAGAATGGCTGAAAGATTATCGTCTGGGTGAGCTCTGGACCTGTGGCGAGCTTGGGGGAACGAGATGGTAAGCGTGCGGATATATGTTGAGGGGGGCGGCGACAGCAAAAAACTTCATTCGCGGTGCCGTAAAGGGTTTAGCAAGCTCATTGAGAAATCAGGCTTTGAGGGACGGATGCCGAGCATCGTTGCCTGTGGTGGACGCGATAAAGCCTACGACATGTTCAAGAAGGCTTTGACCTCAGCCAATCGGGATAAATTTCCGATGCTTCTCGTCGATAGCGAAGAGCCGGTTACCGTGGCCGTCTGGGATCATCTGAAGGATCGAGACGGATAGGGGCCGTCCCGTCGGCGCGAAGGATGAACAGGCGCAGATGATGGCAACTTGCATGGAGACGTGGATAATGGCGGATCGTGTGGCTCTGCACAATTTTTTTGGCGCGAATTTGCAGGAAAGCGCTCTCTTTCCAGTGGACGATTTGGAGCGCAGATTTCGGCATGATCTGCTGGCGGCGCTGAAAAACGCTACAAAGGACAGCGGCAGTGGGAAGGGGTACGACAAAGGACGGCGTTCGTTCCAGATTTTAGCGGAATTGAACCCCAAAACGCTCAAGGAGAACTTATCGTATTTTCGCCGTTTCAGCGAAACACTTGATCGGTACCTGTAAGTGACTAACAGATAGACGCCTTCCGCCCTCCTGAAAACCTATTTATCGAGACTCAGCAATCGCCAATCCAAATGCCGGACCTTTTGATACTTCTGGCTGCATCGTTGGGTTTTCTCTTGGGAGTGGCAAGCGGCCTTGTCCCTGGCCTTCACACCAACAACTTTGCAGCCCTCATCCTCGCAATTTCGCCGCCCCTTCTTGCAGTGGGGGTCGAGCCCTTTTACTTGGCCGTGGCGATCCTTGCGGCGAGCGTCTCCCATACCTTCCTTGACATAATACCATCGGTCTTCATAGGCGCGCCAGATGCGGATACTGCCCTTGCAGTCCTTCCTGGCCACAACATGATGCTCGAGGGAAGAGGAATTGAAGCGATAAGGCTCTCGGCTTTGGGTAGCGCATCTTCAGTCCTGGTGGCCCTCATCTTGATCTATCCGTTGGCATTTCTCTTTGGCCGCTATTACGACCTTATGATGGCGAATATGGGACTCGTGCTCCTCGCGATAGTTGCGATCATGATCCTATCTGAGAAGGGGCGGTTTGTGGAAGGTCAAGGATCGCTTGTTCCTTTGAAGTACAAGTTTTTGGCCCTGGTTCTCTTCCTTTCCAGTGGATTTCTGGGTGTCTTCGCCTTCAACCATGAGGAACTTGCATCCTCCCCTTTTGGGGCTGGGGGTCGAGCCAGAGGTTCTGCTTCCCTTGTTGAGCGGCCTTTTCGGGGCGTCTCTCCTGATAATAAGCCTCGTCACGGGCGCAGAGATTCCGGCACAAAGAGTGACCGAGTTTGAGATATCAGGACGAACTGCCGCAAAGTCCGCCTTCCTTGGCGGGTTTGCAGGATCTGTGGTAGCATGGGTTCCGGGAGTTACGCCAGCGGTTGCCACCGTGGTTGCAAGGTTAGGATCGGAAGGGTCAGATGAAGAGTTTTTGGTATCGGTCTCCGGGGTCAACACCGCCAACGCCCTCTTCGCCCTCGTGGCGCTCCAGGTGGTGGGAAGGCCAAGAAGTGGCGCCGCCGTTGCCATAAGCGAGCTCATCGAGGTGGACCAGGGGATTTTGTTGACGATGGTAACGGTGGTCGTCGCGACGTCAGTTCTCTCTTACATTGCCACCATCCGGGCAGGTCGAGTTGCAGCGAGATTTGTCAGGATGGTGAACTACAGGTTGCTTTGCGGAAGCGTCCTCGTCTTCCTCACAGGGATGACGTTTGCATTCACAGGTCCTTTTGGCCTATTTTTGTTCTTCGTATCAACCGTGGTTGGGCTGATTGCGCCGTTGGTCGGGATAAGAAAAACGCATGCTATGGGTGTTCTTATGTTGCCGCTCTTGATACGTTACCTTTGACGTCGCCTTTTGTCCTGTCCAAAGGTCCATCGTCTAAAAGCTATCGAATTTACGATTTTTCACGGAGTTAGAACCTGCTTTCGACTTCGCTTACCGATATAGCAGAGCTTTCCATCGTGTCGCGGATGTAGGCTGCAAGGCTGTTGGCCCTATCTCCTTCGGGGTGGTAGACTATCGTCGCCTCCGGCGAGACCTTCTCGATCATCTTGGTCAGGCCTCGAAAGTCCAGGTGGTCGCTCAGGTTAATCCTTGGAAAGTTTATGTCACACCTTCCTGTGAGGACGTACTTGTTCCAGGATTTGACGCTTGACAGGTTCCAGGGCGTAACCACGCTGATATCGGTTTCGTTCTCCTCGACTGGGGTGAGGGGTCCAGCTTTGGGCATCAGCTCTTCGGTCAGGGCGAGGCACTTTTCGTCCATCCCGATAGGGTCTTTGTATCCAAAGCCTCTGATGAGCGCCACCGCCCGTTGGGCCTTGCCAAAGGCGTAAGCTCCAAATGCCGCACCCCATGCAACTGCATCGCCAAAGGCCATGATGTCATCGTCAAAGACGCATCCTGGATCCAGCGGATCGCCGTAGTTGGCCTCTGTCACCAGAAGGTCGCATTTTGGAAGTGAGTCGTAGTTCTTGACGTCGCCAGTTACGAGGACTTTTGTTCCCACTTCGTTTTCCCAGTAGAACGCGTTCGATCCGATGGTGTGGCCGGTTGTGCATGTCTTAACTTCGGTTTCGCCAACGAAAATGCTCTCGCCCACCGAGTAGGTTTGGCCCTGGTAAGTTCTATCGTGCCTTATCTCGAGAGCGCGGGCGGTTTGGGTCGATGCTATCGCCTCGGGGGACAACATGGCGGATTTTCCGTAGTGGTCGCTGTGGGCGTGGGTGATGAGGTAAGAATCTGGCTGGAGACATTTTTTGGGCGCACGGCTCGTGTCGATCGAAAATAGGTGTGAGTCGAACTGAAGCGATAAGTGCGGCGCAAGCCCACCTCTGCTATTTACCCTCCGAATGGGCTCGATTCCAAGCTCCTCGATGGCTTTCTGACCCTCGCGATCCTCCATGACCAAGAAGTTGGGGCCGGCCGAAATAAAAAGATGGCCCTAAGAGACGGGCTTTGCAATCCTGGCATCCAGACGAAACATTTTTCGTGAAATATGTCACATTCTCGGTCCGCATGGAAAACAGACGAGCAAAATCCAGCCTCACCTCCTCGTCATCTCTGGCGATGCCACCTTCTGGATCGGCGGGCTTATCCTCGAGAGAGAGTTTTTCGCTCGGTGGCGGGGGCGATAATTTTTGATTTCTTTTGCACACATTTCGATCTGGTGTGGTCGAACTTTTTAAAATTTATTCGGAGAGTTCTTCTTTTGCGTCAGGGCAAAAAGTTTCCTAGAAAAGTTGGGATGCTGAGCAGAAACGCCCAGCAGTTGAGTCATCACCCAGAGGATACTACATGTACGATTTCGATCTCTCCAGCCTCGACAAAGTCGTCGGCGGGAATGGGAATTCCCTCTTTAAGCGCCACCACGGCTTCCGGATTCAAGTCCAAAATATCGAACAGATCTTCGTAAGTCAGACCTTCTTCCACCGTCGTATGCGTCTCCTCGATCCGACCGTTCCCTGCGATCTTTATGGTAAGAGAGATCACTCTTCAGTCTCACCGCCTGTGCCAGCCACCAGATCGTCCAGGTTGTCCTCGATGAGCTTCTTTTCCAAATTTTCAGCTTTCTTGTCGCCCTTTCTCTCGACGGTTCTCTTTTGGAACTTAGGCACAAGCATCACCTCTAGGTACTTATCTTAACCTAGGTGCGTATTAACTTTTCGTATTCTTCACCTCTTTGCAACGTAAGCCCACTGGTCATAAATTCCGAAATCGTCTCTGTTGTCAATCACTTCTCCTTTCCATCCTGCCTTCCCAAGAGTTTCTGCGATCCATTCGGCTTCAGGTTTGGTGTAAGTTGTGTATATCACCATCTTCTTTGCAAGCTTTGATCCTTCCAACAAAATCTCTTGCCAGAGGGATCTGTTGACATCGTCTACCAACCCCACCATGAAACCGGCCACGATATCAAAATCTTCTGGCCCAAAGAAGCTTCCAAGTTGCCGGGCGTCTAGCAGCATAGTCTTTTTGGGATCCAAAAATCCTGCCTTCAGGGCTTGACATACCTCGCATTTTTCCACATCCTCAGTCCAAGGATCAAAACCCAGCCTTCGGAGCGATTGGGTTGTCATGCCGTTTCCACAGCAGATCTCCATGACCGTCCCTTCAGGGATGAGAATCTGCCTTAGGAATTCTTCTAGCCGCTCGATCCTGCTTTGGACGTGGAATGGCGGGCCAGTTTCTATGCAGCTTTCGCAAAATAGCTCGTCACTCAAGGAGATTGCAAAGTACTCGACCAAAGCTTCCTGGAACTTCTCTTCAGAGGACTTGACCACCCTCTCCGTTGGGAAACTTTCCAGCACTTTTTCTTTAGAATAACGATCGGTCAGCACCAGCCAAAACTCCACGGGCTCAGTCAACTTGAAGGCAATGCCGAGCCCTTCATCTATCCTCACCATTTCGTTGAAGTCCAGCCCTGAATCGATGGCCGCTAAGGTCACTGGCAGATTGATCAAGTCCGCCAGCGATTCTTCAGCCAGGAATATCTGTGTTCCCTCTTCAACACCTAGAATCTCATGAATTAGCACGATTTGTTCTTTCGGGCCAAGCTGATATCAACTTTCTCGTTGGGGAAACGGCTATATTATCCCTCTAAAAACTCTATCAACTGCTTTGAAGTTGAAGGATATACCTGGCGTGGGTGCCAGGCTGGAAGAGCGACTCATCACCCATTATGGGGATGAAGATCAAGCGCTCGATGCCATACTGAAAAGCGATGTTGCTGGCCTTATGAGGCTGAAGATGAGCCAACGCCAGGCCATCGGCTTGGTCCAGCGAGCCTTGGGTTTGAGGTATGAAGTATCACCTGAAAACTTTCTGGCCACCAATGAGGCTATCCGAATCTACAAATCTTTGATGGAGAAGATGACTGGATTTGCCAATACCGAATACGCCAGGCTCAAGATGGGAACATTTTTCCCGTCGTCTTGTGTCGACCTGATCGAAGAAAACCAAAAGACAGCAGAGTTTGCCATCAGATCGGCCAACATCCTCGAAGGAACTGGCCTCGAACAGCTCCTGTCCGCGATAAAGCCATTTCGCTCAAGAGCTGCCCCTCGCATCAGAAATCGGTGTCTTGCAGCGGATTCTGCCCAAATTTTTGAAGAGCTGAAGAACAGAGGTCTAGACAAGGTTATAGACGTCCACCTGGTTGAGAACGCGCGAGAACTAAGAGATCTCGCGCTTGGCTACGATCAGGTGATTCATCTGGGCGAGAGGTTGAACACCTTCGACCTGCCCGAAGTCGAGGACTGCGAATTGCAAGACGAATGGTATCTGGTGCCAGAATTGGTCCTTCATCGTTACCGTGAGAACTTGGCCACACTGGACTCGACTCTAGAAGCTGCCAGGATATTGGAACGGGTCGATCTCTTATCATTTGATGGGCTCTTAGACTTGGAACGTGCGGTCAGGGAGCTTGGGCAAGACGAAGATGAAGAAACTTGCCGGTTGGAACGAGTTCTTGAAGTGCTGGAGGCGCGGACAGAAGAAGTGGTCCGTTGGGCCAACTCCGAATTGAAACGGATCATCGAAAGCCGTTCAGTGACCCTGGCAGGTGAAGACATCCTTCAGGCCTTGGGCAAAGGCGAAGATCTGAGATATTTGATAGAATCCCAGATGGGCGACGCCTTTGGGCAGGTTCTAAAAGAATCGAGGGTTAGGTTCGCTTTGGACCTTGACATGACGCCTCTAGAAAAGGCTCGCCTGGAAGAAGTGTTCCCTTCAATGGCGAAGTATCCTCTTGAAGAAGATCGAAACGCATTGCTCCGGTTCCAGGCGGAAGGGCGACGAAGGCTTGAGGCAAGAAGGCTTGACGCCAGACGAGATATTGCCAGGGATCTTGCGGATAAATGGGGTCGGGCAGAGAAGCTGGTTGCAAACCTTCTCGAGTTTGACGTGATCTATTCTTTGGGACGGTTCGCTTTAGAAGAGAACTTGATCATGCCCCAGTTCGTCGATGAGTCTTGTCTTGGATTTGAGAAGGGGCGAAATCTCTTTCTTGAAGATCCTCAGCCTGTAAGCTACTCAGTCGGCACAACAGGCCTTGCAGATCCCGTGGAAAAGATCGCGATCCTAAGTGGCGTGAACTCGGGCGGAAAGACCACCCTTCTGGAGCTGGCCGCCCAGATAGTCATACTGGCCCACATGGGAATGCCGGTTCCAGCTGACGTTTGCAAGCTTTGCCTATTCGAAGAGTTCTACTACTTTGCAAAGAGCAGGGGGACCCTTGGAGCTGGTGCTTTTGAGTCCACCATCAGGAAGTTTTCCGTCCTCGTCAACGAGAAACGGAAGCTGGTTCTCGCCGACGAGCTTGAAGCCATAACCGAACCTGGTGCTTCTGCCAAGATCATAGCTTCTCTCCTGGACGAACTGGCCAAGAGAGATTCGGTTGCGATCTTCGTAAGTCATCTTGCCGAAGAGGTCCAGAGGTTTGCAGAAACCGACGTTAGGATAGATGGGATCGAAGCCAGAGGCCTCGATGAAGAAAACAATCTGATAGTCGACAGAAACCCCTGCTACAATCATCTGGCAAAGAGCACGCCCGAGCTCATAATCGACAGGCTCGCAAGGTCCACCTCTGGCGAAGAACAAGAATTTTATTCGCGCCTCCTTGAGAAATTCCGGTGAATTTTTATACCCGGCAGACTAATTTATTCGATATGCCCCTCTCATCCCCCCATCTGGAACTCTGGCAGATCGCGGCGTTATGTTTGTTGATGCTTCCGATATTTTTCATCTTCAACTACATCGTGGTAAAATACGCTGCTAAAAATCAGAAGATGCGGCAAGATCGGCACGACAGGGTGATCGCGGCAAGTGTCTCTCGGGACATGAATCCGAAAACGAGGCTCAAAAGAAAGCCGAGGCGCAAGTTCTGATGTAATTTTGAGAAGTAATGTAAATGTGAACCTCAATCGTTCTTTTCCACATATTTGTATTTTTGTTAGGCGGCTGCGTAGGTTGCATTAGTCGTAGGTGGCGAAATTCTCTATCACATATATTCTTTCTGATTTTTATTATAACTGTGTACTATTATTTAAGTATTTAATTTACTTATATTTTATTAACTAATTGCATTGTAATTTATGTGCTGCTTATATGAGCTAGGTGTCCACACAAATCATTCAACATGAAGAAAAATCGTAACTACTCAGCTATAGGACTCTTTGACAGGGCAGACCGCGGGTATGAATG
>CAYWZG010000024.1:0-24599 GCA_964462795.1 uncultured Methanotrichaceae archaeon
CGATCTTGTAAAACTCCTCGATCGGGGATCTGGTCAACCAGGGCACATTACATGCTCGTCACTTTAATGGCGGGTAGTTGACCTCTTTGATCCGTCTTCAATGATCTCGAGCAATTCGATTTCGAATACCAGGTTTTTTCCAGCGAGGGGATGATTTGCGTCCAGCACCACCTTGGAATCTGTGACCTCGGTCACGGTCACTTGGAGCATTTTATCATGTGATTCGCCGATCTGTATGGCCTGCCCCACCACTGGTTCAACCTCTTCGGGCAAGTTATCCCGGGCGATCTCAATTACCAGCTCTTCAATATGGGGGCCGTAACCCTTCTCCGGCGAAATACTAACCGTCTTCGACTCTCCCGGATTCATACCTTCGACCGCCTCCTCGAAACCTGGGATCACCTTTCTGATGCCCACGGCAAACCCCAGTGGCTCTCGGCCGATCGAGGTGTCAAAAACGGTGCCGTCTTCGAACTTGCCGGTATAGTGGACCTTTACCACATCGCCCTTCTTTGCCTGAACCATTCTCAAATCTCCGTTTTTGAATGCGTGTTTTCTTTAAATCTGCTCTATATCCCAAGTTTCTGGAACCAAGTGATATGTAGATAGCGGCTCGGTGCAAATTTTGCACTTTTCCAAGGTCGGAAAGGTATACATCTCTATTTGAGGGGGCAAAACTTGAAACGTGACACACAAAATTGATGTAGGATTGTCACAGGAATTCCGCTCCGATATGAACTGGGAAATGTGGTGAATACTGGATGAAAATGCGCACTGGAATGAGTGGAATGGAACTTTGGCAGATCTGGTTGGACCAGTTTGATGACGAACTTTCGGCGATATCTGAGGCCATCTGGGCTGCCAACAAGATGGTAAAAGACAAGCCTCCTGAGATGAGAGCTCTCTTTTATGCCATCAAGGACGAGTTCATACTCAGGTACGCTGTGGTGGGAAGGAAAGTGAGAGACGAGGGTCCGCCTCTATCTTATAAAGGTGTGGGTGGCGCGGTCAGAACCCTTTACTGTCACAAGATAGAGGCAGGTGACCGGGTTTATAGGCTTCACAGCTACGTAATTCCTCTTAAACTCGAGCCGAATCTCGGCGAAGACGAGGATTCTTATGGTGGTTTCTCTGTCGAAGACTGGTCTTGGCTCCCTCTATCCTTCGGTGAACTATACAAGATGCTCTCATACTATGCTGCCAAACGTTGGAATTTTTCGCCTGAAAGGGCCTTTTAGTAGGGGGGACTCAATCGACTTTGGTGCCTAAAATAGTCGAATGGGTTCTTGGCTGTACATCGCCAACGAAGCCAAAAAAATGATGATGGAAAAAGATGCCGAGTCCGAGCCGTAAAGGATTGACTCGGGACCAAATTAGTGAATTCACTCCTCCTCGCCATTTTGTTCTTTGCTTCAACACATTTCCTTCTTTACCCTCTTCACATTTCCTTCTTGACGTCACTACTTTTCCACCGTTTCCAGTTCGGACTGGAGGTCTTGGGTGAGATCGACGCTGTAAAAGTCACCCTCAGTCGGCAGAGCCATGAATATATTGGATGTCAAATCGAGCTCTATCTTTACGCTTTCGGCCTCAAAGTTCAGTATGTGGCCACCTGTTGTCCTGTCGTCTGAAATGAAGTGCAAATGATATCCAGGAACGTTGATTCCGTCCACGAACTCAGGACTCCAGAAACCGACCACGTCTCCGGAGACGTTATAGAACTCAAAGACCGTCTGGTTCTGAACTGCATCGATCAATTTTGGATAAGGCTTCTCTTGAGCAGGAACGCTCCGGGTCTTCATGTAAGGGAACGTTCCATTGATCTTTATCGCGTAAAAGATGTTCTCCGAGGGAAAATGTTTCTCGATAATCTCACCGAACTGGGTGTAATTTACAGCTTCATCGATTGGGACGATCTCGTCAGCCTCAAAGAAAGTGACCGTGGCAAAGGGCGTTGTGACATTGTCCTCGACCAGATACGCCCTGCCATCAACCCTGACTTGGTAACATTCTCCGTCGATCATGACCATCTCGCCTTCGAGCCGGTCGAAGGTCCCAATACCCATGTCTCCGTGATCTTTGAGTTCGCCCACTGGAAGAACGCCGTCGTAGACGCTCAAGAGAAGAGCATCTATTGTCGATACCTGGAACAATACGTCTTGATCTTCGAGATACTTCCCTTCTGTTTCAGCTGAGATCGCAGAATATTCGTTTGGACCAATCGCGAACGCCACCGTAGAGGCGAGAATTACGAGAAGGACCAACTTGATCGCGTAAAGGTACTTTTTCATCTAAGTCTCCCTCCTGTGATTGGAGTTGATCCAAATTCTTAAACGCTGAATAAGTAGATATCTATAACACTGGAGTGTCAATGCCGACGGTCTTGGATGATTATGCGCGTCTTTTTTGCGATAATGACAAAATAATACTCTATGTGTGAATTTGAATTTGCTCAATCTATCGGAATTGGAATCTTGCCAAGTCCTGTGTGACTATTCTATTACATCGCATATTTTGATGGTGTGTACGCCCCCCCTCACAAAACAACGGAGAACTGTTTATATGATAAACATACTTTTCTTAGATTTAAGGGGCGTATCTATCATGACTGAGGCCATGTTTTATGAGAAGTTAGAAGGCGGCGACGTTCGATGTGGGCTTTGCAACCATCGGTGCCGGGTAAAGCCCGATAAGAGAGGAATCTGTGGCGTTAGAGAGAACCAAAACGGAGTTCTCGAGACTTTAGTGTACGGAAAGCTGATCGCAATGCACGCAGATCCAATAGAGAAAAAGCCACTCTACCACTTCATTCCAGGTCACCTCAGTTACTCGATCGCAACCGTTGGGTGCAATTTCAGGTGCCTCCACTGCCAGAATGCCGACATATCTCAGATGCCTTCAGATGGGGGCGTGATCATGGGAGATTACGTTTCGCCAGAAGATGTAATCTCGCAGGCACTCGACGCAAGTTGCCTTTCTGTAGCTTACACTTACACAGAACCCACGATATTCTTCGAGTACGCTCTTGATGTTGCCAAGCTGGCCAAGGAGAAGGGCCTAAAGAACGTATTCGTGAGCAACGGCTACATGACCGAAGAGGCCACCCGAACCATCGGGCCCTATCTTGACGCCATAAACATAGACCTCAAGGGCGACGATGAGTTTTACAAAAAGGTTTGCGGCGCGAGGCAAGAGCCAGTCAAAAGGTCGATAGAGCTGATGTGGGACTTGGGAATCTGGGTCGAGGTGACTACGCTTATCATTCCAGGCTACAACGACTCAGACTCTCAGCTTGAGGAGATCGCCCAGTTCCTCGCAGGCGTGAGCCCAAATATACCCTGGCATGTGACTGCCTTCTATCCGACTTACAAGCTGAAAGACGCGCCACCCACCAGCGCCCAGACCATAAGGCGGGCGATACGGATCGGGAAAGAGTCTGGCCTAAACTACGTCTACGGGGGAAACATTCCTGGAGAAGATGAAGACACCGTATGCCCGAAGTGCAAAACTTCCCTAGTGGAAAGGTTCGCCTTCAAGTTGGCGAAAAGCGGGATAATTGAGGGAAAATGTCCTCACTGCGGCGAAGAAATCGCAGGAGTTTGGTAGACAAATCACTGGTTTTTCTAGATAGTGCCCGAAATCGGCAGACAGCCCGAGGAAGGTGTAGGAGAGTAGATCTTTCCGGCGAGCGTGTTTCCATCTCTTCCATGAGCTGATTGGCTTTCCCGGATTGGGCCGGACCACGCTAAAACTTGGAGCTTCAAATCTTGTCCCCCTTCGTCATTCAATTTTCCAAAGTCTGAGGATTAAGTTTTTGGCCACCATGATGATGACTATGGAGATGATGCGCCCAAAGGTGTGCGATCCCATCCTTGAGAACCGTTCAAGAATAGAGGAGACTCTTTTGAGAATACCAACGCCAAGTTCAGATGATCTCAAGCTTGCAGCATCCACAATCTCACCAGAATCGCTGAAAGAGGCAAGAGGTGCGATCGAGGCTCGATCTTGTAAGTTTCTCACTAAGCTCGACATTCTGGAGCGAGGCCTCGATAAAGTTCGCACTTTTCAGGATGCAAAGAAATTCTCTTGCGCTCTTGCCATGTACCAGCTAGCTTACCTTCCAACAAAGCCGGAGACTTGTCCTTTCTGCGTTCAACACTCTGGGGGAAATCGTTGTGAAGGCTGTGGCTATGCCAAGACTCATGGCGGGAGATGCGATAAAGACACTTCCGCCTTCGCCCAGTTCATCGAAGCCATCTACGACCTTGCCGGGGCGATTCACAGCATTCAAGATGAAGGCGAGAACAAAGGTGCAGACCCACTCGATCTGGATCTGGCCAAAAAGAGTCTCCAGGAATCGATTTACACATCTAGAGAGGCGACGATGCGGTTCATCTCTGATATTTCCAACGATTCAACCTATGAGTTGATGGAGACAAAGGCCCGATACATCGGCGAGATTCTCCAGGCAATGCCCCTCGAACTGATGAACTCGAAAGACGCAAAGCTGGCGCACCTGCGCTCTTACGAGAAACTTGAACGATACTGGTGAAACGGACAACTCCATCTTGAGCGCTTGCAAAAGATTCGCAGACACACATTATTTTCTATGAATTGTTGTGCGAAAAAAGATAAGAGTCAAAAAGCGCACCCCGGAGCTCGGCGCATCCATACCCTGCTCGTACAACAGGATCTGCAGTTACAAAGTTGATATCGTATATTCGTGATAGAGCAATGAAGAAATATATCAGAAATGAAACCCTAGATACATGGCCTATTCCCCTGGAACCGTACAAAATACTCAGCTACTTGCACCTGACGATTCTGCAGAACATCAGCTAGGTGTCTTTATCAGTCACCGTGGCGAAGATGCCGACCTGGCTGAAAGGCTGGCTGAGGAAATTCGGCAGGCGGGCTTTCAAGTCTGGCTGGACGAGTGGAACATATTCATTGGCGATTCGATTGTCGAACAGATCAACGACGGACTGGAAAATGCCCGCTACGTAGTCCTGTGCTATTCTGAGGCAGGGGCTCTCTCACCCTGGATGAGTCGTGAATGGATGTCGGTTCTGGCTCGGCAGTTGAACGGATATGGGGTTAAGGTCCTGCCGGTCCGATTTTCAGGGGGCAGTCCGCCCGCCATCCTGGCCGATATCAAATATGCTGATCTGGTAAAAGACTGGGAACGAGGAATGTCGGAATTACTGCGAGCGATGAGGTGACTGTGCGGCCTGGAAAGTCCTTATTGCTCACGCTGATGGTGAAGACGATTTTGCGGAGGAGCTGGCCAAACCTTTGCGTGATGCTGGCTATGAAGTAGCACATAGGGGAACCGTGCTGGTAGGCGAATCGGTGGTAGAAGACGCTTCCGGGGTTCTCAGCCTGGGCGGGCCAGTCGTGCTGTGCGGCACAGTGAAAGCAGTGGGAACCGGATGGGCTCACAAGTTGGTAAATGCTGCCCATCGTCATAGCGGGGTGCGCGTTTTTCCTGTAAAAATAGAAAAGGACGCCTATCTTGAAGCGATTTCCTTTGAAGTAAAGAGTGCCCAGTACTGGCAAGATCCGGCCAAAGCCCTAGAAGAGTTGTTGGCCGCTTTGCGCCACTATTATCCGCTCGACGAAACACAGGCTCAAGCCCGACGCTCTGACGACGCCGAAGAGCACTATCGTGCCCTCCTGCTAGAGACCTGTGATATTGTCAACCTGGCTAACCTGCCAGAGCAAGACCGCATTCTGGCTCAGCGCCAGCTGGAATTGCGCCGTCTGTACGTTCCACTGCGCGTATGGATAGAGGCGGAGGTGGGTGAGGAAAGCGAAGAAGCGGAATGGGACTCACTGGAGATGCGCCGTGTTGTTGATTTGAAAAGCCGTGCTGATAACGAGAGAGTAGATCGAAACCGTCAACGTGTGCCGGTTGGCGAGCGACTGGCAAAGGCTCGAAGGTTGGTGGTGCTGGGCGATCCTGGCGCAGGCAAGACGACACTCACCCGTTGGATTGCCACTTCCTATCTGCTGCGCCTCAAAAATGATCCCGACTGGCAAGATGTGCCAGATGTCAAGACGCTGCCGGATGAGAACTGGCTGCCCATCATCGTCCGATGCCGAGACCTTGATCAAACCTGCCTAAGTGGCAATCTGGGTGACATTCTGAGCCATACCCTGCGCAAAGCCGAGCTGACGGGAGACGAAGCCAGCACACTCCTGCACGTCTTGCGCCAGCGTCTGCAAGAAGGGACGGCGCTGCTCATGCTGGATGGGCTGGATGAAATCGCCGAATCACCGACACGAGCATCGTTTTGCCAGCATTTGGAACAAATCCACGTCGCATATCCAAATGCGCCGATCATCGCCACCTCACGCATCGTCGGTTATCGAGAGATGGGACTCCGGCTGGGTCGCGGCTTTGAGCATGTCACTCTGGCCGATCTCGACCGTGAGGAGAAAGACGATTTTGCCCGCCGTTGGTGCGACCTGACCGAGCTGCCCGAAAGAAGCGCTAGCGCCGCTCGTGAGTTGATTCACGACATTCACAGTATAGATCGCATCGAGCGCATGACCGGTAACCCGATGTTGTTGACGACGATGGCGCTGGTCAAACGCAAGGTGGGCAAGCTGCCCAGCCATCGCGCCGACCTTTATTGGGAGGCGGTCCAGGTTTTGCTAAACTGGCGAAGTGAAGTAGATAAACCCCTTGACCAGCACGAGGCTATCCCTCAGTTGGAGTACATCGCTTATGCCATGTGTGACCGAGGCGTGCAACAACTGCGCCGGGATGAAATTCTGGATCTCATCGCTCAAATGCGTGCTGAGTACCCCAATCTTCACGAGACTCGCAACCACATCCCAAAAGAGTTCCTCCACCTTTTGGAGGCCCGCACCGGCCTGCTGATGGAGGCAGTGAAAATTCACCATCTTGGGATGGTCGTGCCGGTCTACGAATTCCGCCATTTGACTTTTCAGGAATACTTGGCAGCGAGAGCGCTGGTGGATAGCCGTTTTCCCGAACGGAATTCTAATCGCAGTTTAGCCGAACAAGTGGCACCATTGGCAGGTCGCACGGAAAATGTAGCGTTTACAGGAATTTTTTCGAGAATTGTGGCAGAAGTTGCTGTCGTCGAAAACTGGCGCGAAGCTTTGCGCCTATGCATTGCTATCTGCTCCGACGACGATGTAGATGATGTTCTGTGCTCCATTCTGACCCCTCAAGATGGAGAGCCGGAAACAACCACCCGGGCCCGAGCCATCCTGGCAACGCTTTGTGTGGCCGACGAGCCAAATGTAAGTGAGGAGATAGTTCAAAAAGTGTTCCAAGCTTTTGCCAGCCAAGTAAAGGACAACGATGGTGGTTGGGACGTAAGAACAAGCGCGAGTGCTGCCACGATGGAAGTTGCCAGGACAAGGTGGGCGGCGCAATTGTGCATCAGTTTGGTGAACGAGTTTTGTCAACGTGATGCAACAAACCGAAACGTCTCTGGTAGTCTGTGCGGGATGGTTGGCGCGAGTTGCGCGCCAAAAGACCCGACCAAGCTGGATACGTGGTGGAGTGTGCAGGTGGATCGACTCTTAAATGGAAATGAACATGATGCCATCAAGACCGCCCTTACCTTGATGCAACTAGCATACGAAAATAATACTCACGGCGACGAGCTCCAGTTTATGCTCATTCCAGGACTGGCGGATGCTCTGTTGTCTCGACTGGAGGACAGCGCGCCGATGACCCATGCTGCTGCCTGGGCATTGGGATGGCTGAATAAAGGATCAATATTTACAAACGGCAAGAATTGGCGGCCAGAGCTGGAGCACATCGAACGCATCCTGACCTTTATAGGCAAATCAGACGCCGACCCGGAAGCGGTGCGTTTCCTGACTTGGATTATGCAGAACGAGAAAATCGAAGATGCCGTTGAACCGCTCCTGGCTTGGTTAGACCATCCAAGTCCAGCCTTGCGGAAGGGTGTGGCAGAGGCGCTGGGCCTTATCGGGAGCGAGCGTGCTGTCGAGCCGCTCATCGCCAAGCTGGATGACCCCGAAGCTGGAGTGAGGAGGGCAGCGGCAAGGGCCTTGGGCCGCATCGGGAGCGAAGATGTCGTCGAGCCGCTCATCGCCAAGTTGAACGATCACGAAGCTGAAGTGAGGGCAGCAGTGGCAAACGCCCTGGGCAGCATCGGGAGCGAAGATGTCGTCGAGCCGCTCATCGCCAAGCTGGATGACCCCGAAGCTGAAGTGAGGGCAGCAGTGGCAAGCGCCTTGGGCCGCATCGGGAGCAAACGTGCCGTCGAACCGCTCATCGCCAAGCTGGATGAAACCGAAGCTGGAGTGAGGAGGGCAGCGGCAAGGGCCCTGGGCAGCATCGGGAGCGAACGTGTCGTCGAGCTGCTCATCGCCAAGCTGGATGAACCCGAAGCTAGAGTGAAGTGGGCAGTGGCAAACGCCCTGGGCAGCATCGGGAGCGAACGTGCTGTCGAGCCGCTCATCGCCAAGCTGGATGACCCAGAAGCCAACATGAGGAAAGCAGCTCTCCAGGCTTTGTCGCAAGATTTTCAAGAGACAGATCGTAGTCTGCTTAGCTGGGATCTTGATGGGCCGGATCAATTCCTCGACCCGCATCAGGAAATCTCCACCGAATTTGCCAGCAAAGCGGCTGAGATACTGGGACTCACGATCGAGGATGTACAGGCGCGTTACGAAGCTATGGCAGAACGCTTCCATCTGCGGCTGGCATGGCGTTGCTAAGCCAAAGATTTTCAAGGATTTCAGTATTTTTGGGGTAGGCGGTATCAGCATCCTACCGCCCATAATTTTCCTTTGACTTTTCCATTGCATAAGGTTTTTTGAATGGTTCGCTTGGGATTTGATCTCTCAGAGATCAAAGTTGAAATTCCCACGCTTTTTTTCTTTACCCTACCCAACGGAAACTGTGAATTCCCATCTCAACCATACCTCATCAAAGTTTCACGCTCATGATCACAAAAGTCTACGTCGCCCACTTTGAGGTGGATGAGCCCCTGGACCGGGAAGCTTGCAGAGACCCTGTGGAAGATGGGCTTGAGAGCTTCGTTGCGATCTACAAGCGCGCCAGGGAAATATCCCCTGAAGGGTGGACCAGGTTCGGCATTCGCCACTTGGGCTTGCGTCATCGCCCTTTTGGCCTAGGACGGGACGGCCACCCCCGCCTTCATGGATCCTCGTCGCCTGCGCCCAACCGCTTGTATACGTAAAGCCTGAGCGGTTCGTCTTCAGATACGACCTGATCAGCGGTCCTGATCCCAATATCACCCATCAGGATAATCTCGTCATCAGGCCAAAGAGCGATCTCATAATCCTGGTTGGTCATGACGACCTTCATATCTGAAGAGGAAACGTCATCAACCGTCATCTTCTCGTAATCGTCCCCTTCATCGACCTCGATCGTCTCTTCTGATATCTGCCATACGCCGTCGATCTCGGCAAATCCATCATCTCTGCTGGTAAAAGCCTTCCTGAAGTGAACCGCGATCACCACAACGTCATCTGCCCCGCCGACTCTCCGCGAATATGTGTACGTCTCATCCTCTATCGAACTTGAAGCAAACTCCACCACAGAAGAGTCGACCTCGTCTCCGTCCCTGAAAAGTGCAAGATAAGCCTTATCGCCCCTGCTGTCGACAGATTCCAAAACCAACTTGTACCCGTCCTCCAAACGGATGGGATCGTCAGTGGAGATGACTGCCTTCTTGTCCTTATTCAACAGAACTTTCGTTAGTTGTTCATGAGATAACATGTTTGGCTCTTCTGACTCATCATAAAGAAGCCCGCTACCATATCCTGCAAAGTATCTTTCGCCCAAGAATGCGATGGTCCAAAACTTGCCCCAATCTTCAAACTCCGGCACCTCTTCCTGCGCCCAAGTCACATAAACTGCGCCAGAACCCTCCTCAATCCGGCCGCCGGTGAAGTTCAAGAGGAGAGACTCCCTTCCGACGTCATCATCTAGATCGTAATAAAATCCGGCAAAGTTGGAGTTGTTCCAAAGGAACGTTCCGTTCTTCACCTGCACTACACTTCCCCGAACCTCGTCGACTTCAGATGAGTCTGCTTCAGCGTATAAGTAAAACCGGAGCGGAATCTCTTTGGACACAACGTCCTGGTCTGCGGTCCTGATCCTTATCCCGCCCATGAGCGAAATGTCTCGATCTCTCGACAATCCGATCGACTCATCTTCGTTTGTCATGGTCAAAGACATGTTCTCGGGATCTAGGTCTAATACCTTCATCCTGTCCCAATCTTCGTCCACCTTGACCGAGACTGTCTCTTCAGATATCTGCCAGATCCCATTGATGGTGACTAGATCGCCACGGGTGCTAATGAACGCGTTCTTGAAGTGGACCGCTATGAAAACCACGTCTTCTCCTTTCACCAGCCGGGTGTAGACGTAGGTCCTATCCGCCAGCGTGACGTTATCCTTGGACGGTTCCACAACGGCTGAATCCATCTTGATTCCGTCTTTGAAGAGCTTCAAGTAAACCTTGTCAGCATTCAGGTCGATCTCGTCTAGTTCAAGCCAGTAATCTTCCTCAAGGTACAGCCTCTCGCTTCCTCCAAGAGTCTTCTCTTCGTCTTTATCGATCAAGATTCGGCCCAATTTCTCGTCGTCCAAAAGAGTCATTCCATCCGACTCGTCACGCAGAAATCCGGCCTCATATCCTGCAAAATGCTCTTCGCCCAAAAATCCCATAGACCAGAACGAGCCCCAACCTTCGAAATCCAAGTCTTTTTGCCTCGCAGATGTGGTATAAACCGCATCTGACTTCTCGACGGCACCGTTACTAACGTTCACTGTCAAGTTCTCGGTTCCAACGTCTTCGTCCAGGTCATAATAGAACCCCGCAAAGTTCTGGGGCGTCCAGGTGTAAACTGCACGATCAACAACTTTTGCCACAGATCCTCTTATGACAAGATCTTCTTGGCCCATAGCGCCATCAGTCACTCCAATAGCCAATATGAAAACAAAAATAACTGTGAAAGCAATGGGTGCAGTGATAGCGGTTGTGATTCTCATCTTCGTCATATCATCCTCAGAATCTGGATAAATTAGGTCTATAGCAAAAACAGCACACAAAATAGCTTCTGAAAGGAAATAAACGAGATACCAAAAAGGAAAGGAAAACTGAGGGGCGGTTACATGCTCCTCAGATTACATCAATTTTAATCTCTTCTCCTCAAGACGAGGAAGGAAACTGCCAGAAGGCCAGCTATGGAGAAGATTGCCTCGAAACCGGGCAGTCCGCCCTTATCTTCTTCTTCAGCAGGGGTCTCTTCTTCAGCAGGGACCTCTTCTTCAGCAGGGGTCTCTTCTTCGACAACTTCCTCTTCAACTACCTCTACGGGCTCCTCGACAATCTCGGGAGCGGCGGGCTCAGCGACCTCTACAGGAGCGGGTGCGGGAGCTGCTGCTTCCTCTTCGCCCTCGATGGTCATTTCTTCGTAGATGTAGAACCTAAGGGGATTGTCAGCGCTGATCTCATCCTGGTCGGCGGTCCTGATTCTGATGTTCTCCATCAAGGAAACGTCCCTGTTCTTGCTGAGGGTGATCTTGCTGTCCTCGTTGTCCATCATGATGTACATATCATCAGAATCGACGGTCTGGATGGTCATCTTGCCGTACTCGGTATCTTCCTCAACGTCGGTGATCTCGTCGGAAATCTGCCAGATTCCGTCAACGGTGGCGAGGTCCTGCTCGGCGCCGCGGAAGGCGTTCTTGAAGTGCGCAGCGATGACGACTATGTCTTCGGTGTCACCCATGTCTATTGTGTAGGTGTAGGTCTTGTCCTCCATGGTTGGGTTATCCTTGGAAGGCTCGACAACTGCGGAGTCGACGACTGCGCCGTCTTTGAGCAGCTCGACGTAGACCTTGTCACCCTCGAGGTCGATTGCCTGGATGGCAAGCTCGAAGCCATCTTTTAGCTTCAGAGGCGTGCCGGTGGTGAAGGTGTACTCCTCATCGTCGTCGTAGAGAACACGAGAGAGCTTCTCGTCGACCATGAGGTTTTCATCCTCTGAGTCGTAATAGAGGTACGCATCTTCCTCAGAGCCTTCGACGTATGCTGCGAAGTACTCGTCAGCGAGGAATCCAATGGTGTAGTAGTAACCCCACTCCTCGTACTCGAAGTCGTTTTTCTGGGCAGTGGTCTCGTATACGACGCCATCTTCGTCGTCGTCGAGAGCTTCACCAGTGATGGTCAAGGTGATGGTCTCTTTACCGAGGTCATCGTCGATGTCGTAGTAGAATCCAGCGAAGTTGGAGTTATTCCATTCAGGGACTGGACCATCGACAACATTAGCGACGCTGCCTCTGACCTCGTAGGTACCAGGCTCGGTGATCTCCTTGTAGATGTAGAACCTGAGCGGATCTTCAGCGCTGATCTCATCCTGGTCGGCGGTCCTGATTCTGATGTTCTCCATCAAAGAAACGTCCCTGTTCTTGCTGAGGGTGATCTTGCTGTCCTCGTTGTCCATCATGATGTACATATCATCAGAATCGACGGTCTGGATGGTCATCTTGCCGTACTCGGTATCTTCCTCAACGTCGGTGATCTCGTCGGAAATCTGCCAGATTCCGTCAACGGTGGCGAGGTCCTGCTCGGCGCCGCGGAAGGCGTTCTTGAAGTGCGCAGCGATGACGACTATGTCTTCGGTGTCACCCATGTCTATTGTGTAGGTGTAGGTCTTGTCCTCCATGGTTGGGTTATCCTTGGAAGGCTCGACAACTGCGGAGTCGACGACTGCGCCGTCTTTGAGCAGCTCGACGTAGACCTTGTCACCCTCGAGGTCGATTGCCTGGATGGCAAGCTCGAAGCCATCTTTTAGCTTCAGAGGCGTGCCGGTGGTGAAGGTGTACTCCTCATCGTCGTCGTAGAGAACACGAGAGAGCTTCTCGTCGACCATGAGGTTTTCATCCTCTGAGTCGTAATAGAGGTACGCATCTTCCTCAGAGCCTTCGACGTATGCTGCGAAGTACTCGTCAGCGAGGAATCCAATGGTGTAGTAGTAACCCCACTCCTCGTACTCGAAGTCGTTTTTCTGGGCAGTGGTCTCGTATACGACGCCATCGAAGTCGTCGTCGAGAGCTTCACCAGTGATGGTCAAGGTGATGGTCTCTGTGCCGAGGTCATCATCGATGTCGTAGTAAAATCCTGCAAAATCCTGTGAACCCCACGTATATGGACTTTCATCATCCGAGACATTGGCCACAGGACCACGAATCTCGACTGCGCTTACTGCCATCGCAGATGCGAGTAGCACCATTAGAGCTGTAAGCGTGATCGCAGTCATTTTCTTCATAATTTCATTAACCTCCTACTAATCCCCGGCTGGGTTGGTTGTGCAGCATACAGCCCGATTACCTTCAAAACTATTGCCTGCCATAGAGCATCTAAACGCATTCGGTCCCCGCCAGAAGGGGCACGGGCAGACGTTTCTTGGCATTGGTGTGGCACTGTATATTGCTACATCACCCTCCTAATCCCGTTGGGTCTATGGGGATATGATAGAGAATTTCCGCATATATCTTTTGTGGTCCCTGTTCGTACTCAGTCTCTCGATATTCAAGAGACGGAAATGCCAAAATCCAATGGTGAATGGATGGTTGCACAGGGGTTTGTGGATAAAACATAAATAAAATAAAGATACATCAGATATTAGGGTATCGTGAACTCAAATATCTCACATCCACTACCGATTTTTCCATGTCCCAAGACAACTTCAGCCCACAGCCAAATCCACAATCGAACCCCCATACAAATACCCTCCAAAAACAGCTCAACGAAGCCGGAAGGTGCCTCCTAAAAAGGCTTGGCAGGGAAAGTTGTTTCTAGGCAGGAGACAAAAAGTTCGCCCATATGGCGCGAACTGGTGTGATATACCACCCCATCTACATGGAGCATTACACTAACGAACATCCCGAAAAGAGAGAGCGGCTATCTGCCATACTCGCGGCTATAGAGTCCTCAAACCTCGACCTCGAATTTATAACACCAAGACCTGTCACCCTCGAGCAGGTGGAGACAATACACTTCCGCGGTTACATCGAACAGGTCCGGGCCATGTGCGAAAAGGGCGGGGGCTATCTCGACCTCGATACCGTCGTATCCCAGGACTCTTACAACGCTGCCCTCATGGCGGCAGGAGGGGTGATAACAGGCATTGACGCAGTTTTGGGGGACATCGACAACGTCTTCGCCTTTGTCAGGCCACCAGGGCACCACGCACTTCCCAACAGAGGAATGGGCTTTTGCATCTTCAACAACGTGGCTATAGGTGCCAAATATGCCCAAGAAAAGGGCCTAAAACGGGTTTTGATCGTGGACTGGGACGTACATCACGGCAATGGGACCAGTGCTGAGTTCTACGACGACAGATCAGTCCTCTATTTCTCTTGCCATCAGTCGCCTCATTATCCAGGGTCTGGCAGGGTCAAAGACGTGGGGATGGACGGTGCCGAAGGATTCACAGTAAACGTACCCCTGCCCAAAGGGACCGGTAATGCGGGTTATCTCATGGTCTTTGAAGAGATCCTAAAGCCGATCGCGTTGGAGTTCGATCCCGATATCGTTCTTGTCTCAGCAGGCCAAGATGCCCATCAGAAAGATCCTCTTGGCGGGATGGAACTATCCACTGAAGCCTACGCTGCGATGGCAGGAATTGTGAAGGAGATTGCAGATGCTTGTTGTGAAGGAAGGTTGGTTGCAGCCCTAGAAGGTGGATACAACCTGAATACTTTATCCGAATCGATCGTCTCGGTCTTGCGGGCCTTCAAAGGCGAAAAGGTCGACATATCGAGAGGAGACGACGCGCGCGTGGCCGAAAGGATAGAAGAAGTGAAAAACGCGCAGAAAGCTTACTGGGAATGTCTCCAATAAGCCCTCTGAACGTATCACTTATCAAAAGTTCGACCGAATTGTGATATCAGCAAATGTTATGTCGTGCCGATAGGTACCTGGCCATGAACTCTCTGAAATCGCGGTCTTTGACGTCCAGAAGTTCTTGACCCGCGTATATTTTGTATCCTCGTTTAACCTGGGGACCGACGTGTTTTCCCAAGGACAGATTGAGTATCTGAGATCGGATCAATTCGACTGGAGACGTGTGCTTTCGTTCCGTTTCTACCACGACCTTTCCGTTTTCCACATAAGGGCCTGATAAGATTTCGCTGTGGCTAGAAAGGAACCTTTCCACGTGATCGCCTTCCCAGATAGGAGGGCCCCTCCGCTTTTGGACCACAGGAAGCGATCTCGTCTCCAGCTCGAAAAGCAACCTTGCAACGCTCTCATGATATTCTGAACCGCTTTTCAAGTTCGTATCGCCAAGACCCACACTAAGATCCACACCAAGCCTACCTTCGGGCGGCGTGGGTTGGTGCGGGTCCACTTCTGGGTGCAAATCCACTTCTGATCTGAGAACGACAAAGCCGCCTCTTTCCAGGAGCGCGCGAATTGATTGTTCAGCCTTTCTCATCTGAGGAAATATCACGTCTTCCACGAGTGGTGGCGCTGAAAACTCTATGAGGACGAAGAAACTTTCTCTCTCCGCGATCGATTCGAGCAACTCTTTGTCGGCCAGAGGGCAAGGCGGTGGCGGAAAGAAGAATTCGATCCCAGGACGCTTTAGGAAACAGCGAGATGTCGCTGCGAACTGGAACATCTTGTCAAGGGTCAGGGCTGCAGCCACGTTCCTCTTGGGATCGACCGGATCCACAACAATCAGTGGATCTTCATGGGATAGGGCCAAGTGTGATTCAAGATCGATCGTCTCACCGGGTCGCCAGAGGCTTGCGCCCTCTAGAACCTCCAGAAATGAACCATAACGGATTACAAGAAGTTCTGCGAGGTAGCCAGAAAACCCGCCTACCCGAAGCTCAGATCCGTAGACGTGAGCTCCTTTCATGAATTGCTTTAAAAGGAGAACATCGTCTTCAGCTCCTCGAATCCTGCCAGATACGTATCTGGAGTGAAAAGGAGTTCTGTCCACGGCAGAAAGTATGCAAGACGCGTCTTTCACTAAGTAACAAGGAACCAAGTCCAGCTCGAACCCTCGAAAGAGGGCATGGACATAAGCGTGTTCTGCGTAACGCTCCTCGTGCTGGGAAGCGACATCTCTTGCAATATCCAAAGCACCTTCTAGCGAGCCTGCCTCCGGAACGCCGATGAAGACGTCGAGGTCGTGATCTCCAGAGAGCCAAGTTTTCCTGGCCGCAGAGCCCACTATCAAAACCTTGCACTCTAATTCTCTCGACTGGGCCAGACGCTGGATTTTGGATACGACCTCTTTTGCGATCAGATCCAGATCACGTCGCTCCTCAGGCGAGGGCTTGATTTTCTGGAGTACTTTTTCAAGGAGTGGCAAGATGGAACTCTTCGAGGTCTTCGTAGATGGGACCCCCCCGTGTCAGTGTGCTCTTCTTCAGGACGAACTTGTCCACCAAAAACTCGCCCAGGTCTATCTCCTTGTGAGGATCGAGCCTCTTAAGCAAGTTCTGACTCATCCTGGGACTTGGTTGTTTCACCCGGGCGATGGTAGCATGAGGGCTATAGGCCCGTCCATCTCTATCGAACCCCAAAGGATCGAGTGCCAAATCGACTTTCCTGTGAAGCTCTGCAAAATCGCCTTCGGCTCCGATCCAGACAACTCTGATCGATTTGCCGGGAAACGCGCCCAACCCAACCACTTTTGCCTTGAAGGCGGGGTGAATCACGTCGCGCAGTGCTGCCTTCACCTTGTTTAGTTTGGGTGGGGGAACGTCCCCCAGGAACTTTAGGGTAAGGTGGATGAGGTCAGAGTTGACCAGCTTCACCCCAGCAACGTCGATGTCACTTTGCACAGCTGCGATCTCCTCCTGCATCTCTTTTGGAAGATCGATCGCCACGAAACACCTGATACCACTCTGAACCATTTTCGTCTACCTTGTGCTATTTTTTTAGTTTACCTGAGAACGCCGCCTTTGCTGGCAGAGGTCACGGACTTGCTGTACCTGGCGAGCATTCCAGTCTTGATCTTCGGCTCTGGTGGCTTCCAAGCGGCTTGGCGCTTTTCCAGAACCTTTGGATCGACGAGAAGGTCAATCTTTCTGGCATTGATGTCTATGCTGATTTCGTCCCCATCTTCAATCAGAGCGATTGGGCCGCCTACCGCAGCTTCAGGACAGATGTGGCCAATACAAGGCCCTCTCGTCCCGCCGCTGAACCTGCCGTCGGTTATCAGGGCGACGGAGTCTCCAAGTCCTGCGCCCACTATGGCAGAGGTCGGAGAAAGGGTCTCTCTCATGCCGGGCCCTCCTTTTGGTCCCTCATACCTGATCACGACGACGTTGCCGGCCTTGACCTCGCCGCCAATGATACCTGCCAGAGACTCTTCTTCAGAGTTGTAGACCTTGGCAGGACCTTTGTGTTTGCGCATCCCTTCAGAGACTGCGATCTGTTTGATGACGCTGCCTTCGGGTGCTAAGGTCCCCTTCAGGATCGCAATTCCGCCTTCGGGATGAACGGGATTGTCCAGTGTGGTTACCACTTTATCGTAAGTCTCAGGGTTTGCGGGCTTGAAATCGGCAATCTCTTCGCCCAAGGTCCGGCCGGTCACGGTGAGGACGTCCAGGTTGAGCTTGGACTCAAGCCTCTTCATCACGGCCGGAATGCCTCCTGCTCGGTCCAAGTCGATTATGTGATAGGGACCGCCCGGCCTCAGGTTGACCAAGTGAGGCGTATCGCGACTCAATTCGTCGAATTTGTCTAGCTCCAGGTCTATTCTAAACTCGGACGCGACCGCTGGTATGTGAAGTGCAGTGTTTGTGCTCCCGCCGATGGCCATGTCCATCCTGATGGCGTTCTCGATCGACTTTGGGGTGACGATCTGTCTTGCCGTGATGTTCTTTTCGATCAATTCCACGATCTTCATCCCGGACTTCTTGGCAATTCTGATCTTCTTTGCGTCCACTGCATGGGCGGTGGCGCAACCAGGAAGGCTCATGCCAAGGGTCTCGGTGACGCAAGCCATCGTGTTGGCCGTAAAGAGACCTGCGCATGATCCTGCGCCAGGACAGGCCAGGTTCTCCAGAGCCTCAAGCGTTTCGCCGCCTTTCTGCCATCCTTCGAAGACGTCTATCAGATCGATTTCCTGGTCGCAGGCAAATCCTGGAAGCATGGGGCCTCCGGTTACTGCGATCGCGGGAAGGTCTAGCCTCCCTGCAGCCATCAGGTGACCTGGAACGATCTTGTCACAGGAAGATACCAGGACCATTCCATCGAGCTGATGTGCCTCCATCATCACTTCGATTGTGTCTTCGATGATCTCTCTGCTCGGAAGTGAGTACTTCATCCCCTTGTGACCCATCGCGATCCCGTCACAAAGGCCAATGGTGTGAAACTCGAATGGTACTCCGCCTGCCATCCTGATTCCGGCTTTGACCGCCTTTGCGACCTTGTCTAGATGAATGTGACCTGGTATGAACTCGTTCCAGGAGTTTACCACGCCCACGAAGGGGCGGTCCATCTCCTCGTCGATGAGGCCCGTGCCTTTGAGGAGGGCCCGGTGGGGCGCTCTTTCTGGGCCGACCTTGGTGATATCGCTTCTCATGAAAACAACCTCATGATGGAGTGGATGCGATATACTTAAAAGTAGTCGGTGCCCCATATGGATTGTATAAAAATAATTGACTTATATTACCTTTGATAGACATTTCCGACTCCGAGCATCCGCCAGTCTTTTCCGACCCTGCCAAGTTCAAGGCAGATCACCCATCCCTTTTTGCATTTCGAGCTTATCTCATCAGAGACGATGACTGGCCCTATTACCTTCTCAGAGCCCATATAGTCACCAAGCCACAGCTCGCCCGGCTTGATATCTGCCACGGAGAAGTATCCATCTTTGGTCCCTTCAAAGTCCACGTCAGAGCTTTGATATATGTAGTCGTATATTAAATCAGCAAGCTCGGCCACCGCAGGCATATCGGCTTTCAGATCATCGACGACATCGACCATGTTCTTGCAATCCTTCTCGACTACGTAACCTTTCTCGCCCAGCCATTTTACGAATTTTCGCGTAACTGTCCCCACGGTTTTCATGAGATTGTTGCTGGCCACAACTTTCTTGATCATGAAATAGTCGAGAAACTCTGCGATTTCGGAAGATGTGATCTTGTCCGGACCGAATATGTCACAGAACTCCTTTCCTTCGTCATAAAGCTCATCAAAGCGCTCTGATTCTTCAATACTCAGACTATTGTGACCATAACCGTTTAGGCAATCTTCGAGGAGGTCTATCGCCTCGTAGTATCCGTTATAGGTTCGCGGCTTCAGTCGTGCCTTCTGCTCAGCCAAGAATTCATTGAATACATCTTTAATTGTTTTCATCCCATCACCGTATTTCTCCAATTAGGACGTTGCATCAAGCGAACATTATCATATTTTCGCCATTTAGACCTAGCTCTGATTCACCTTAAAAAATCGCATATCTCAGCCCTTAAATATTCGCGAGCCCCTTGAGGCGGGAGGTGACCGAATGGATTCCTATCATCTCTTCCTCTTGCTTTTGGGCCTGTACATCGCGGTGCTCATCGGCATAGGCATACGATCCTCGAAAGGGCAGCGATCTGTGACTGACTTTTGGCTGGCGGGCCGGGAAGTGGGCGCGGCAAACATCGGGTTTTCTGCGGCCGCATCCTGGCTTACGGCAAGCGCCCTGCTTCTCGCAACGGGCCTGTTTCTCTTCATAGGCGTAGGCTCGATCTGGATATGGGTATTTCCAAATGTAGCAGGATTGCTGATACTGGCATTCCTGGTCAAAAAGCTAAGACGCGTTCCTGCCATGACCCAGCCAGAACTTCTTGAGATCAGGTATGCGCCCCTGGTCAGAGCGCCGGTGGCTCTTGCCATAACGATAACCATGATCCTCTTTGCAGTGACTGACTTCATCGGGTTCAAGCTCGTCTTGGGATCTTTCTTTGGAGTTCCGCCTCTCTACGCAGTCTTGATAATGGCGGTTGCAGTATCCATCTACGTGAGCCTTGGAGGTTTCAAGGCCGTGATCTGGACCGATATGATCCAGTTCGTCTTCCTTGCAGGCGTCGCCTTGGTGGTAGCGTTCCTGGCCTTCAAAGTGCCGATTGAAAGCGGCATATCTTTAGGGGCCACAGCAAGTTCTCTGGGGCCTGAGTGGTGGAACGTATTCATCCTGGGAGGCGTTGCAGGGGCGCTTGTTCTCCAGCTCGCCCTGCTTCCCGGATGGGTCGCAGAGCAAGACCCCTGGCAAAAGATCTGGGCCGCCCGCGACGATAAGTCCGCAAGGAATGGTTTGATCCTGGGGTCCGTGCTTCTGGGCGTGATATACCTCGCCTGTTTTTTAACTTCGATAGGGCTTCGTGCCCTGTACCCTCTTCCAGGAGGCGAGCTAGAAGCTGAGATGTTGTACCTCCAGTTCATCCAAGATAGCGTCCCTGAGGCGCTCATCGCGGTTCTCGCGATAGGGTTTGCCGCAGCGTCCATGTCCTGTGCAGATACATTCGCGACCTCGGGAGCGTCTTGCATATCAAGAGACATCGTCCAGAGGTACATCAGACCCCAGGCCACCATGAAGGAGATGCTGGTCATAAACCGGGTTTTGGTCGTCGTCATGATCGCAATTTCGGCCGCGATAGCTCTGAAGACCGAAAGCATCTTCGAGGCCGTGATCATAGCAACGGTAATCGGGACGACGTCCTACTTCTTCCCCATAATCGGCGGCCTCTTCTGGAAACGGGCCACCAAATGGGGGGCTCTTGCAGCAGTGATCATGGGTGGCGGAACCCAGATTGCGCTCATATCTTACGAAAAGTTCTGGCTAAACGCGCCCTTGGACACGCTCTCGCCCTACCTCACAGAACACGGCGTTCTTGTAGGCCTATCTTTGAGCGCCTTCTTCTTCGTTGGGATATCTCTTGCAACGCCAAAACCTGAGCTAACGAGGCTTGCACCCTTCTTCCCAGATGTGGGACGAGATCTTTTCGGGTCTGGCGCCCTTCGCGCAGACAGAAACGATGCGCGTTACAGAGACGTTGCCGCCACGATCGAAGAGAAGCTGGTAGGTGATCGGGCACATCTTCACCTCTGCCTGAACGTTGCGCCGATCATGACAGACGGCGGCAGGATCGAAGAGAAGCTCGAATGGAGCCAGTTCGTAAAGGCCCTCACGAAAGATCACTCAAGCTGGTTTGCGCTCACAGGAAACGATACCGTCTACAGATTGTCTCAATCAGACATGCTGGCCTCGGTCAAGATAGTTCGTGGCGATCTGCTCCAGATCTGGCTTTCGGCCGAGCCGAAGCGGGATCTGATCGAAAGGCAACGAGACGAGATCTACGTCTCATGCAACGAGATCGAAAATACCCTGATGGGTCTTGGACTGACCGCTTCCCTCGACCGATAATCGCAAGCGATTGGGATGGCCATGATGACTGAGAAAAATAGAAGATCGCAACGATTATGACGATTGCGATGACTGCAATGGCCATTTCCTGAGGTGACATATGACGAAAATCACAGAGATCGCGGTGGTGGGCGCAGGTCCTGCAGGATCTGTCGCTGCCAAAGTTGCTGCCAAAGCTGGCGCAGAAGTGGTCTTGATCGACAGAAAGGCAGAGATAGGTTCGCCAGTGCAGTGCGGCGGATTCCTGCCAGAAGCCCACGAGCTAAGAGCGCTCCTCCCAAGAGCACACCTTCCCGAAACCTTGATCGAAGTTCCCAAAAGGCATATCCTCCACAGGACTTCGATCCAGAGGATGTACGGCCCTTCTGGAAAGTCAAAGGAGTTTCATGTCGACGGACGGGTGATTGATCGGCGGGGTTTTGATCGCCATCTGGCAAAGGAGGCCGCGAAAGCCGGAGCCAAGATCATGACGGCCACAAGAGCCCGGCTCGAAGGATCTAGGAAATCGTGCCTCGAACTTTCGGGCCACCATTCAGGCCATCTTGAAGCAAAGGTGATCGTGGGAGCAGACGGCCCAGCCTCCAGAATCGCAAGATCTGCCGGGATCGAGCTTGGCTCGGATATGGGGATCTGCCTTGAGTACGAGATGGTGGACGTCGAGATCGACCCCACCGCTGCAGAGATGTATTTTGGGACGAAATCCGCGCCAGGGGGTTACGCTTGGATCATTCCCTTGGGAAACGATGCCGCAAACGTTGGCGTGGGCGTGAGAAACTCGTACTTAGATCGAGGCGAAAACTTGAGACGAATCCTGGACGGGTTCATCGAGGGCCACCCGATCGCAGGAGAGATGTTGCGCAAGGGCGAGGTGGTCGCGGTGATGCGAGGGCTCGTTCCGGCAAGCGGGATGCCGCCTCGGGTTTTGAGGGGAAACGTAATCCTGGCAGGAGATGCCGCAGGTCAGGTGATGGCAACTTCAGGCGGTGGAATTCCCCTCGCGATGGTGGCGGGAAGTGCCGCAGGCGATGCGGCGGCAGCGTATGTCAAGAGGGGACAGAGCCTAGAGGCGTACCAGGCCCAAATCGAAAAAGAGATGGGGCGAGAGCTAGAAAACTCGGTCCGGATCAAGCAGCTCGTGGAAAAGGTGATGAGAAGCGATAGGCTGATGGACGCGCTCTTTGCCATGCTTCCGTCCGACCAGATGAAGGCAACCCAGAGGGGCCAGATTCCAGAAGCCTTGAACAGGGTTTGTGACCTCGTCGCGAACCTGTAAAGGGCAGAAAAGACGTTCGATCGTATCAATTTTCGCATTCGAGCTATGTGATCAGGCTTTTGCGCTATTTTCGCGTGATGATCTCGACTTCAATCGATTTTGGAGTACCTGGGTAGTTACGAAAATAGAGGATTTCACGTTCGGGATTTGTTGATGAATAGACCTCTTTCACAATCGAGAGATCTCCAAAATATTAATAAGTACGTAAATAGATGGCAAAAGGAAAAGAATTAAGACACATAAACGGGTGGCAAACATGTCTTCCACGAACAAAGGTACAACGTTCTTGAGTGAATTTAGAGATTTCATCGTATTTCTTCAAAGTCTTTGGGGCATTCTGGCAGGCATATCAATCCTTTTTCCTATTTCGAGTGTTATGGCAGATGCCATCCCTTTAGGATACATAAGAGACGATCCTCCCGGCGCATTAGAATACCTCTCTACTGATTTGATTACGACAGTAGCTACAATTATCACATTATTTGTGATACTCTGGACGTTTGGCCAGCGTCACGAAATAGAGAGTAAGAAGGAGCTGAACCTGACAAAACAAGCTTGGATCTCATTCGTTTTTGGGTTTTCAATCTTGATAGTATATTTAGTAATATATCACGGAATATATGTCATTTTTTATGCCCCAATGGAGATTTGGAGCGGCGATCCTCTAAGGATAATTGGCGATGTTATTTTACTTCTCGCCTACAGCGTCTTCTTTGCATCGATCACGAGGGCATTTATGCTTTTGGGCATGAAAGAATATTTCAGTAAGTAGAAGCCTCACACATTTTCCTGGGCTCATATCGCGGTCTGTTTCCACCGCCCGCTCCGATAGATTCCAGATAGAAGAACTGCCTGGACCACGAGCCCCGCAGCCATCGCGACCCATATCCCTTCAACCCCAATACCCAAAAATCCTGGGAGATAATACGCCAAAGGTATCTGGAGCAGGACCATAGAAACGAAGGTTGCGTACATCGGCATCTTGGTGTCACCGGCCCCGTTTAAGGCAAACGAAAGGACGATGACTGCCGCGATGAGAAGATAAAAAGGCGCAAGGAAGTGAAAGTAAGATGCGCCTACGAGAGTGCTCGCGCCCGATGGGTCGAAAAATTGCATGATCTGAGGGCCGAGGAAATAGTACGCGATAGAGACTGCCGCCATGAAAACACCATAGAGGAGGAGCGAGAGCAGGACGCTCCTTTCGGCGCGGTCCGGCTGCTTTGCGCCCAGGTTTTGACCAACCACGATGGCAGTTCCTGTCGCGATCCCAAAACCCGGCATCAAGACTGCAAGTTCCATCCTCGTCGCGATCCCGTAGGCTGACGCCGCAGAAGTCCCATAAAGAGCCACTATCGCCATTATCGCAAGGAACGAGACGCTTCGCATCCCGGCCTGGACTGTTGAGGGAACTCCAACCCTAACAAGCCTCCACATGAGACCTGGGTCAAGCCTCTTTTCTTTGGGAAACTCGATCAGGCTCCTTCCGCCGAGCAATATCGCAATTCCAATCACCAAGCCCACTCCCCGCGAAGCAACTGTGGCCAACGCGGCCCCTTCTGCACCCATCGCCGGAACAAAACCGTGCCCGAAGATGAAGAGCGGATCCAAGACGATGTTGATAATGTTCGCGACCGCCATGATCCAAAGAGGTGTCAAGGAATCGCCACAACTCTGGAGCGATGAAACTACGATCCATAGGAGGATCATGGTGAAAGCGCCTGCAAAGAGCACTTTCAAGTAGGCTGCACCAATGAGGGCAACCTCTTCTTCCGCGCCGAGAAAGTGCAACATATCTTCCGCAAAGGTGGCGCCAACGACTGCCATGACGAGGGAGAATATGATGCCCAGACAGAGGGCGTTGATGACTGTCCTTCCGGCGTTTTGCATATCTTTTCCG
>CAYWZG010000025.1:0-24570 GCA_964462795.1 uncultured Methanotrichaceae archaeon
AATCTTTTGATAATTCTTCAGGAGCATCTAAATCCTTACGACCAGACATAATTGTATTACGGGAAATGCCCGTTATTTGGGATAATTTTGAGGTACCGCCGTAACCAAGGGCCACTGCCATTGCAGCAGTTAATAGCCTTAGTTGCCGCTCGTTTAAATGACCTTTCATATGATCAAATATTTTTTTTATCTCATGTTCATCCATGGCATAATAATAAGTCGTGATAATATATAACATTTGCATAGTTTAATCCTTAACGGGCCCTAAGTGGTATTTGTCTCAATGGATATATAACTCATCGACTTCATCAACTGTCGTCAAGAGGGTTCTACATCATGGAACTGATCGCGAAATATTCCGTCAAGACCGACCTTCCCATCGCGAAGGCGGCAGAAGCGATTGCAGCAGAGCAGTCGACTGGGACTTGGACCGAGGTGGAGCGAGAAAAATTGGCCAAAGATCTCTCTGCTCGAGTCATAAAGGCCGAGGGCAACTATGCTGAGATAGGCTTTCCTGAAGAGCTTTTTGAGCCGGGCAACATCCCGCAATACTTATCCGTCGTTGCAGGCAACCTATTTGGCTTGGGATCCATCGAGAAGGTGCGCCTCCTGGATGTGATCTTTCCCCAGAGTATGGTTCTTGCCCACAAGGGGCCGCGCGTTGGGATCAAGGAAGCTCGCGCAATACTGGGTGTGGAAGATCGGCCTCTTGCGGGCACGATAATAAAGCCCAAAGTAGGCCTGAACCCCAAAGACACTGCAGAAGTGGCAGGCCAGGCTGTAAGAGGTGGCCTTGATCTCGTCAAAGACGACGAGACTCTCACAGACCAAGCGTTCTGCCCGCTCGACGATAGGGTCGAAGCGGTAATGTCAGAGTTTGACCGGATCGAAACCGAGACTGGCAAGAAGGCGTTCTACGCAGTCAACGTTACCACTGGCGGCGACGAGATACTGGAAAGGGCCGAGAGGGCCATCGATCACGGAGCCAACATGGTGATGATAGACGTTCTCACCGCCGGGTTCAGCGCTCTTGAAGTTCTTTCGCAGAACGTGAAAGTCCCAATACACGTCCACAGGACGATGCACGGAGCACTCACAAGATGCGAAGGGCACGGGATATCTATGCTGCCCATATCCAAGCTTGTGCGGCTTGCTGGCGGAACGAACCTGCACACGGAAAGTTATCTTGGAAAAATGGCAGGCGACACCGAAGAGATCGACCAGTGCCGGGACGCCTTGAGAGACGAATGGTACGGCCTCAGAAGCGTATTTCCGGTTGCTTCAGGCGGCCTTCATCCGGGAAATGTTCGCGCCAACCTGGACGGGTACGGTGTCGACTGTATCGTTCAGGCAGGTGGCGGCGTGCACGGCCACCCCAAAGGGACCACTTCCGGTGCAAAAGCTATGGTCCAGGCCGTAAATGCCTGGATGGAAGGGGTCTCTGCTGAAGAATACGCCAAAGATCACGAAGAGCTCAAGACGGCGCTGAAATTCTGGGGTCGCTGAACCGCAACAGAATTTTAGATTCTGGTGAGAACCAATTAGTTTCACCGTACGTGTTTAGCCCCCCAAAATGAATTGCCCGATGTTGGTTTTAGTTGGTGAACACACGTCGATCAACAACTTGTGCCAGATTGGAAACCAATATCAGTAGCCGAAGTTGCTTGGAATCAGCTCTTTGGAACAGGTCACATGAGCCATCACGAAATGGGTTTAATGATGCCGATTGAATGGAGCTAAACACGTACGTTTCACCTAATTGGTTCTCGACGATATTTGGATTTGGCATGAGACAAAATAGGTTTTGCGCAACTTCCCATTTCTGGCACTATGAGTAACACCCTAGACCGTGAGCGTTTCATACGAATATCACGTGAAGTCTAGTTCAGTTAAAACCGAAGAGTTTATATTGGTACATGTAGTCTGTTCAGAGCGTTTATCACGAGTTAGTGATGTAGCGCTGTCTGAAAACGGTAAGGTAGAGAGGGTAGAGGGATCAGATGACGAGACACGAGATCTTATCGAAGATCAAATCAGCGGAAGCGGACGCTCAAGCGAGTTTTGGGCGTGCCCAACAAGAACGAGACAAGCGGATCACCGATGCCACTGCCGAAGCAGCGAACATAGTAAGAACCGCAGAGGCTGACGCAGGGGATTATTACGAAAAGCGCCTTGACGATTCTGCGAATCAGCTTCAGTCGAAGAAGCAGTCGATCATCGATACCGGCATGAAAAGCGTGAACTCAATGGAAAGCAGCGCCAGCGCTAAAGTAGACGCTGCGGTTGAACATCTATTGAAGGAGTTTATGGGGTTGTTGCATGCTTAGACCCGTTGAGATGTGTCGTGTGGTCCTCGCTGGGTCCAACAACGTCATAGAACCAGTCGTAGAAAAATTGCATGAGTTAAACCTGTTGCATCTTGTCAACTATTCTGGTGCTGATGAAGATTTCGGGATGGGCAAGCCTCTCTCGAAGTCTGCGGAATATTCCGAGCAGATCATCAGGCTCAGATCTATCGAGAGATATCTGGAAATCACTGATAAGATGCCGGATCGCCAATTCTCCGAGTCAGAGGTTTTGTCTCAGATGGACAATGTCCTCGGAGGGCTTGGAGACGAAGTAATCAGCATGGCCGAAAGGGTCGCTCAGATTGACAACGATATCAAGGTCAAGCAGGATCAGGCTGCTTCGCTGGCACCATTGTCCGCGCTTCCTGTTCCATTAGAGCTTCTATACGGCTACGATTCTCTTGCTGTGTTTATGGGCACTGTAACTTCGCCTGTCGAAGCCGATGTGTCCAAGGCTTCATACGTAAGTGAAGTCTTTGCAAGTGGTTCGAACGCTGTGGCGGTATTCGCACCAGTTGACAAAGCTGGCGAGGTTTCAGGAGTACTTTCAGAGCACGGTTTCTCTGAGACGTCAGTCCCCAAGAATCTGACCGGAAGCATCTCTAGCGCCATAAGCACGCTTGAGAGCGAGGTCAAGAGCCTTGAGGGCGAGAGGGCGCCACTCCAAAAGAAGCTGAAAGACCTAAAGGCACAGAACGAGGATACCATACTGGCGATCGATGAGCACCTGTCGATTCAGTCTCAGAAGAGTGAGGTACCACTCAGGTTCGCATCTACCGGTAACTCCTTCGTCATCGATGGTTGGCTTCCTGTCGACCAGTACGAGACGCTGAAGAGTGAAGTCGAAAGTGCTGCAGGCGGACGCATACAGATCGAGAAGCTCGGCGAAGATGAAGCTGAGGAACGGGTCAAGGAAGGGGAAGATATTCCCACCAAGATCGTGAACCCCAGCATAGTTAGACCTTATGAGCTTGTCACGCGTCTTTTCGCTGTTCCAGAGTACAAAGAGTTCGACCCGACGCTGTTGATATTCATATTCTTCCCGATAATGTTCGGGCTGATCTTGGGTGACGTGGCTTACGGTGTAATCTCACTGGTTGTCATGTTCATGCTTAAGCGCAAGTTCAGAACGCCAGGTTGGCAGTCTTTGATCAACATCGTAATCATAGCGAGCGTCTGGTCTATCATATTCGGCTTTGTGTTTGGCGAAATCTTCGGACCTTTGGGTTTGTGGGACTACATATTCAGTGGTTCTCATCATGCAGGCCTTTTGGGCACTGTAGCAGATCCACATGGGGTCGGTACTGACTTTGGTACTGGTTTCTACGGTTCCCTTGGAAGGATCGGTCCTGAGATTGGTGACTTTGCTGGGGGCATGTTCCCCATGTACAGGCTGGCGACGGCTTCGGTTTTGGTGTTGATTGGTGTAAGCCTTTTCATCGGCATTTTGCACACAGGCATTGGTTCTATTCTGGGTATCAAGACTGAGCTTGCTTATGGCGAGAAGAAACATGCATATTTCGAGAAGCTTCCTGTGCTTCTCTTCCAGGTATTCTTCGGCCTCGGTTTGCTCGGGCTGATTGTCGGTGGTTCAGGTTCAACTCACCCCTTGGTACTTCTTAGCGCTCTGGTCGTTGTCATTTCCATGATCATGATGGTAATGGGACCCGAGGGTGCAATGGGTATGACTCACGTGCCGTTCTTTGTGAGCAACCTGATATCGTACCTGAGGCTTTTGGCCATAGGCCTTGCTTCTATAGGTGTGGCTTTTGCCGCAAACCAACTGGCATTCTACGTGCTGATGCCCATGGTCAGTGGTGCAGAAGACGTACACGGTAATCTCACGACGATCGCAATCGTCATTGGTGTAGTTGTATTGTTGTTGGTCCACTTCATCAATTTGCTACTGGGAATTCTCTCTCCATTCATGCACCCCTTAAGGTTGCACTACGTGGAGATGTTCACGAAATTCTACAGTCAGCATGGTGGTGGTATTGAATACACACCCTTCGGCTATGGTCGAAGGTTCCTGAAAGAATGATTTAAGTTAGTTGTTAGTTAATGGAGGGATGAGAAAATGGTATTGACAGATGCGGGTATAATGTATGGATTATTGGCTGTTGGTGCTGGTCTCGCGACCGGACTTGCAGGTATTGGAGCAGGTGTTGGTGAACAGGGTATCGGAGCTGCTGTGGTCGGCGTTGTCGCAGAAGAGCCGGGCTTCCTGGGTAAGGGTCTGTTCCTGATGCTTCTGCCTGAGACTCTCATCATCTTCGGTCTTGCTGTTTCATTGATCCTGATGTTCGCCTGGGCACCCTTTGCGACCCTGCTGTAAAATCTCAGCCTGAGATAATGCGAGGTCGAGTGGAATGGCACTAGACGCAGTGGTTGAGGACATTCTTGCAACCAACAAGGGCAAGGTCGCGGAGATAAACGCCGAGGCCGACCAAGAGGTTGCAAGGATACTTAATGAAGCTAGAGAACGTGCCGCGGAAATCAAGTCCCGAAAAGAGGCAGAGGCAGATGGCGCTGTAGAGGCTCAGGAGCGCAGAGTGATCTCAAGTGCTAATCTTGAGGTCAAGAGGGGACAGCTCAACGTGCGCAAGGAAGTCATGGAACAGACTCGTTCCAAGCTCCTTGAGGCCGTATCCAAGCTGCCCAAGAAGGATAACGACGCTCTGATCAAGAAGCACTTAGAGCCCTACGATCTAAAAGAGATGAAGGTCATGTCCGCAAAGAAGGACCAAGCCTTCGTTTCTTCCCTCGCCTCCAACTATGCTGGAAACATTGATACCGTCGGCGGCTTCGTGATTGAAAGCAAAGATGGATCGATAAGTTACGACCACACTTACGAGACTCTAGCGAGCGAATTATTCAATAAGTCTATGAAAGACATCTCCAACATCCTGTTTGGGTGAAGGCAATGCCGGTACTACGTTTACCGAAATTCGGAAAACCGGTGAAATACGCATACATCACGGGTAGAGTTCGGGCTATGAAGACCAAACTCATACCCCAAGACATGTATCAGAGAATGCAGGGGATGGATTTACCAGAGATTACGCGGTATCTAGAGGAAACCCAATACAAGGAAGAGATCGACTTAATGGCGAAGGATTATTCTGGCGCCGAGCTAGTGGAATACGCCACCTTCGCCAACCTTGCAAAGACTTATCAGAAACTCTTGAGAGTCTCGATAGACGAACCTCAGTTCCTCGTTCTCGAGTACCTGAGGCGTTGGGACGTCTGGAACATAAAGACGATACTCCGTGGCAAGTTCCATGGAGCCGGCGAAGAGGAGATCATGAAGTATCTCGTGCCCGCTGGCGAGCTCAGCATAGAGTTTCTGGACAGTCTGGTTAAGAGAGATACAGTCGAGGAAGTCATCCAAGCATTTGATGGAACCGATTACTACGAGGCTCTCACCAAGTACGATGGTCAGATGCTCTCCTCCGTTGAGAACGCGCTTGACAAGCTCTACTACTTCAGGATGGAGCGAGCTGTTGGCGGCACCCTCTCTGTGGGAGGCGGCCTCTTGCTGAAGTACATCAGAAGGGAGATCGATATTCGGAACCTGATCACCCTCTTCCGGATGAACAAAGCTGGAATCGAGCCAAGCATAACGCAAGACAACTTGATCCAGGGCGGGAAACTCCATGACGAGTTCAACCGAATGGCAGGCCAGTCCTACAGCGAGTTCATCAGAGGGCTTGAAGGCTATCCCTTCTGGAGCGCAATCTCAGACATTGCCGGAGAGGACGTCGATATAAGTCGGATAGAAGCACGTCTCAAGGCGTACTTGGTGAGGTATGCTTGGGCTCTGTCGAATTATCATCCTCTTTCCATTCTGCCGGTGTTGGGTTACATCGTCAGTAAAGATACTGAGGTTTCGAACATAAGGAAGATCGTCCGCGGCAAGGAAGCCGATCTTTCCCCAGAGCTCATCGAAGAGCAAGTGGTGGTGATGTAATGGAAATCGCCGTTGTTGGCAGCGGTGACGATGTTATCGGATTCACCCTCGCAGGAATACGAAAAGCCTACGGGGCGGCCTCCGATGATGAGCTTATCTCGAAGATCAAAGAGGTAATGACTGATCCAGAAGTCGGAATCCTGGTGTTGAGCCAGTCGGACTTTAACAGACTTCCCGAGAGAATGAAGTCCACTCTAACTGATTCAGTCAGGCCCACCATAATTTCCGTCGGAACTGAGCAGAGCACAGAGATGAGAGAGAAGATCAAAAGGGCAATAGGTGTTGATTTATGGAAGTAGGCACGGGCAAAGTTCATAGAGTTGCCGGGCCGGTGGTGCAGGCTACAGGTTTAAAGTCCCACATGTATGACCTAGTCTTGGTTGGCGAAGAAGGGCTGATGAGCGAGGTCATAGGCATCGTCGGGGACAAGCACGTAATTCAGGTATACGAAGATACCGCTGGCGTAAGGCCAGGCGAGCCTGTAAAGGAAACCGGTGCACCATTAGTAGCGCAACTCGCTCCAGGAATTCTTACCTCTATTTATGATGGTATTCAGAGACCTCTGACTAGACTTGTAGAGGAGTCTGGAAACTTCATCAGCAGAGGTCTTTTCGTTGATGGTGTTGATCACAGGAAGAAGTGGGCCTTTGAGCCTGTCGTCAAGAAGGGCGACAAGGTCGAGGCAGGACACACCATCGGTACGGTACAGGAACAGCTACTCATCAAGCACAAGATCATGATGCCCCCTGGAAAGAGTGGCGTCATCAAAGAAGTCTATTCAGGAGACTTCACGGTCGAGGATACGATCTGCGTGCTAGAAGATGGGACTGAGCTGCCCATGATCCAGTACTGGCCAGTCCGTCAGGCTAGACCGTCTGCCTCAAAGCAGGCTCCGACCGTCCCGCTGAGGACCGGACAGCGAGTCATTGACGGCTTTTTCGCCCTGGCGAAGGGCGGAACTGCAGCTATTCCCGGTGGATTCGGAACCGGAAAGACCGTCATGCAGCAGACTCTGTCCAAATGGTCTGACGTTGACATCGTGGTTTACGTAGGCTGCGGTGAGCGTGGAAATGAGATGGCTGACCTGCTTCACGAGTTCCCCGAACTGGTGGACCCGAGAACTGACAGACCTCTGATGGAGAGATCCATCGTCTACGCTAACACGTCTAACATGCCTGTGGCCGCAAGAGAAGCTTCCATTTACACTGGCATCACCACTGCAGAGTACTACAGAGACATGGGATACGACGTCATGATGACTGCAGACTCTACTTCCAGATGGGCAGAGGCCATGAGAGAGCTTTCCAGCCGTCTTGAAGAGATGCCTGGTGAAGAAGGGTATCCCGCTTACCTCGGTGCCAGACTTGCTGACTTCTACGAGAGGGCCGGCAGGGTGACCACCCTTGAAGGTAACGAAGGTTCTGTCAGCGTTGTTGGCGCTGTCAGTCCACCCGGTGGAGATTTCACTGAGCCAGTCACACAGAACACCCTCCGTATCGTGAAGGTATTCTGGGCTCTTGACTCCAAACTTACGCAGAGGCGTCACTTCCCGTCGATCAACTGGCTGGACAGCTACTCTCTGTACGACCAGGACTTGGAGCCTTGGTTCGTGGATAACGTCTCTCCTGACTGGAACCATAACAAGAAGAGAGCAATGGAAATTCTCCAGGAGAATGCAGAACTCGAAGAGATCGTGATGCTTGTAGGTTCTGACGCTCTGCCTGAGGACCAGCAGGTCACCCTCGAGGTTGCCAGGATGATCATCAACTTCTGGCTCGCTCAGAGTGCGTTCCACCCCGTGGACACCTTCTGTCCGTACGAGAAGCAGTTCGACCTTTTAGGGGCCATTCTGCAGTACAGAGACTGGGCCTTCGAAGCCATGGGGCGGGGAGTACCCAACGACGTGATTCTCAACACGCCTTCCAAGGACGCTTTGGCCAAGGCCAGGCTGCTTGAAGATTACAAGCCCGACCTGGAGAAAGTGTTGGCTCAGATGGAGAGCGAGTTCAAGGCGATGTCGTGAGGGATTCACAATGACCAAGGAATACAAAACCATTACTGAGATCTCAGGACCGTTGCTCTTCGTCGAGAAGACCGAACCTGTGGGTTACAACGAGCTTGTGGAGATCCGGACCGAGAAAGGCGAGATGAAGAGAGGTCAGGTTCTGGACACGTCCAAAGATATCGTGGTAGTCCAGGTGTTCGAGGGAACCGGTGGACTGGGCAAAGATACTTCAGTCAAGTTCACTGGAGACGTCATCAAGATGCCTCTGTCTCCTGAAATCGTTGGTAGGGTCCTTTCCGGATCCGGCCAGCCCAAGGACGGCGGCCCACCAATCGTACCTGATGTATCGAGAGATATTGCAGGTGCAGCCATCAACCCTGCCGCTAGGGAAAAGCCCAGAGCTTTCATCCAGACCGGCATTTCCACCATCGACGGGACAAACACCCTGGTTCGAGGACAGAAACTGCCTATCTTCTCTGGTGCAGGTCTTCCCCACAACGACGTCGCTTTGCAAATTGCCCGTCAGGCCAAGGCCCTTGGCGAAGCCGAGTCTTTCGCTGTGGTCTTCTGTGCCATGGGAATCACCAACGAAGAAGCTCAGCACTTCATGGCCGACTTCGAGAGGACCGGTGCTCTTGAGAGAGCCGTCATCTTCCTGAACCTGGCCGACGACCCTGCTGTGGAACGGTTACTCACACCTCAGCTTGGTCTGACCACTGCAGAATACCTAGCTTTTGACTTGGACATGCACGTGCTGGTCATTTACACTGACATGACCAACTACTGCGAGTCGATGAGACAGATGGGTGCCGCCCGAGAAGAAGTACCTGGAAGGCGTGGATATCCTGGTTACATGTACACCACCCTAGCCACCCAGTACGAGCGTGCGGGCATTATCATCGGAAGGAAGGGGTCTATCACTCAGTTCCCGATTCTTACCATGCCCGGCGACGACATTACTCACCCCATACCTGACCTTAGTGGTTACATCACAGAGGGCCAGCTCATCATATCTCGTGAGTTGCACAGGAAGGGTATCTATCCACCCATCGACATCAGGCCATCTCTTAGCAGGCTGATGAACTCAGGTATTGGTGAAGGTCACACTCGCGAGGATCACAGGGCCGTTTCAGACCAGCTCTACGCTTACTATGCAGAGGGTTGCGATCTGAGAGGTCTCGTGGCCATCGTCGGTAAGGAAGCATTGTCTGAGAGAGACCGACTTGTCTTGGAGTTCGCAGACGCCTTCGAGCAAAGGTTCGTCAACCAGGGCAGAGATGAAGACCGAAGTATCTTCGACACCTTGGATCTCGGCTGGGATCTCTTGAAAGAGCTTCCAGAGACGATGCTTACGAGGATTGACGACCATCTCATCAAAAAGTACCACCCGAAGTACAGGACATGAGATCATGGCCGTAATCAAAGGAACGAAGCCGACCAGAGCAGTGCTGATTACGCTCAGGAAGAGAATCATAACGGCCAAGACCGGTCACGAGCTTCTTAAGATGAAGCGTGACGGTCTAATGGTTGAATTTTTTGAGGTTCTCAACCAGGCGAAGACGATCAGACAAGAGTTGGTCAAGGATTTCATCAGGGCTCAGCAGAGACTGAATATGGCCAAGGCCTCTGAGGGCGCACTCGCCATCAAAAGCGTTGCTTTCGCCCTCCAGAAAGAGCCGACCGTAGAGCTGGAAAGCAGGAACATCATGGGCGTCGTTGTGCCGAAGATTACGGCAGACTCTGTTCAAAAGCAGATGTTCGAACGTGGTTATGGCATCATTGGAACCAGCGCTGCCATCGACGAAGCTGCTGAAGCCTACGAAAGTCTGGTGGACAAGATTATCACTGCAGCCGAAGTAGAGACCGCACTGATCAAACTAGTGGAAGACATTGACAGCACAAAGAGACGAGTTAACGCTCTAGAGTTCAAAGTCATTCCTGAAATCAACGATACCATTCGGTTTATCGGCTTCGCGCTGGAGGAAATGGAAAGGGATAGCCTCGTCAAGCTGAAGATGCTAAAGGGCAAGGCTGTGAGGGCCGCTGCAGCCAAAGAGGCTGAGAAGAAAGCGGTAGAAGAAGCTGCAAAGGCAACTGCCGCTGCAGCTTCTGCAAAGCCAAAACCCAAAGATGAGAAGAAAGCAGAAACAGCTTAAAGGCGCTGCGTAGGATATGCCTGGCATACTCGAGCGGAAAGCAAAAGATTGGTTCGGAACACCCGAGAAGAAAGCACGGCTACTTCAGTGGCTCGTGTACATCTCGAATCTTTACGTGATGTTTGGGGTGTTCGTACTCATCTATGTCCTGTACGGCGAGCATCTAATTGCTCTGTGGAACGCTCTGAGATAAGCCATTCCTTCGAAAAGATGCAGGGTCCCTTTTTGGGACCTTTGCGTCTTATCGAGCTATTTTTTATACAAAAATTTCACATTCAGAATTTCGAGTGTCAGACGAAGCCACCACATCTTTGAGCTGGGCGATTCTGTAGCCTGTGACCACCTGTCGTCTTCCTGATATCACCTTATCAAGTTCGATATCCCCCGTATCCACCAACAAGTACGGAGTCTCTCTGAGCTTATGTGGCGTTGCCACGATTATCAGGTTTTCCACGCCGACTCGACTCAAGACATTAGGACTGATCTGTTGACTGCCGCGACCCAGAACGAAACCTTGAGCGCCGATAGGGCTTACGATCACCTTGACTTTATCGAACTGATTTGTGACTTTCAGGAGATCTCTTTCAGAAGCATCTTTGCAGATGACTTTGCCGTTTTGGACCACGTCCACTCCAAGGAGTGTCTTATCGATTCCGAGGATTTCGGCAATTTTGGCAGTGGTGGTGCCAGCTCCTATTATGTAGGCCGAACCGTCTCTCATGAACTCTGAGGCGAAGAGGGCTATCTGGTCCTTGAACTCTTCTTCGCTATCGCTGCTGTAGATCTGTTTTCGTTCCTGGACTAGGGCCGGTTTGTAAGGTGTCTTGGCGACATTGTAGACTCTGGTTTCGAGGATTCCCGACCTGTACTTTTCCTCGTCCACGTCCACGATTTCGGTTTCTCGAACCTTGAGCTCGCCTTTCAGATAGCCTGAGATAAGTTCTGCTACAGCCTGGGGGCTGATGGCAAAGACTCCTGAATGCATCTTGACGCCTGCCGGTATTCCAAGGAGGGGCACATCTGAATCTGAAACGACACTGGCAACGTCCCGAGCGGTGCCATCGCCACCACAAAAGACTATCAGGTCTGCTCTGTGACGGAGGAAAGATTGGCAGGCATCCTTTGTGTCTTTGGGCCCAGTATTCCCTGAAGAGGTGTGGACCACTTGATATTTCAAACCGCATTCTTGGAGGGCTAGCTCTCCCATCTCGCCACTGGTGGTGAGAAAATGAACTGATGTGTCCGTTTTCTGGAATGCTTCAAGAGCGATCTTTGCTCGAAGAGGTGCAACTGGCATCGCACCCCTTTTCCGAGCTTCTTCGGCGAGTCCGTCAGTCCCCTTGAGACCGACGGCGCCACCCATCCCAGCCACGGGATTGATCAAAAATCCTACTTTATTCAGGCAACCCCCTCCAAAAAATATAGAATCTGCAATTCAGAACTTTGGGATATTTGCCAAAGACTGTTTCACAAGTTCTTCGGGATATTCATAATCCTCAAGCTTGCCTGCAAAGTAGGCGTCATAAGAGGACATGTCGAAGTGTCCATGACCGCTCAAGGCGATCAAGATGGTCTTCTCTTCGCCAGTCTTCTTACACTCGCGAGCCTCATCGATGGCAGGCTTGATGGCGTGAGAAGATTCGGGTGCAGGGACGATTCCTTCGGTCCTCGCAAAGAGGATGGCTGCCTCGAAGACCTCGTTTTGGTGGAACGACTGGGCTTCGATCACGCCGTCTTTGACCAGGTTGCACAGTTGAGGTGCCGCACCGTGGTATCTGAGCCCACCTGCGTGTATTGATGGCGGAATGAAGTCGTGTCCTAGCGTGTACATCTTTAGGAGCGGAGTGAGCTTGGCGGTGTCGCCAAAGTCGTAGGCATAGAGCCCTTTTGTCAAGGTGGGGCAAGCAGCAGGCTCGCAAGCTACCATCCGTATATCTTTTTTCTCCTTGAGCTTGTCTGGAACGAAGGGGAAACAAACTCCTGGGAAGTTGGAGCCGCCGCCGATACAGCCGAACATTACGTCGGGATGTTCGTCTACCATATCGAACTGTTTCTTCAGCTCTAGACCTTCGACGCTCTGGTGGATGAGGACTTGGTTTAAGACGGAACCCAGAGCATAATTGGTGTTGTCATGGGTGACAGCGTCTTCCACCGCTTCGGATATGGCGATACCCAAACTTCCGCCAGTGTCGGGGTGCTCTTTTAGTATGGCCTTTCCAGATTCAGTCAGGTTGCTGGGGCTTGGAATGCACTCTGCACCCCAGGTTTGCATAATGCTTTTTCTGTAGGGTTTTTGGTCGTAGCTGGCTCTGACCATGTAGACTCTGCATTGGAGGCCGAACATGCAGGTGGCAAGGCTAAGTGCGGATCCCCATTGGCCAGCTCCGGTCTCAGTGGCGATTCTCTCGACCCCTTCTTTCATGTTGTAGTAAGCCTGGGGGACGGCGCTGTTAGGTTTGTGGCTGCCTGCCGGGCTCACACCTTCATATTTGTAATATATCTTGGCAGGAGTGTTCAGAGCCTTCTCAAGTCTGTGGGCTCTGTAGAGAGGTGTTGGCCTCCAAAGCCTGTATATGTCCCGAACCTCGTCTGGAATGTCGATCCACCGCTCGACGCTCATCTCTTGCTTGATCAGTTCTTTGGCGAAGATTGGCTCGAGATCTGCAGATTTCACGGGCTTTCCGGTTCCAGGATGTAGCGGCGGGTCCAAAGGCGTTATCAGGTCCGCGGAGACGTTATACCATTTTTTGGGTATCTCTTCCTCATCGAGTATTATCTTAGTTTTCAATGGCGAGTCCTCCCGAAAATATGAAATGTTAATGCACTCTTATGTGCATCGTAGTTTAATGTCGAGCGTTATTTAAGGCTTTTGGGGGTGGATGGCCCAAGCAAAGCATAATTCTTTTAGCATGAAAATGGGATCGCAACATGTCGATTTTCATCATTTGCGTGTGAACCCTTGGCTCATGAGCGGTCCCTGTGTGATCTTTTGAGTGCCTTGCAAAAAATCCTTATACCGTAGACACCCAACAATATTTGGAGGAACGATTTTATGAACAAAGTGATTTGCTTCTTGTTCTTTGTGTCCTTGCTTTTCTCCTTTGGATCTGGAGCGGAATGGGAAAAGATATCGCCCTCATCAGTTGATGCTGTGGTGGTGAGCAGTTATACAGAGGTCGAAGGTGGCACGCCCTCTTCTGACGTGGTCAAAGTCTTTGTTGCGAGGGTTGACACAAAAGACCTCTACAGGTACTTTGAGGAAAGGGATTGGTGGATGAAGATAAGCGATCCCGTCGAAGATTTCGTCGCGGCTGGCGGAAAACTTTATCGTCTGGACGAGAGCGGAGAGGTCTGGAGATACATGGGAACGCCTCCGCCCGAAAATAAGCCGACGTGGCAAAAGATCTGGGGCGGCCCTTCCCAAGATCCTAGCTCGGGACCGTTCCAGGGACCTGCTGCGAAGATCTACGGTGGCGGAAACGAGCTTTACGCAGTCTCCTTGGATCGAAACGAGCTTTACAGGTACGAGGGTTCGCCTCACAGTTGGGAAGAGATCGGTCATGGGGGGTTTGAAAACCGGGCCGAGTTTGCAGCAGGAGGCGGATTCTTGGGCCCAACTCAGGTCCCGTCCACGATTTACCAGCTCAACACTCCACCCAGAGATTACGTCAGCTTCTATTCGACCACCACTGGTGAGTGGAAATCAATACGGGGCAACTTATCCACCTACGACATTTGCGGCGAAGGGTACAACCTGGGTGCCTTGTTCGGAACTGATGAAGCGGGCGACCTCTACATGTACGAAGGCGGAAGCGATGAATGGCGCAGAATCTCGGGCCCAGGACGTTCGTTTGTGGCGACTCAGTTCGGATGCCTTTCTGGAGATTGCCAGAACGTGCTCTATCGGCTGACTCTTGACGGAACCGAGATTTGGATGTATGATTATCTGAATCCCGACGCCCCTGGCGTTCAGATTCCCACACCTGGTTTCAGGGAGATCAGGGAGATTCACGCCGGAGGTGGCGAGCTTTACGCCGTGACCGCGTACGGGAACCTGTACAAATATAGTGCTTAACGATACCTTTCGGACAAATCTCTAACTCGCAAGAGTTTGAGATTTGTCCTATTCGTATCGTTAAGCACTATTCTGGCGAGAACCGATTAGTTTCATCTAATCGGTTCTCGATTGTATACTAGATGAACGGCTGGAAAGGGTCTTGCTCAGCTGGTTAGCGCAAGACCCTTTTCTTCCAACGTTCCAGATTAATTTTTTAGGATTCTTTTGCTCCAGTGGCGCCCTATTTTCTCTATTTTGCCATTGGCCTCTCCACCTCGGCAGAAAAGATATTGATGGCTGCGAAGTTAGTGGCACATATCCAGTTGTCACCATAACCTCCGCATGCTTTCACCCTATTCACAACCTCGTCGCCACCACAGCCCGAAACTTCGAGGATCAGAGTTATTGTGGCTGAATCTCCGATGGCGAGGTGAGTCCGCGTCCAGTTGGCGCTTACAGCAGTCCGCTCCGTTGGCCTCATCGGAGAGTCGATGAAACTTGCTCCGGGCGGGAAGCTGTCTTTCACGAAAATGGGACCGAGCGCCCTGTTTCCATCGTTTTCCAAGGTGATTGTGTAACGGACTATGCTGGATTGTTCAGAACAATTCAGTAAATCGATCTCTCCAGTCTTTGTCACGTTAAGATGAGGCTGATCGTACTTTGGAACGCCCTGTAACAGAATCCTCCGTTCGATCGAGTAGTCTCCTTCGTACTGCTCGTCCATGTTGATTTCGTAGGATTGTGAATCTCCATCTATACATTTTCTGTCGACCAGATTTCCCGTTTCATCTCTCAAAATCGCGCAATCTCCATCGTTGTTCCAGATTTGCGTATTATATCCCATGTACAAATCTGTCGTGGGAGTTCCACCCGTGACCACTATGTACTGTCACGATAGCACCTGGGGACAACGTGAAGCCATCTGGGAGGTAACGGTGGTGTATGTATATGTCGCATTTGTCCGATAGCGTCCAGCCAGTCATGTCTACAGGCCCGGTGCCTCGATTGGTTATCTGGACCCATTCTCCAACAAGATCCATCGCGCTGATATAAACCGCCCCACCGTAATGATCCGACCAATAACCCTGTTGCACTATCGCTCTGTACCTCGCTTCACCCGAGAAGACGGCCTCGGTGTCCATCTCGTTTAGGCCTCGGACTTCGGTCTCTTTGTCGAGGCTCTCGATGCTTGTGTACTCTTCGCCGATGAAACTCCTCGTTGGGTTTTGGACCACATGCCTTCTTTCCACTTCAGGTCCTGATCCAAAGATACGTCATCTGTCAGGCTCTGGCTGGTCGGAGCGTGTATCACGCTGATGTCTTTAGCCATGTAGTTTGAGGCAGTGTTGATCTCTTCTTCAGAATCGTAAGTCCCGGTTCCGTATTCGTATGTCTTCTGAGTCGCACCGATCTCTTTGTTCACGGCGACGAATCCCTGACCCTCTGCAGACTTCTCATAGGTCACGCCAGACTTACGATCTTCGATCATCTCCAGAATTCGGAAACTACCAGTGTAATCTTCACGAGATTCAAAAGTCGGCGTTCCCTGGGGACGATCATCTAGATTGGACTTCCTAAGAACACCTATATGTCCCATGCCTTCGAAATCCGAATCGAATTTGAGGGTGGACACATTCCGATCTTGTTTTATGTAACTTTCACGAGCGATTGAAGTGATGTACCTGTAAGACTCGTGCATGGACGACTCTGTTATGCAGTCTTTACACGGTCTACGTCCCCCCTTCTCCGCATCTTCAAGACTTGAGAACCATATGAGATTCTCGGGTTCTATCGTTTTGACGTGCCAGCACCAAGGATAGTGATATACATTCTGGCCATTCGAGCCATTAGATCCGACGAGTGGCGGTTCTATCTGTGTCTTGGCACATGCTTCCTCAGACCATTTTGAAGAATAGGTTACAGACCTATTATGAGGAAGTCCAAGGGTTGTGATCTTGTAATTCGCAGAGATCCCGCTTTCCACCTCAGCGGATCTGTTTTTTCTGAGAACCTGTATTTGTTCATCTTTTTGATATGTTCCACTACCGTGTTCTTTTGTGTTGAGTTCGATACCACTTCCGCTAACGTGGTTGTCCAAGTTGACGAAACCTGCCCCATTAACCTCTTGCCCCATCTCAAACTTCAGATCGGAGACGTTCGTGGACTCGTTTAGCTCCCATTCAATCCAGCACTCGTACTCGTTTGAAGTTTCGCATTCTCCCGATTCGATGAAGGGCGTTTCGATCAGACAGCTATCGGTTTGACATCCCACGTTCAAACACGAAACGTTCCACAAACTTCCATCGTCGTACTCTTCGAAACAGCAGTTCAAGGCGCCGTCTTCCCCGCCAGAATAACAGAAATCTCCTGAAGCCCTGGCGCCTTTGCTTGATATCATAAACTCCCAGTCCGGGCTGCCGTCAGGATATCTGGACCAGGCGCAGCTATCGCCTCGGTTGTCCGCCAGTGTCGGCGTCCTATCGATCTCGACGCCTGAATCGTCTTTCAGTACGACGGTCTCATCCTTATTATCGAGCCACTGTTCTTTTGGAGGATGGTCGGGTATGGCGTAGAAGCCCTTTGCTTCTATCAAAGATCCAGAAGGTATGCGCACAATTTCCTTATAACCATGCGTCGTGACCAGCGCCCAGTCGCTTATATCAACATATTCGTTCCCGGTGTTGTAAAGCTCCACCCATTCAAGAACGTCTTGAGAACGATCGTCACCAGCGGGGTTTAGCTCAACCTCGTTTATGATGACTGTTCCAGATCCATAAGAGATTAAAAAAATCGGCAGTATCAGTGTCAATAATGTCGTTGGTCGCGTTTGGTATACCCTCCAAACCGGCTCCACGTTTTCATCCACAAAAAAGGTTTCGATGTTGCCATCATTTTCGTTTCCGATCTCGATGTGACGCGGTTCTGCCCTTCTCTTTTTTCGCGCCGCCCGCCCCCTTCATCTCGATCCCGAACGGGTACGGGTCAAGGTTTATCTATTTTGGCATAAATGCACGGACCTATGGCAGGTCTTACCCTCTCTGAAAAGATATTTTCCAGAGCGGCCGAAAAGGAGGTTCATGCAGGCGAGTTCGTTATGGCGAAGATCACTCGCGCCATGGTTCACGATATCACTGGCCCCCTGGCCGTCAAGGGATTTTATGAAATTGCTGGCGAAGATGCCAAGGTCTGGAACCCTTCAAGGATAGTGATAATCTTCGATCACCAGGTTCCTGCCGACAGCTTGGCCGCGGCAGAAAATCACATCATGCTCAGAAAGTTTGCAAAAGAGCAGGGCATCCTCAACTACGACGTATTCGAAGGAGTATGCCACCAGGTGATGCCTGAAAAAGGTCACGCACTTCCAGGCGACCTGATAGTGGGCTCGGATTCTCACACCTGTTCATACGGGTCTCTTGGCGCCTTTTCCACCGGAATTGGAAGCACCGATATGGCTTCGGCATTTGCCACCGGCAAACTCTGGTTCATGGTCCCTCAAACTCTGAGGCTCAAGGCTGAAGGAACCTTGCCCCGTCTCGTCACCTCAAAAGACATCGTATTGAAGATGATCGGCGACATCGGAGCCGACGGCGCCACATACAAGGCCTGCGAATTTGCGGGATCTGCCGTCTCCAGGATGTCAGTTTCCGAAAGGATGACCATGTCCAACATGGCCATCGAGATGGGCGGAAAAGCTGGCCTCGTGGATCCCGACGAAACCACGTTAGACTACTTGAAAGAAAGGGTCGAGGATTTCGACGAAGGGATGATCTTGCATGGCGATCCAGACGCCGAGTTCGAGGAGAAGACCTGGGACATAAGCTCTCTTGAACCCCAAGTGGCAGTTCCTCATAACGTCGACAACGTCAAGCCCGTAGGCGAGCTGAAAGGTACCAAGATCGATCAGGTCTTCTTGGGATCTTGTACCAACGGCAGGTTCGAAGACATTCAGCTTGCAGCAGAACTGATGGGCAACGAGCCTTTAGCAAAAGGCGTGAGGATGGTGGTCATTCCGGCGAGCAGGACCGAGTACATGAAAGTTCTCAAAGCCGGATTGATAGAACAGTTCATGAATGCTGGAGCTATGGTCGAGTCGCCATGTTGCGGTCCTTGTATGGGCGGAAGCTTCGGATTGCTCGGCGATGGTGAAGTTGGCCTCTCCACGTCAAACAGGAACTTCCAGGGAAGACAGGGAAGCCCAAAAGCCAAAGTCTATCTCTGCTCACCTGCGACCGCCGCTGCAGGAGCCATAACCGGCGAGATAACCGATCCAAGAGAGCTCTGAATTTGAGCATGACTCAAAGACTGCCACAGTCGTGCAATGGCGAGCCAAAGCCCGAACTTTCGGGCCCCCCCTTCGAGGGAATGAAACGAATCGCCTTCAGGCTGGCCTACCTTGGAGGACGATACTACGGGTTCCAGCGCCAGCCTGATGTTGTGACGGTGCAGTCAACGGTTATAGGGGCCCTGGAACAGCTGGATTTATCACCTCTGGCTTTCTGCTACTCTGGAAGGACCGATCGAGGCGTCAGCTCTCTTGGCCAGGTGATCACCTTCTTTGTTGAAGAAGAAAAAGCAGATCTTGCCATTCCCCGAATCATAAACAGCAAACTTCCCTGGGACATCTGGACCTGGGCGTGGGCTTCAGTTCCCCAAACCTTCAGCGCCAGATACGGTGCGATCTGGAGAGAGTACTTCTATATCATGTACGGGCCCGGCATGGATCTGGACCTGATGCAAGCCGCGGCCTCTTTGTTGAAGGGAACCCATAATTTCAGGAACTTTTCTTCTGAGAAAACGAAAGATACCGTCAGAACTCTGATGAAATTGGAAGTTGAGGCTCGGGGCGATATGATCTTGATAACGGCCAGATCTGATGGCTTTCTTTGGAACATGGTCCGAAAAATCGTGATGGTCCTTGAGACGATCGGCTCTGGAGAAAATGATTTGAGCTGGATCGACGAGCTTCTCGATCCCGTGACGAATCAAGGCGTTGCGGCAGCGCCGCCAGAAGGTCTGATATTCATGGACGTGGGATATGACAAGAGCATAGAATGGACAGTTGACCCATATTCCAAGAGGAGGTCCCTCAAACGGCTCAAAAGGGAAATGACACGACAAGTCTCCCTTGCAGAGGCCACAGCAGAGATCTACCGATCGATGCTGTAAAGAGTCTTTGTGAATATGAGATCTGACACGAAGATCCGAGCACCATTCCAAAGAGGAAAATAAATTCTGGGCTGGGACCTTTGGGGGGCAAGGATCTTCGTTCAGATATTTGATAGTCCTCTGCGATCAGAGGATGATCTCGATTCCCAGTTCTTCTGCCAGTTCCTTATACCGGTTCCTTATGGTGACTTCAGTCACTCCGGCGACATCTGCGACCTCTCTTTGAGTCCGGCGATCGCCGCATAGGATGGACGCGATGTAGATCGCCGCCGCAGCGACGCCCGTAGGACCTCTGCCGCTGGTCAGCTCCTTTTCTGCAGCCTGACGCAATATCTCGATCCCTTTGGCTTGAACTTCGCCTTTGAGATTGAGGCCAGAGCAGAACCGTGGTATGTAGTCGATGGGGCTGGTGGGCATGAGCTTTAAGGACAGTTCTCTGGAGACGAACCTGTAGGTTCTTCCTATCTCCTTTCTACTCACCCTCGATACCTCTGCAATTTCGTCTAAGGTTCGAGGCACGTTACATTGTCTGCAAGCCGCATAAAGAGCTGCTGCAGCCACGCCCTCTATGCTTCGGCCCCTGATCAGGTTCTTGTCCACAGCTTTTCTGTAGATTACCGCTGCCGTTTCTCTCACGTTCCTGGAAAGACCCAAAGCCGAAGCCATTCGGTCCAGTTCTGAAAGGGCGAAAGCCAGGTTTCTTTCAGTTGCGTTGCTCACCCTGATACGTCTTTGCCATTTTCTGAGACGATAGAGTTGAGCTCTGTTCTTGGATGAGATTGTCTTGCCGTAAGAGTCCCGATTTCTCCAGTCGATCATGGTGGAAAGGCCCTTGTCGTGGATTGTGTAGGTCATGGGCGCGCCCACTCTTGATCTTTTCATCCTCTGATCATGATCGAAGGCTCGCCATTCTGGCCCTTGATCGATGAAATTTTCGTCTATAACAAGGCCGCAGTCGCTGCAGACCAATTCAGCCCTCTCATAGTCGTGCACCAAGGCGTGACTTCCGCACTCGGGGCACTCGACGACGAACTTTTCGAATTCGTCTACTTTTTCCTTCTCGCGTTTGAGTCGTATTCTCTCTCGGATCGACTCTTCCTCAGACAGCTCAATCTCCCTGATCTTTTCTATCTCTTCCACTAAATCTACTCTCCTCGACGTAGAGTTTTTCTCCCAGGTGGACTGTCGCGTCTATCTGACGATAGGGTTTGACAACGATGTAGGGTCGATCAATCGGGCCAAATATTTCTGAGACCCGTCCGATGTTCACTCGCTTGTGGTTCACAACGACAGAATTGATCCTCGGAAGCTTTGCATTTTTGTTATTGCTGATTGGCTCTCCACGCACTATCAACCTTTTCTGGACTAGATGAAGCGCGGTGCCTAACCTTTTCAACAGGTCACCTCGACCCCATCAGTTCAATTTTATAGCATATAAATGTTCCGCAAACATTTTATCCCATGACTTATCCGATCTCAAGGTTTATCTGTCTTCAAGATACACTACGAAGGTTATGTTCGAAAGGCTGCCAACTGCTCCCACATCTCAGGAGCTTATCGATCGGGCCTTCAGACGGTCGAAGAAGGCGGGCAAGGGCTCAAAAGCCCAGAAACGTGAAGAGACCATGCTAATGACGGCTGGCAACATCATAGCCGACGACCTGGAAAAACTGGTCAGAAAATACCCATCATTCGAGAGAATCCCCCCCTTCTATTGGGAGTTGACTGAAGCGGTGGTGGGCGTAGACGATATGAGGATTCATTTGTCAAGGGTGAGTTGGGCCTCCAAAGAGGTGAAAAACCTCACTCAAGAATATCTCAAAACGATCAAAAGGACAAAAGAGAGGTCCCCGATCAGAAGGGCTGCTTTTGGCCGAATAGCCTCTGTGGTCAGGTCCATCGATTCCGACCTAGTCTTCCTGAACAAGGCGAGAAAACAACTTCGCAAGATGCCATCTGTGGATCCTGAGCTTCTCACCATAGTTGTGGCGGGGTATCCTAACGTTGGAAAGTCCAGTTTTCTGGTGGCCGTGACTGGTGCCAGGCCTGAGATTGCAGGATACCCGTTCACCACAAAAGGGATCGAAGTGGGCCATTTCATCCAAGATCACAAAAAATATCAAGTTGTAGACACCCCAGGACTTCTGGACAGGCCATTCGCTCAAAGAAATGAGATCGAGCTTCAGGCCATTGCAGCATTGCGCCACCTGAAAGGAGTCCTCCTCTACATACTCGACCCCAGTGAACATTGTGGCTTCTCGCAAGATGTACAGCTTGCTCTTCTGGCTGACGTCAAGAAGTGGATCCAACTTCCGGTGTTTGTGGTGGTCAATAAGGCCGACCTGGGTCGATATGAAGGGGCAGACGCCACCATGTCGACATTGACCGGAGACGGTGTGGCCGAAGTTTTAGAACGGCTCGTGGAACTCCTAGACGAAGCAGATTTTGTGTCGGAAGAGTAACTCTTTTTAGGCCAATTGCTTGGCCATATATCTGACGAGACCGGGGGATAGCTTTGTTTCTCTGGATATCCTTCCGGATATCTCGTCGGGGTTCATGCCTTCGGATTGCAGGTTGCCTATCTTTTCTATCACCCTGTCATCGACTGAGTAGTATTCGTCTATGTCTTTTCTATGTCCCCAGACATCGCCTTCGATGATCTCTACCCCTTGTATATCCAGGAACATCCTACCGGCATTGGACATGGTCTTGTGGTATGATGGTGGCACCTGGATCACTCTGAGCCTGGGACAGGCCTGAAGCAACTTGAATAGATCAGTATTTGCGGCCCTGAAGGTCAGGTGGATCATTTGTTCATTCCTGTTGAGCTCTTCTATCTCTGCTTTAGAACTGACTACCCTAAGTTTCGTGGTCATGATAACTCCTCACTTATACAAACATTTTGTGCTACAGGGATATAAGTTTATTGGATTGTCGCAATTTTGCTTGAACAAAACAATCATCATATTCTAACATCTTGCAAATCCTGTGAAACTGTTTGTGATCAAACGGCTCATATCCGAAAGATGAAAATCGGGATGTTACGACTTCATGTTTGTGAGAATTTGACAAGCTTTAATTGGATAGTGACGAAATTGCCAAACGCCGCCCTTATGTGGCTATTATTCAGATAAAAACACTTGAGAACCAGAATTAAATATCGTTGATCCGTATCAAAGATACGGATCATAGTTTCTTCCATTTAATTGATATTTGGAATCAGCTTGAATACGATCAACTCCTCAAAAAAGTACTTCTCTTTTGCCACTGTCTCCGCCTTTAGCCCTTCCTTTTTGGCCTTCTCCTTTATGTTCTCAGGTCCGCTTAGGCTGGATATAAGGATAAGGGCTCTGCCTCCAGGACTCAGATGCTCTTTTAGAGTCTCAAGAAAGGGGTTTATGGTATCTCTGCCAGTCGCACCCCCATCAAAAGCGAAATTGAGCCATCCTCCTAACCGTTCGTCCCTTCCTGTGGGAAGGTAAGGCGGGTTGAATATCACAAGGTCGAAACAAGATCTAATTCCTTTGAACAGATCTGCTTGAATCACGTTTATCCCTTCAGCTTTTGTCATTCTGATGGCGTGGGGATTGACGTCGGTTGCGATCAGGCTCTGTGCCAACGGCCTCAACTTGGAAGATATCATGCCCCTTCCACAGCCCATCTCTAATACTCTATCCGTGGGCCTAACTTCCTCCAAAACCATCCTAAGAAGAAGCTCGGTATCTTCTGCAGGTTCATAAACCTGTATCTTTTGGATCTCTTTCGCGTCTTCTGACATGTGAGTGATTTCTATTGTTATCTTCGTCTATCGTATCTTTGTTCACATGACGTTTCGATCGGCAGTGTGCCGAATTTGCTGTAAATTCGGCACACTGCCATTTCGACCGTTTACTTCCGTTTGCGTTCATCCTTTTATCGCCTTTATTAGCCAGAGGTCTTTTCCTCCAAACCCGAAATATTCGGTCCAGCCTACAAAGATGTAGCCGTATTTCGTATCCAAAAAGCTCTTTCCTAAGTCGAAACCAGACCCGCCAAAGGTCTTATCCCACACTTCTTCGCCCTCTGAATCGGCCTTTATCAATCAGAGGTCTTGGTTTCCGGACCCTTGGGACTCAGTATAGCCTGCCAAAATGTAGCCCTCATCGTTCGATCTTTGGATGGCCCAGCCACCATCGTCACCAGATCCGCCAAAGGTCTTATCCCAGACCAAATCTCCTTTGAGATCTGTCTTTATCAACCAGAGGTCCAAACCCGCCAGACCCCTGAGAAGATGTGACCCCCAAAATGACGTAGCCGTCTCCAGTTCCCACTAGGCACAGGCCCCATTCATCTTCGGTTCCGCCAAAGACGACATCCCATGTTTCTTCACCTTTGTCGTCGGTCTTTGTCAGCCAAATGTCTTTTCCGCCAGATCCGAAAGATCCAGTGGCCCCGACCAGTATGTAGCCACCATCCTTTGTCGTTTGAACCGACCATCCCAGATCGTCCTTTATGCCTCCAAAAGTATTATCCCAGACTTTCGTTCTCTCTTGGTCGACTTTTATCATCCAAATATCTTTGTCGCCTTCATCCCTCGTGGTATAGCCTGTGATTACGTAGCCATCATCTTCGGCGGGCCAAATTGAAAAGCCGCTATCGTCGCCACCGCCCTCAAAAGTCGTCTCCCAATCTTTTTCGGGCGCCTGGTGGGCGAGGGCACCTGTCCAGAAAAGAGTGATGATTAAGAAAACAATCGCCCACATGAGTTTCTCCTCATAACTGGCTAAACTAACGATGGCTTCAAGCGGCTCGTTTCTGACCATGGGCAATTCCTATGAAATTATGGGTACTTATTGAATATGATACATATAATCAAGATCACTGCGAGA
>CAYWZG010000026.1:0-24334 GCA_964462795.1 uncultured Methanotrichaceae archaeon
AGACGATGATTCAGGTGCTGATGAATCTAGAGACGATGATTCAGGTGCTGATGAATCTAAAGGACAAAATAACACAAGACGTGGAGAGAACTGTGCAGAGTTCGACTTTGGCCAGTTTGATGATTTGAGGTCCCAGATGGAAAAGGAGTTCAAGGAGAAATTCCGCTAGAGGAGGGGGTGAAGTTCAAAGGAGATCCTTGCAAGATGCGACCTTCAAGGGTGCCCACTTCAAGGGTCTTTTTTGCGGTTTGGGATGTCTTCAGGGTGTGTATGAGCCAGATCTAGATCTGGCTTTAGAACTCGCCGAGGTGCTAAAACGTTCCGGTGGCGAGCTTACGCGTTCGTCCTGAACGCCACTTTTCGAGACGAGGGCTGGGATCTCGTCGACAGGGATCCGATCATGACCGAGAGGGCCCAGGATATTCCGTTCTTCTTCAGGAAATTTGCAAGATCGTTGATCTCAGTCGAGATTAGGGTTGAATTTTATGATGATGGTATAGGCGCAACAATTTTGTAAAAATAGTATTAAAACGATTTATTCTTCATTAAAAATCAAATCCAAATATCGTGTTTTTCATACTAAAACGTTTTTTTATCGATTTTAAGTCAGTTTTAAACGTTTTATTTGCCACTCTGAAATGCAAAAAATATATCTAGTGCCTCAGCGTATTAAGATGTAGGATGTATTCGAACTGGCAAAATTGTCTCCGTTAGATTGGGTGGCCATTGTTCTGGTGATAATCGGTGGCCTGAATTGGGGGCTGGTTGGGGCTCTTGGAATAGACCTTGTGGATTTGATTCTTGGCAGCATCCCCATTTTGGCTCGCATAGTCTACATTGTTGTTGGCCTGGCTGCGATCTACTTGGCCGTGATCTCAACGAAGCTCACTAAAGCCTGAGTTTGCAGTCTCTTGATAAAAGGGCGACTTTCCAATCCCCTTCGCCCATATTTTATTCCTATACTATTTTGACCATGTCCAGAACATCTCCACATCCAAGAAGGCAGATTGCAGCTATCAAAAGTGGCTGGTGGACAAGGTAGATCAAAAGGGAGTTTCTCCCAAAAAGGGCAAGATATCTTGCCAACGCCCGGTCGGACAGATCTGGAACGACAAACGTTCTGGATCTGTCTCGATAAAGTGTCCGCCCCAAAAAAAGGCCGATTAACACAACGCCAAACCAGGGCAATATCGGGAAATAGTCCACTGAATAGAAATGGCGAGGCGGAAATCCTAGCCAGAGAAGCCAGGGAAAATCGAATCTCATGCCCCGGAAAAGAACGCCTGCCGACATGATACCACCCCCTAAGATCAAGTTTAGAACCCGAAACTTCAGGAGAGGATAAGCCAAAACCGTGGCAGTTCCTATGAAGTGAAGAACCCCATAGACTACGAAGCCTTCGCCCAAACTGACCCAGGTGGCGAAGGTAACCACCATCCCCAAAGAAAATAGGGTCACACCACGTCTTAGGTAATGGGCAAAATATGCCCCACAATCTCTCTTTTGAAGAGAACTGCTCAAGGTCAAGGATACGCCGACCAGGAGCAAGAAGAGGATGGCCGTGGCCCTGGCAAATACCAACCAAAAACCCGTATGAACATCGACCTTGAATATCTCGAAATAGTCCAGGTCCCAGAGGGCGTGAAAGAATATCATCATCAGAATCGCAAGCCCTCGCAGAAAGTCAATCTCCCAGAACCGATCTCCAGCAGCAGTCATGATCTTTGCATCTCTTGAATTCTCAGGATCTCTTGAATCCACGAACTCTTTTTGATATCCTGATTTTTCGACTATTTCGGTGTGTTTCGATCCTGGCCTATTTCTCCACTATTCGAACCTCTCAGCTTTCTTGCCATCAACTACCACCCCCTGAAGGGGGTGGCTTGTAACTGGCTTTAAGTCGTTACGATTGGCTGGTTGACAGGCAGCCTACCCAAGCAATATATACCTGCCTGAGCAATGTTACGAGAAGCATTGAGATCAGCATGGAGTTCAAACCCACATTTGCGGCAACGGAAGAGAGATCCTTCACGATTTCCTTTGTAGATATGTCCGCATTCAGAACATTTCTGCGAGGTGTACCTGGCATCCATAAGGAGAACATGCTTTCTGAGGCCCGCAACCAACCTCATTTCAAGCAGATCTCCCCAAAATCGGATGGTCTTATCCATGTCTCTTGTGACTATGGCCAGATGGTTAATCCCTGTGAACTTCAAAAAAAACACCTCTTTTCAGTTGTCAAACGACGAGATCGATTTTGTGTGTTCTGTAGATTAGATCTAGCCGTCCTGGGGTTTGTAACCTGGATCTCGTTCCCGTTCCACCCCATCGGGCGAGTCGAAATGTTCTTCGTAGGGCTTTATGTCCAGGATGGGACTTCCATCCAGGGCGTCAAGTCCAGTAACTGCAAGCTGATTTTCTTCTACCCTCAGAAGCTCTACCACAGTCAATCCAATGGGGTTTGGCCTTCTTGGCGATCTGGTGGCAAAGACCCCCTTCTTTTGGATGGATTCATCACCCATCGGGTGAACTTTGAGATCGCAGCCAAGAGCCCGATGAATGTGGTAAATTACCAAGAGGTTCTTGAACTTTTCCAATCCCTCGATACCTTCTAGGTATTCGTTGTCTATCACGAGGGTGGAGAGGGCATTTCTCATTTCCTTGGGGTTGGATGGTTCGCCGAAGTTGCAGCGAACTATCCCAATGGGGGTGAAAGTTACAGGTTCATGGTCCATAGTATGTAGTGAGCATTCCAAGAAGATATTCCCTGCGGGCAAGTGTGAGTGGTGAACGCGTGATGCATTGTATAGTGTTTAACGATACCTTTCGGACAAATTTCTAACTCGTAAGAGTTCGAAATTTGGCCTACTCGTATCTTTAAGTATCATTCTGGTGAGAACCAATTAGTCTCATCTAATCGGTTCTTGACTATATTTATCTCAGATGGTTCCTATGGCAAAACGCTGTGAGTGTATGTGGGGCTGCAAGTTGTGGAGTGGGTTACGGTGCAAGTATCATGTGTCGGCGTAGGACATGTGTAACAACAGGTAGAGCCGCAGGTGTAGTCGTAACAGGTGGCATCGCAACATGTGTAATCGTAGCAGGTTGGACCACCGCAAGTATAATCATAGGTAGCGCCACAAGTGTATTCATAGCTCGTTGGACTGTAGCATGTGGCGCCACAAGTGTATTCATAGCTCGTTGGACTGCAACAAGTGTAATCACAAGTGAAGCTGCAAGTGCGATCATAACATGTAGCTCCGTAACAGGTGAGACCGTAAGTCGGGCTGTAGGTACATTCGTAACTTGTGGGGTCACAGCAGGCTTGATATGTGCATGGTTCAGTAAGGCTGCATTTTGAGTCGGCAGTGTCAACACACGTATATGAAGGGCACTTCAACGTCTCAACGTTCATGCTCCCGTAATTCCACCCGGCCATAGAGGCCCCTTCGGGGAGCAGACACATTCCCTCTACCGCCTGGTTCAACCTCAGATCGTACAGAGGCGAATGTTCGTTCCCAGAGGCACCAACCTCCAAGATCGGGACGCCTAAGACAACCCCTGCTACGATCAGAATAGATACAATAGCTGCAATTTCCGTTTTTTTCATCTACACACTCCCCTTTAACACCTATAGTGTGATACCCAATCGTGATCAATTTTGTTCTGACGGGGCACAAATATCCCTTGTTTGAGTCCCCTACCTGCTGATTTTTATACCTGCTTGACGGCCTAGACCTTGACCTAAATTTCGCCAAAACTTGGGCATGCCGATCTATGTATAACTAACTTATTCCACAAATAGTTGCCGATGACCGCCACGTGAATTCCGTGAAAACTCCCATGAGCTGCAGGCTCACACTTGAAGTGTGAAACGCTCACGAGCCTTTTGATCATATGTGTTTCAGGACGAACGCAGCAGGCTCTCCCCTACTTTAGTGGGGGGAGGAATGCGTTCAAATTTATGTGAACTATAGTGTTTAACGATCCCTTTGAGCCAAATCTCTAACTCGCAAGAGTTTGAGATTTGGCCTATTCGTATCGTTAAGCACTATTCTGGTGAGAACCGATTAGTGCTATCTAATCGGTTCTCGACTATAAATTCTTTCGTATTGGCTCCCGATCTTGTAAAACTCCTCGATCGGGGATCTGGTCAACCAGGGCACATTACATGCCCGTCACTTTAGTGGCGGGTAGTTGACTGGAGGCTCCAGTGACGGACTTTTGTGGACCTTTTTCCCCTGAAGTTATAAGTCAAGAACCAATTAGGTAAGGCTAATTGGTCCTCGCCAGAACAGTACTTAACGATATGAATAGGTCAAGATGTCGAACTCATGAGAGTTCAACAGTTGTCTGAAAGGTATCGTTAAACACTATATCTCACAAATAACATCGACTTTGATGATCTAACTTGAATGTCATCCCATCGGTGGGTACACGAAAATCCCATGCTCTTCGAGGTCATAATCAGAGCCCAAAAAGTCCCTCAAGAACTCTTTGTGGATTGCTTCCACGTCCATGTCCTCAAACTCTTCTGGATACAGCCACTTGGCCATGGCCACTGTGCCTATGACCAGCTGAGGACCTACTGCAAAATCGCCTGAGATCACGTGGACTCTTTCGTTCTTTACAGCCTCCAAGTTATCAAAACCAGGCACATTCATGATTTTGTCACGATAGTCTTTGAGGGGTGTATTATCATCCTTTTTGTACCCTGCCCCATAAGAGAGGCCGACGATAACATCTGGGTTCTGAGTTATCACCCACTCAGACTCCACATTACCATTGTATTCGACGTAACCTTGTGCCACGTTCACTCCGCCAGCTACATCACAGAGGTCTGAGTAACCAGTATCCGTGGCATAAGTCCACCTCATGATCTGCACTTCACCAGATCGTTCCATTTCCATGAAGACTAAAGGTCGGTCCTCTTCAGGAATTTCAGAGACCCTTTCTTTCACCGTGTCCATGTAACGGTCGTACCATTCGGTGTAATCTTCTGCTGCGTTTCTATCGCCTATGAGGTAACCAAGCTTCACCATCTCTTCCTTCAGATCTTCAGCTCTGGAAATGTCGAAACGTATTACGGCCACGCCACCGAGCAGTTTATCTTCCAGCTCGGCAGAAGTAGGCATGTTCGTAAAAGTCACGATCAGATCAGGATCCAAGATGATTATCTGCTCTGCATCTGGCTCTTTCACTTTCCCAACAGAAGGCCGCTTGCTGAGATCCGGAAATAGGAGCTCTCGTCCGATTACAGTCTCGTCGACGCCCACAATCATCTCCTTTCCGCCAAGGGCGCAGATCGCGCTGGCGTGGCGCATGTGAAGAGGAATTACCCTCTCGACAGGAACGTTCACGGTCATGATCTGCCCTACAGAATCTATGAGGGTAATCTCGGTCGCTTCGCCGTCTATGATCGCTTCTATCTGGATGATGTCCTCTTGATTTATCTCGCCGTCATAATTGGCGTCTGCAAGCTCAGTCGCCTTGTTAATTTCGTCGATTATTCCCTGGACGTATTCCACATCGTCCTCATCGATGGCGTCGTCCATGTTGGCATTCCCGAATATATCCAGGGTATCAGTTGCTGCCAACGCGATTCCAGAATACAGGAACAATATCTGTATCAGAAGTGTTAAAGTCGTTCGTCTCATGTTGCGTTCCCTTCTAGCTAGGTACTCAAGGTATTGGACCATCAGGCATTCTTGGACCGATTCCCATTTGTCTGAAGGATGCAAAGATGAAACGTTGTCATCCAATTGTTGTTCACCGCGTTTTCAACCAGGAATATGATCCTTTCGCAAGGGTAAAGGACCTCGATGGTTCTTCCTCTATTATCGGTGACTTGGATAGTAGTCGCATCGTCGCTTTTGGAAAGCAAAAGCGGGGTCGTCAGACATAGTGTCAGCGCAGCCAATAGTGCCATGATTTCATTCATTTCTCATACTTCGGTCGAACTTTTTGGGTAGATTCCGATCTTAAATCGTATTTTTTGTGATTTGTTGATATAATCTCTGATTAATCGGAACTATAGTATCACAAATACGCCGCTAGTTATAAACATTTCCTTTCAGATAATACGAAACTATATGTTGAGTCGTGTCCGCGAATTATTGAAAATCATCAACACACGACCGAATGGGCAACATCACAAAAATGGAATTTCCGTGTTCATTTTTCAAATTATCTCCAATGATCGACCTCCGCGATCCGATAACGACCACCACGATAAAATAGAGGCAACCTTTTTCCCCTGAGGATTGTTATAGAAAGACGTCTGGCAACGTCGACTACTACGAGAGGGACATTAGTAAGACATACCAAGCATGGTTTGAGTTATGTAGGTGGATCCTCGAAAGGGAATGTCAGTTTGTATAACATCGTGCCTGGGAAACCGATTACATAAACCGTATATGTGTTGGATTTGACCATATTGACCGTCATAAGATGGAGGACGCAATTTCACCCTGACCTGAAAGGACGGGGTCTCCTTGCGCATTTAAGATGAAGATCCGAGTGTTTCTCAAAGTATTCGGCACACTTCTAAAGCTCCTTGGAGCTTTGATGCTGATCCCTGCAGTCGTATCTTTGATCTACGGAGAGCAGGAAGGTGTGGTGGCCTTCGTTGTGCCTGCCCTCTTTGCCATGATCACCGGATTGGTCATGGAACTGGTGGGGGTAAACGAAACCCTGGGAAACAAGGAAGGCTTTGCTCTTGTGGCGTTCGGATGGATGGGTGCGGCCATGATCGGAGCAGTTCCTTACATGTTGCTGGGCTTGGACCCAATTGATTCACTCTTTGAATCCATGTCCGGATTCACGACAACTGGTGCCACTATTCTTTCGGAGAGTAGTAGTGCCAATGCTGGTGGATACTGGCTCATAAACGCGACCGCCGCGAATCACAGCATGGGTGCAACCCTTGCTCAGACTATATTGGATTCGCTATTCCACAACCAGGCTGCAAGTGCGTCCCAAATTGGCAACACCACCTTGAATGCCAGTCTTAACAACACGTTCCTCAACGGATCGATTTCCAATGGCATGTACCTTAACGGGTCGATCTCCAACGCCACTGGAAACGCCACTACCACGCTCTTCAACGCCGCAGAGAACATCACTGGAAACGCCATATTATCCGAGGCGCTTGATTCGGGAAAGACCTATTACGGCCTCCTTTTCTGGAGGAGCTTTACCCAATGGCTTGGCGGCATGGGTATTATACTACTTTTCATCGCCATTCTCCCAAACCTTGGTGTTGCAGGGCGCCAGTTATTCAAGGCAGAGGTTCCAGGTCCCACTGAAGACATGATCCGGCCCAGGATCCAGGGTACCGCAAAGATTCTTTGGGGTGTTTATCTCGTGCTCACGGCAGCCGAGTTTCTCCTGTTGATGTTAGCTAAAATGCCGGCCTATGATGCTATATGTAACACATTCTCCACCATGGCGTGCGGTGGGTTTTCGCCAAAGGCCCTGAGCATAGAAGCTTACGAAAGCCCTTTGATGGAATTCGTCATAATTGTATTCATGTTCCTGGCAGGGGCGAACTTCGCGCTTCACTACAGGACTATGTACACAGACAGAAAAAGTCCCCTGAAAGACCCCGAATTCAAGTTTTACACCCTATTGGTCTTAGCATCAATAGCCATAATAGCACTGTTTGGGGGGATCGGGGGCGATGGACCTTTCGAAACTTTAAGGTTTGCTGCCTTCCAGGTGGTCTCAATAGTGACCACCACCGGTTTTACCACAAACAATTACGACCTTTGGTCTGGAACGGCCAAGACGATCCTTTTCGTTCTCATGTTCACGGGAGCTTGTGCAGGATCTACTGCTGGGGGGATTAAGCTTGTCAGAATTCTGCTCATAATCAAATATGGCCGAAGGGAGCTGATCCAGGCGTTGCACCCCAAAGCTGTCGTTCCGGTGAAGTTGAAGTCAAGTCCCGTACGAGAAGAAATTCTTCATTCCATCCTCTCCTTTTTTGCCCTTTATATCCTGATTTTCGTTGTGGCCTCAGTCCTCTTCGCCTCGATTTGCGCTATACCTAGCGAATTAGGAGAACGATCTGACATCACCTGTTTCATCTCAGAAAACGGCGAAAAAGTGGTCTGTTTCGGATCAGATCGTTGGGACGGAACTGACGAGATTGCAGCCTTCACCTCAAAAGATTCTAAAAAGGCCGAAAAGAGCATCTATTTCGTCCCGAACGATTCTGTAAAGAAAAAATGGGTCGAAATAGACCAGATGATCTATAACACCTCAGGCAATAATTACAAGCGGTCTGATAACGTGATCTGCACTTGGCATTATAGTCGCGGATCTATGGACATGGTCAGCGCCGCATCTGCCGTTGCCGTTAACCTTGGAAACGTCGGTCCTGGGTTCAACTTGGTTGGTCCAACCGAGAATTATTCCCAGATACCTGGACTTGGAAAGATCATATTGATCTTATGCATGTGGATCGGACGGCTGGAGATTCTGACAGTGTTGATCCTTTTGATGCCAGATTTCTGGAAAAACTGATGGCAACGCGTCAGAAATGTTATCGAACCTTAACTCGGCGGAAATTAGGGAATTAATGTGGCAATTTGGTAGACATTATGGGCGCTAGATGTCGATAATCGTGTATTAACCTCGTCAGCAGCTATTCCCCACATTCGGGTGATGCGTAATAGGGTAAATTGGAACGCTTGGAAATCTAAAGTCATCACAAGATGCTGGTTTCTGTGTACACCAGGTGACTTGCACTAGCCATAACCCCCAAATCATGCCGAGTTAAGGATCGAAATCTGCAGAATGCAGAAGCATGATGAGAATACGACAGAAATATGGAAGCACAAAAGGATGACTGCGCAAAAATGTGATGGGTAGATTCTTGGAAACGATGTCTTCAAATCGAGGTTAGATAAAAATGTATGCAAAGATTATCACGATCAGCGAGAACACGGTAGGGCTTACAAGAAACATTTTGGGCGAGCATGGACTCTCTTTTTACGTTGAATGTGGAGATGCAAAGCTCGTATTCGACACCGGCCAGACTTTCAGCGCTGCCCATAACGCCGGAGTTTTGGGGATCGAACTTGCAGGCCTTCCAATCGCCCTGAGCCATGGCCATTACGACCACACGGGCGGCCTTAAGCACATTCTGGAAAAGACAGGTCCCACCAGGATCTATGGTCATCCCGACATTTTCGCGCCCAAGTACGCGGTCCACGGCAAGACCAGATACATTGGCATCCCCTTCGAAAAGGAAGATCTGGAGGCGATGGGCGCCCAGTTCGATCTTTCGAGGGAGGCAAGGGAGATTGCACCAGGGATCTGGCTAACCGGCGAAGTTCCAAGGTTAACGGAATTTGAGACGCCAAGTTCTGATCTGGCCGTGAAGACCAAAAACGGAATGGTTACTGATCCCCTCCTGGACGATCAGGCTCTTATCTTGAAGCTGGATTTTGGCATCTTCGTGATACTGGGGTGTACTCATTCTGGGATGATAAATACCCTTGAACATGCCCGGAAAGTGACAGGTGAAGATCGAGTCATCGGCGTTGTGGGTGGAACTCATCTTGGATTTGGCGGCGAAGATAAGCTTCCAAAGACCATTGAAGCCTTGAGAGGATATGACCTTGAGATCCTGGGCGCATCTCATTGTACCGGATTGAAAGCGGCGTCGGTTTTGGCTACAGAGTTTGGGAATAAGTTCGTCTTCAACAACGCAGGAACGGTGATCGAGCTTTGAGAGTTCTCCTATTCGATCCCCTTTCTGGAGCTTCCGGCGATATGATCATGGGCTGCCTCCTGGACCTTGGCGCAGATCCAGACTTAGTTCGAAAAGCGGTGGAATCGGTGGGGTGTGATCTGGAAATATCGCAAATTAAGAAACACCACATTGCCGCAACCAAGGCCGACATCATATCGGATAAGAAGTTTCACTCGGTCCAAGAAGCAAGATCAATCCTGAAAGATGCAAAACTCGAACCTTCTGCCCTGGAAAACGCCCTCAATGTCCTGGAAACTCTCGCCTTTGCCGAGGCAAAGGTTCACGGAGTCGAAGCCCAAGACGTCCACTTCCACGAGATCGGTGTTCTTGACGCGTTGGCAGATATAGCAGGAAGCTCTGCTGCCTTTCAGAGCCTCGGTGTGGATCGGGTCTTCTCTTTGCCCATATCATCAGGTGGCGGAACGGTATCCACGTCTCACGGACTCTTGCCGGTTCCAGCTCCTGCAACTTTGGAAATATTACGCCGTTTTGGACTCATCTGGAAGGGTGGGCCCGTTGATGAAGAGGTTTTAACGCCCACTGGTGCTGCTATCCTCGCCAACTTCGTTGATGAAATCGTAGATCGATATCCCGAAATGAAGGCCGAATCTGTGGGGTACGGTGCCGGAAAGAAAGACCTTGAGATTCCCAACGTCTTGCGCGGAGTGGTTGGAAATCTCAGAGTGGAAAAAGATGCAGATCAAAGTGCCTGCTCGCACCGTCATCATGATCGAGTGGTTCAGCTCGAAACCAATGTGGACGACGTGACAGGCGAAGTTTTGGGAAACTTGCTGGAACTTCTCATGGAGGCAGGGGCTCTGGATGCATCGATCGTGCCTGCCCTGATGAAGAAAGGAAGACCAGGAAACGTCGTCAAAGTGATCGCGACTGCCGAAAAAGTGGAGACGCTTGCAGCCCTGATCATGAAAGAGACAGGAAGCCTTGGCCTTCGGGTATTTCCGAGCCTTCATCGGTATATAGCCCAGCGGGAAGAGCGGTCCGTCTCGGTAGAGATCGAGGGCAAGAGTTACGAAGTTTCTGTGAAACTGAGCCATCTTGGCGGAAAGGTCCTGAGCTTGAAGCCCGAGTACGAGGACTGTAAGAAGATCGCCAAAGATGCTGACCTTCCCTTGCGAGAAGTGGCCCGAAAGGTGGAGGAAAGGGCTTGGAAAGAGATCGGGTCCTGACGGATTGGTGTCTGAAGGGGCTAGTTGCAGTTCGCTCGTGACTACACTCTCGACTTCAGTCGAGGAAGTAATCACTTTATCCATCGAAGCTTTCGTTCCACTCTTGCCAAGGCGTTTTCAGAAAGGATGACTCGTTGAGCCTTGTGCCGTCCGGTTTTGATTATGACAACCGGATCGCCGATCTTTCTCGCCTCGGCATATATCCTGGACCCGTGAATGGTATCCCCTGCTTCGTAACAGTCCAATCAGATCGCCTCCAGTCGTCCCTCTCTTTGGAGCTCGTCTGTTATCTGGCATACCAACTCGTAGTCGATCTCAAGATCGGCACTTGCGTCTGAAGGATAAGCCTCGCCTCTCGCCTCAAAATATCCTCTGACTTCTTTCTTGGCGGTTTCGTAGTCTAAATCGTGATATTTGATGACCTTGATTGATGCGAGCTTGTCTCTGATGGCGTCCCTGACGAAGTCTGACGTGTTCAGGTAGACCCCTGCGTCGACCAATCTTTGGATCTGCTCGAACTCAATTTCAGTGACCTTGGAACCCGTTACGTGACCCTTTGATTTAGCAGCGCCCATGCGCGTTAAATATGTTTTACTATGTTAAGAACACGGTGGTGCCTTAGATTGGCCCTGGACATGTACGAGGCCAATCGTTGAGGGACTCTCTCAACCCATCGGCCACTCCGGGATAGCCGCATCGATTTTGGCCATCAAGCGAATCGTCTCTTTGAGCGCGACCACTATTCTTTGGTAAGGTTGTGAGGTCGTCGTATGATAGCTCCCGTCCTTTCCTGTCCTTGAGCCACTTGGCGCAAACCTGGTATCCACCCACCTGAAACTCCCAGACCTCGGGATCGACGCCCTCCAGGTATTGGGTCTTGTTGATGTAGACCCGGACCGCCTCCAGCGCCTCTTTTTTCTTTGGCAAGCAGTCACCCGGCGCGAAATACTTGGGCCTATCCACCAAGTTGTCGCCCGGGATCGGGTAGCATGTTATCGATTCAGAGAGCTGGGGCGCTTCCAAGAGATGGAGTGCTGTCAAATCCGCGCCAAGAGCACAGAGCCTCCGGAAAAGATCCGGGTCGGAAGTGAGCGGGACTCTGGGGAAGTCGATCTTCAGGAACTCGGCGTAGCGTTCCCGGTATGTTGGCGAGTGAAAGACCGCGTAGATGTAGCAGAAGACATCTTCTGGCCCGAATGTCGATTCGAGGTCGCCCTTGCCGTCGGAAACGAATTCAAGGCCGAGCTTTTCTGCGAAGTCTGCGACGAATTCGGGCGAGAGGTTCGGGACGCGTCCGTCTTTTCCCGGTGGCCATTCGGCGCTGTCGAGGGACTTCTGACGGGAGGATTTTCCGTCGGTGGTGGGGTAGAAATAGAGGGGGTGCAAGGCTCATGGTGCCCTTGTTGCTATAACATGCGTGATTATCAACTGGGCATTTAGCCACACTAACTATAGTTTTTGGCATTACCTTTCGGACAAATCTCTAACTTGTAAGAGTTTGATATCTGGCCTATTCATATCGTTAAACACTATTCTGGCGAGAACCAATTAGTCTCATCTAATTGGTTCTAGACTATATATTGAGCATCTCGCTCAACCAAGCTCCAGAGTCGTCACGCCAAAGATGCGGTCAAGGGACAAGTCGGGATCTTTTTTCGTGTACATACGTGCGGTTTCGAAGGTCACTTCCATGCCGTGGCGCTTGGCAAGTTCCACAGAAGCAGGGTTTGCCTCGGGTGTGTCGAGAAAGACCGGCGCGCCCTCTTCTGCACGCCCCCTCAGAGCCTGAAAGAGCGATTCTGCAAACCTCTCGTTGTCTGCGAAGAGAGGGCCGATCTTGAATCCAACGCGGCATTTTCGGATAACGCCATAACCGCTGAGTTTTTCCCTATTCATGATACCAAAGGCGGAACCTTCTGGCTGCTCGATCCAGCTTTTGAGGAATCGATGTCTTTGATCTGGAAAGAGCGCATCGTCGTATTCTTTCAGATCCTCAAAGGGCACCTTTGACAAATCGACGATTTGGGACTCATCAGCGGTCATCTCTTTGCCGACGCCCTCGTAGCGAACGTTCCGGTAAGAGAGTTGGAACCCAGACTTCTTGTAGTTCTCCTGCTGTTCGATGACCCCATCAAGGCCGACGTTTCTGCCCTCAAGATAATCCATGGCGTTCTTCCAGAGTGAGATTCCAAAGCCTTTCCTCCTATGTTCTGGCTTGACGATGTAAAGTCCCAAAAAGCCAAAGGATTCACCGTAGCTTACGGCCGAGATGCATCCGATTGGTTTTTCGTCCAGCAATCCCACAAAGAACCCCTCTGGATCCGCCTTGTAAAAACAGTCTACATCGTGCAGCCCAGGGTTCCAACCTTCAAACGCGGCCCAATCGATGGCCAGATCGACTTCGTTGCGGGTCATTTTGCGAATCACGTAATTTCCATCATGTTTCATCGTCTCAGATCGCCCCATTGCTGTTTAGTGATACCTTTTGATCTCATCTCTTGGATAGTAACTTTTCCGAACGAGGTCGATGATCCAATCGTCTTTGTTGGCAGAATTTGCTGAGTACGGCGGATTTCCCAGCACCACCATGATCGGATAGTCTCTTTTCACCCCATCGGCCACTCCGGGATTGCCTCATCGATTTTGGCCATCAGCCGAATCGTCTCTTTGAGCGCGACCACTATTCGTTGGTAAGTTGTGAGGTCGTCGTATGATAGCTTCCGCCCTTTTCTGTCCTTGAGCCACTTGGCGCAAACCTGGTATCCGCCCACCTGAAACTCCCAGACCTCGGGATCGACGCCCTCCAGGTATTGGGTCTTGTTGATGTAGACCCGGACCGCCTCCAGCGCCTCTTTTTTCTTTGGCAAGCAGTCACCCGGCGCGAAATACTTGGGCCTATCCACCAAGTTGTCGCCCGGGATCGGGTAGCATGTTATCGATTCAGAGAGCTGGGGCGCTTCCAAGAGATGGAGTGCTGTCAAATCCGCGCCAAGAGCACAGAGCCTCCGGAAAAGATCCGGGTCGGAAGTGAGCGGGACTCTGGGGAAGTCGATCTTCAGGAACTCGGCGTAGCGTTCCCGGTATGTTGGCGAGTGAAAGACCGCGTAGATGTAGCAGAAGACATCTTCTGGCCCGAATGTCGATTCGAGGTCGCCCTTGCCGTCGGAAACGAATTCGAGGCCGAGCTTTTTGGCGAAGTCTGCGACGAATTCGGGCGAGAGGTTCGGGACGCGCCCGTCTTTTCCCGGTGGCCATTCGGCGCTGTCGAGGGATTTTTGGCGGGAAGATTTTCCGTCGGTGGTGGGGTAAAGGTAGAGTGGAAATACTTGATTTGCTTCCCTGCTTGTTGTAGAGATAACGCAGTCATTTGCAGGGACATTTGAAACCCAAGAATGTCGATAACCTGGAACAGCTTGTTGGCGCGATGAGAGCAGACAAATATTATCCAGATTCTTCACATTATCCATTAATTCCCGTCTAGGATAATCCATTACAGCCTTGCTAAAATAACACCAGCGCCAATCAAACGGGCGATAAAGGCAGCGCAAAATATGACGATCCCAATTTGGATCTTGTTGCAATAGTTTTCGAGAATGAGATAGTTTCCAATCTCGGTTATCTCGTAATTTGTATTGTTCACGTAACACCTCATTTGACAGAGATTCGTTGCGAAGATTCAAAAGGCGTTCGTATATGTTGTTTTGATCAAAATTTATTGCAAAATGATCTCTATGTGTTTGAAACCCGAGAACATTTATCGGATGGATTTCAGTCACTCTCCATCCCTGCTGATATTCTGCCTTCAATCTAACATCTTGCCGAATGAACAAATAAAACGGTGACTGTGGCTCCAGCTGAACCCATTCGGTTGTATTCACGCTCGCATCGAGAAGGCTCTGATACTTTTCTTCTCGGCGCCCCCAAAGCTCTGAATGATAGACTTTGGCAGGGCCGTTTTTCTCTGGGGTTTTGACGAATATCCCGATTGCCACGCCCTGCTGAATGTCAAAGACATTTTCGTCTTTGGAGCCATCGGGGGCCCGCTCCTTCTTCTTGGCGTTCCCGTGAAGGTCCAAGATGTAAATCTCGCTGAAAGCCGCCATCAACTGCTGGCGCATTCCTCGAAATGTCGGATTGTCCAGATAACCGTGATTGGTGATCAATCCAACCACTCCCGACCCGGTCTGTTCTATCCTCCATTGTGCCCAGCGGATGAACTTAACGTAATCGTCCTGGAGCCATTTGGGGTTTCGCTCGCCGAGAGGCTTTCCATCGACCTTGTAGTAATCCTGAAGGAGTTTCCCTATGAAGTTTCGCGTCTTCTTCTTCCCGTCGACGATTTCCCAGCTGCTGTTTGCCGAATGCCCGGAGTACGGCGGGTTTCCCAGCACCACCATAATTGGGTAATCCCTTTTCACGACAGAGGCCGACCGCGCTTCCTCACCGACCACTTCGTAGCCCCAAAGGTTCTTCCAGGGATTCTCTGCCTCTTCCAGTGTGTTGGTAAGATAAATCCCGAGCCGCTCGTCGCTGGCAAAATCGTAGACCCAATCGTCCCTCAAGTCCTCGGGCAAGTCTTGCCCTGCAAGCTGCATCCCGAGCTTGAAATGAGCGACGGCGTAAGAGGCCATCAGAAGCTCAAAGCCAAAGATCCTGGGCAGAAGATGATCTCTCACGTAGTTGGACCAAAGTCCCGCATTCCCGTGATCCATGAAATCGGACCGGATGTGATCTATGACCGCATAGAGGAAAGTGCCAGTCCCGCAAGCTGGATCCAGGATGAGAACCTTGGGGATGGTTTCCTGAACGATCCTGGTGGGAAGCCGCTCCGGATCTGGTTTTCCGCGAGAATCCAAAGCGTAAGTCTGCCGGTCGTAATCGATCTTCGAAGAGTCCATGAGGCCGCCGCCTAAATTGAACCGGGTCTTCAAGATGTGATCTACAGACCGAACTATGTAAGAGACGACAGGTTCTGGCGTGTAATAGACGCCCCGCTTCACTCTCAATTTTGGATCGTAGGCCGCAAGGAACGTCTCGTAGAAATGAACCACCGGATCTTCCTGTTTCGTCCTCTTGCCAAAGTCGGCCAACACCGTGTCTATGTCGGTATTGGCCAAGACCAAAACCAGGTCCTCCACATAATTGACGTAAGGCTCGTCATCGAGAGCATTTCCGGTTACGGTCTCAAAAAGCTGGCGTAAGAATGGATTGGTCTTGGGGATCTCGCGGGCGGCGCCGAGTCTCTGGAATGATTCGGGCCCCTTGTGATTGCATCGGGCCGCGAACAGGCCGTAAACGATGGTCTGAGCGTACATATCCGCAAACTCAGGCGTCTTTTTGGGCAGATTCATGTCCGGGATCAAAACTTCGGCAAAGGCCCGCCGAAGGTTCCAGAGGTGGGATGAAGCCACGTCCTTTTCAAACGCCTCGACGATCATGTCCCGAATGATGTGAGCCAACCTTGCAAGGCGCGAGGAGAGGTCCTTTGAAGACCGGATCGGCTCAGGTGTCTGATCGAGGAAACTTTCCAAGAGTCGACCCGCCTCTTCAAGCCCATTTTTCTGAACGACGACCTTTCCGTCTTTGGATCGCCTTGCCAGGCGAGCGGTCTCTCTTAGCTCGCCACCCTGATACCAGCGAAACTCTAGATAGTCAGTCAGGATCAAGTTGTCCAGCGATCCAAGATAACGTTCGAGCTGCTCTGACCGCTCTGCCTCGTCCAGAGATTTCCCGATGTCTTTGGCTTCGATGTACCCGACAGGAAAGTCGCCTTTCTTGACCACGAAATCTGGGGCGCCACAATCTACGTGCTTTGGCTCGTTGATGGCGATAACCCCTTCATCCAACGACTCCACAAGCTCTTTTAGCGCAGGGCGATACGTATGTTCAGTGGCGGCACCAGTTCTAAGCTCTTTTCTTACGTGCTCAAGATATGATTTCAGTTCATTCATGGGCCACCAGCCACCAGCCGCCAGGTTTCGATCACGAAAATTCCTTGGAGGTTTGCATATATGTGGCCATCGCTCTTTCGCAAGCAGGAAGGATCCGTTCAGGCAAAACAGAAAAACCGCGCCAAAAAGGGATCGCTCCCAAGGGCGCCCGCAGGTGAGGTGGAGATGGGGCTAATTGTCTTTGGAGGCCCAGAAGGTCCTTTTGAATTACGAGATCAAGGGATACTGATCGACGCTCGATCCGCTAGAGATGTTGTAGACGGAATCGCAGATGGAATCGTTGTCCTCGTCGATGCAGTCGAAGCTTCCGTAATAGTTACCGCTCGCATTGTCATCCCACTGGTTTTCACTGCTGTCGAAGGCATCCATCTTGGTGTTGTTAAAGAGCTTATTTGCCAGGACCACATTATCGGCAGCGTTCAGGAGATAAATCCCATAGAGGTTGTAGCTGGCAGTGTTTCCAGAAACTCTGTTTCCCGATACGGTACTGTTTGGCGGAGCATTGGAAGAGATCCCGGCCCAACCGCTCTCCTTGACCACGTTGTTCTCGATTATGTTGTTGTTCGAAACAAACTCGATCCCAGCCCAATTGTTCTTCTTAGCCACGTTGTTGATGATGCTGTTGTTGCTCGATACAACTTTGATCCCTGCATCGCCAACTCCATGACCCGAGTTGGTGACCTTCATTCCCTCTACAGTTGCGCCATCCGCGCTAACCGTGATTGCGCTTCCAGATCCACCTGCATCCACCAAAGGCAACCCCCGGTTTCGCCAATCGTAGCCGCTCAGGATGATGGGCTTGTTCACATCCACGTTTTCATGATACGTTCCGCTTCTGACAAGCACCGTGTCGCCAGGATGGGCCACGTCTATTGCCTGCTGAATACCAAGATACTGACATCCACAGACCTTGCATTCGCATACTTTTATGGTGGTAGCTGCCTGAGCCATCCCCAATGTGAGCAGAATGGCGATCACTGTCGCGCACGATGCGAGTTTGAGAATTCTCTTGCTAGACATTTCGTCCCCCTCTGTGTTGAGAGTTTTCTCATGAGTATAAAAAGCTTTTTTGGACGAGTTCGGCATCTTTTCCCGCTACATCGAACAACTTATATCTGCCCTTACCCATCTGGAAAGGCGTTATGGAGTATTTCCCCCCCGAGATCAAGAACCGGTTGAAAAAGCAGGGTTACCACCTCGTGGCCCACGGTGCCGTCAAGCCTTGCCTCTGGCTGAAACGGAGCATCCGAGGTGGTGACCAGTGCTACAAAAACCACTTTTATGGCATCTCCAGCCATCGCTGTGTCCAGATGACGCCAACCCTTCTTTGCAACCACCGATGCCTTCACTGCTGGAGACCCCTTGACAACATGCCAAGCGCGCCACCCCAAAATTGGGTCGAGCCTCGCGAGCTTCTGGACGGAATCTTGGAAGAGCAGCTCAAGTTGATTTCTGGATATGGCGGGTCACCTTCCACCACCGATGCTGAACGGCTGAAAGAAGCCAAAAAACCGGCCAATGTCGCCATATCCCTGATGGGTGAACCCACGCTCTATCCCATGCTCGACGAGCTGATCCAAGAGGTCAGAGGGCGCGGTATGACCGCTTTTCTTGTGACTAACGGGACTAGGCCCGAAGTGATCGAAAAGGTGGACCCGACACAGCTTTACCTCAGCCTGAACGCTCCTGATGAGGAAACCTACCTCAAAGTTTCGAACCCTGAAAAGAACCTCTGGCCCAAGTTTCTGGAAAGCTTAGACCAGCTGAGAGATTCCAAATCAAGGACCGTGGTCAGGATCACTATTGCCAAAGGCTTGAACATGTTCGATCCAGAAAGGTACGCCAAAATCTTGGAAAGAGCAGATCCTGACTTCGTCGAAGTGAAAGCTTACATGCATCTTGGAAGCTCGAGAACCCGGCTTGAAAGAGATGCCATGCCCTCTCACGATGAGGTGGTCGAATTCGCGAAGAAGATATCCAAGCACTTGGATTACCCGCTCACAAAAGATGTGTTCTTGAGCAGGGTTGCGCTTCTTTCTAAGGGTGATAAACCAGAAAAGATCGATTTCTAAATCTTGCAGGAACTATCACAACATGTTAACACTAAGTGGCAGTTTTGAATTGTTTCGTATGAATTCGGGTATCTGACGTTCTATACGTGCCCTTATGGCAAAATATTTTTATACATAAACGTGGAGACTTTCAAGAGATCAAATGCTGAGTCAATTGCCAAAGCCTTTGGGTGATCTGATGGTAACAGATTCTCGAAAATTGAGAATTATGCTTGTGGAGGATAACGACGATGACATAGAGTTGACCAAGATAGTTCTCAGAAGAAACTTTCTGGATAAGAACTTCCATCTGGCCACAAGTGGACCCGAAACCCTGAATCGGCTCAAAAATCTTGCAGAAAAGTCTTCGGGTCTTCCCGACCTCATCCTGATAGACATCGGCCTTCCTGGCATGAGCGGCCTCGATCTTTTAGCGCAGCTAAAGGAGGACGCCCGTTTCTCCAAGATACCTGTAGTGATCCTCACAGGCTCTCTCATGAGCGAACACATCCAAAAAAGCTACGATCTTGGCGCGATCACTTATCTTCTCAAACCCATATCCGAAGACGAGCTGATGATGGCTTTGAGCTACTTGACATGAATTGCTTAAACACTATAGTTTCATATAATTAGTTCTCGACTATTATCCTGAGCACCTGGAACCAGCACCAATCGATCGATTTTAGGTGATGCCAGCAGGACGGTGGAACTTGCATTGAAGTTTGCGAAAATATGCACTAAAATAGGTGCGGCTGCCGGGATTCGAACCCGGGCTACGAGCTTGGGAAGCTCATGTCCTAACCCCTGGACCACAGCCGCTCTGTTAGCACCCTCTACGAGTGCCATCTCTCATAAACGTTATGCTTTGCTGTGAGATGCGATGACATCTTCAAAGGCGTCCAGAACCGTCTGGAGATCTTCTCTTGAAAGCTGATACGTGCTCAGCTTGAACTGCTTGGTGAGTCCTGGCTTTATCCCGAAGATATTCCTTTTCTTAAGGTCACGATAGAGGAAATAGCGTCCCTTCTTTGCGGTCTTTGAAATCTCGTAGAAAGGGTCTGACTTGAAGAACATCAAGTCGTGGTTGTGAGGTCGATCGCCCTGAAGTTCCATCCCCATCCGTTCCATTCCTGAGGCAAACCATCTGGCATTTTCCACCTCTTCATCCCAACGCGAAACTCTCTTGACAACGTGGGGGAAACTTGCCATCATAGTCAGGATTCCTGCGCCTCTGAGGGTACACCCGAGAAGCTCTAGCTCCTTTTTGGGCGCAAGCTCGGATTTTCGAAATATCTTCTCTGCAAACTCGTCTGTTGCTCCCAAAACCCCGATAGGTCCAGAAGACGCCATCGACTTGTGGCCACTTCCAACGATTATGTCAGCCCCAAGGTCGCGAGCGCTGATCGGCATCCTGCCCACAGAATACGCTCCGTTCAACATCAAGGGCACACCCTTTTCGTGACAAGCTTGGGAGGCCTCTTTCGCGTCCATCAGGTTTCCGTAATTTCCATCGGGGTAAGTGAGAACCGCCATCCCCACATTCTCGCCTCGATCTTCGACCTTCTCGATGACGTCTTTGTACCCTTCTGGATCAACCCGGTATTCGGGACCTTTGGTTGCAGGGACGAGTTCCACCTTAAGGCCTGCAAGCTCTGCTGCAAGAAGAGTCGTGTAATGGGCGTTTCCATCCGCCACCAGAACGTCACCACTCTGGCAAAGAGCATGTATCGCTGCGTACTTTCCTTCCCTGGCACCGTGAGTTACCCTAACTTGATCCGTATCTAGAAACTCCGGCAAGGCGTCGTGAACGAACTTGTTTATGGGCGGATTTTGGATTTTGTCAAGAGCCCCTGTGCAAAAATCGCAGACAGAGTATCCATCAGCCCACTCGAGCACCGCCTCTCTTGCCTCTGGCGTCAAAATTCCGCCTCTCTGGAGCGGATCTATGTTGATCGCGTCCTTGGAACCTCTCTTTAATTTAGTAAACATCTCAAGGTTGTCGAGCATCTCTACCAGAGTTGAATATGCTTACGGTATAATCCTTACCCTGTAAACTACCCCCCTTTCCGGCGGGAAAAAGTGATATATCTATCTGAACGAAACTCATTTCGATGTCGATTGTGATCGGCCACCGTGGCGCAAGGTCACTGGCCCCCGAAAATTCGCTTGAAGCCATCAGAGTTGCTCAGAGGTGCGGTGCCGACTTCGTAGAGGTGGATGTAAGGCTCTCTGCAGACGGTTATCTTGTCGTCATTCACGACGATACCGTCGACAGGACCACTGACGGATCCGGCAAAATCGAAGAGATGACCTTGGAAGACCTTTCCGGCCTGAACCTCGATAACGGAGAAAAAATCCTAACTTTGAGCGAAGCTGTGGCCATTTCAGAAAAGCTCGATATGGGGATCATAGTGGAAATGAAAGACGAAGGGCTAGAAGCTCTCGTCGCTCAAGAAGTCGAGGGTCGAAAGGCCATAGTCACCTCTTTCTATCACGCATCGGTTCGCGAAATAAAGGATTTGGCCGACGTCAAGACTGGCATCATAATCTCGTCGCTTCCACTAAATCCAATAGATCTGGCACTTTGGGCAGAGGCTGACGCCATATTCCCAAGGAGGGTAAACCCTAACCTTTTCCAACGATCTCATCAAAAGGGAATCGAAGTCTACCCTTGGATCATAAACGATCCCGATGAAGCTAGATGGATGAATCGGCTGGGCGCCGACGGCTTGGTAACTGACGATCCTTGTTTGATAAGGCCTGCTACAGACGAGCCCGTAAAGAACGTGAGAGCAGAGGAATGTCAATATTATCCTTGCCACAAACTCTCTAATCAAGATTGTACACATTGCTTCTGTCCCCTTTACCCTTGTAAAGATCCTGAGCTTGGAAAGTTCATCAGGTCCAAGCGAGGAAAACGGCTATGGAGCTGTGTTGACTGCACTTTGGTTCACAAGCCTCTGGTGGCCAGATACTTGACAAAACATCCTGATGCGACCGTCGAAGAGCTAAAGGCCATAGATCGTGGTGAAAACTCCTCATGTTTTGACGCTGAAAAATAGGCAAATTGATTCGACTCAGAACGGTTTTCAGGTCCGATCTGCAAAAATTCGCCGTTCAATTTTTTACCATATTCTCTCCGCCCCGTTATGGAAAGGTTTATCCGCCCCTTTGTTTATACAGCCAACACCATGAGATCTATTGCAGTATTAGTGGGGGTACTATCTGCGCTCATCCTGGCAGTGCCTGCGGTGGGCCAGTCTGAATCTGCCCCCGATTTGAGCTTAGATTCCGATCTTGTTGCGACTGAATCGATGATGGCCTTCCTGAACGATGAGAACGGAAACATGACAGACGACAAAAACGCCACAGACGAGAACGCTACCATCCCAGATAATGAATCCAAAGGCGCCGATGAACCAGAGGATGCTGCCAAAGCCGAGCTGGAGACCGTGATCCCTGTAACCTCCTCAATGGCCGAGTTCCTGGGCGTACCTGACCCAACCGAACAACCCGAATTCACCAAATTATCTGAAGCTTCCGACGAAAACGAGACGGTTGAAGACGAGACCGCAGCTGAGCCTGTGACTCAAGAAACCGTGATCCCTGTAACCTCCTCAATGGCCGAGTTCCTGGGCGTACCTGACCCGACCGAACAACCCGAATTCACCAAATTATCTGAAGCTTCCGACGAAAACGAGATGGTTGAAGACGAGATCCCAGCTGAGCCTGTGACTCAAGAGACCATAATTCCTTTGACGTCCTCAATGGCCGCGTTCTTGGGCGTACCTGACCCGATCGAACAACCCAAGTTCACCAAATTATCTGAAGCTTCCGACGAAAACGTTACGGCCGAAAACGAGACCGCACCTATGGTGACAACGGAAATCGTGGTGACCTCCTCTATAGCCGCGTTTTTGGGCGTGCCTTATGAGGTAGAGCAGCCCGCCTTCAAGAAAGGCGTTATGAGCTGAATTCAAGGTTGAAAAATCGGGGAGAAGTTATCTCCAAAGAGATTCCAAATACTCTTTTTCCTTTCTGAGAACCTCGACCTTGTCTTTCTTCGACAAGGTCTTGGGGTATTTCTTATCGTCCAGCTCCAGGGTCAGGGGACCTCTGTAATTCGCATCTAGTAGAGCGATCAGAATAGAGTCGATAGATCCATCGCTAGGCGGAAGATGTCTGACGTTGTCGCAAGTTGTGCTCACGTGAACGTTCAGTAAGAAATCTGAGAGCATGTCAACAAAAGAGAGCGCCAAAGATTCAGGCGGAAAGGCATGAGATATGTCTAAGGTCAGGCCGATGGAGTATTCGTCTAAGACTGGGGCCATCTCTCCTGGGGTGGTGCACATGTTCCAAGGGGCAGGCTCCAAGTTTTCGAGAGAAAGCAAGACCCCCTTCGACTGAGCGCGATTGATGCAGCTTTCAAGATAATTCTTGAACTTTTCTCGTTCTGCTGACCTTACGGGACGTTTGGCAGTCCTCTTTCCTGGATGAATCGTCACGATCTTTGCGCCCAGGGTTTCTGCCAAATCGATCGCAATCAAAGATTCATCTATTGTTGCCTTGCAGACCCGTTCGTTGTAAGAAGAGGAGTTGAGGTCCATCACGGGAGTATGGATCGACATATCAAAACTGCCTAGCTCTCTTTTGATCACTTCTACCTGATCGGGTCTTTGCTCACCTTCCCAATACCAAGGCGTTTCTGCCCAAAATTCAACTTCTTTCAGGCCCGATTCGGTCAGGGTTTTTGCCATCTCTTTTGGGGTCTGGTCCCAGAGGAACATGGTCGAGACCGATACCCTGGGGGCGGATCTATTCTCCATGAGTAAGATTTCCTCCCTCGTCATTTTTTATGTCTTCAATGAGGCTTGCGATTCTCTGGAGGCGTTTGAAGTGGATCTGCATCCGTCTTAAGAGGATCGGAGGCGACTCTGAAGTGCAAGTGCACTGGCAAGTCCAGTAGTCGACGTCTTTCATGACGCTTCGAACCAGTTCTTCTAACTGGGGTGATAACCGATCAATTCGTTCCAACTGGTCAAGTTTGTCCCATATTTCGTCTTGAACCTTGACGATATCGAGCAAAACGCGGTTGAGCTCTTCTTCGATTCTGGCTTGATCTACGTCGAGACCCACACCTTTCCTCTCCTTTTAGAAGACTGGTTCGTCCATAAGCATTGATGCAATGTTGATGCTAATATCTAACCGATAAGTAACGCGATTTCGAGGGATTGGATCTTAGAAGCCCGATTCAGGACGAACGCAGCAGGATCCCCTCTACTTTAGTGGGGGGAGGAATGCGTTCGGATTTGTGTAAACTAACATATAGTTTACCTCCACGAATGGAGTTGTGCGTACCCAAGATTGTGGAGTCAATCCCGG
>CAYWZG010000027.1:0-23396 GCA_964462795.1 uncultured Methanotrichaceae archaeon
ACGGTGGAACAAAAACTTTTCACCATTGGAACAAGGCAAAACGTGGTTTTATGCCGAGATAGTGGATCGCGATCTAAGATTGCACTTAAAACAAAGATTTGAAACGAAGGGTCTTAGGGACAAAATGCGTTTGAAAAAGACTTCACAAAAATCCAAAAAAACGTTTATAGTCGAGAACCGATTAGGTGAGACTAATCGGTTCTCGCCAGAATAGTGCTTAACGACACGAATAGGCCAAAATGTCGAACTCTTACGAGTTCGACATTTGTCCAAAAGGTATCGTTAAACACTATAGTTCGCATTGTGTAGATGCGTTTGTTCTGGCCAGATCTGTGGTTGGTGGTGCGTTGACAGAACGTGGCTTGTACTATTGGACTCCTATTATGTTACATAGGAGGCAATTACACAGATTCCAACCGAAAAAAGGCGGTATTAGGGCGCAATATGGGGGAACTAGATCGATGGGATTGACAAGAGGGACATTAGTAAGACATGCCAAACATGGTTTGAGTTATGTAGGTGGATCCTCGAAAGGGAATGTCAGTTTGCATAACATCGTATCTGGGAAACGGATTACACAGACTGCAAAAGTGTTGGATTTGACCATATTGACCGTCATAAGATGGAGGGCGCAATTCCTCCCAGACCTGAAAGGGCAGGGTATCCTTGCGCATTTAAGATGAACCGACGCTTTTACTGCCAAGGCCTCTGGTTTTCCGTGATGTCCCTCAACACCGAATACGTAAGACAGGCATCTGACCGGATGCTGACCTTCGTTTTAGATCATGAGTTCGAGATGGGATAACGCTATCAAGAAATCTCGATGGAAATGAGAACGCTTTCGCCTGAGGAAACGCTCCAAATAAGCGAATCTGCCCAGAAGAGATCTGCAGACCGGCTGAATTTCTCCTTAGACGAACTGGCCGAGGATGAAAAACTGATGCGTGCCCTCACCGAATCTCAACCCTTGATACCAAAACCCTATGCAGAGATGGCCCTTCTTACATACCTTGAGGACAACTTCGGCGATTTGAAGTGTTTTGGCGTCGAGAGCAGAGACGATAAAGAGGCTGAGTTTGGAGAGAAGCTCTACGAAGAGTTTCTGAGCTGGTCTGATTTCTCTCAAAGGACGTTTCACATTTTCGTTCGGGAGATAAAAAACAGCATCAACAAGTCTTATCAGGGATATTCTTGATCTCGGCTTGATGGCCTTGATCGAGAGCGGTTCAGTCGAGTACTGAGCATTTATATAGTAGTCGATCCCTGTTGGGACCCATTAAAGTCATTCGGGAGTCACAAATTTGTCCAAGAAATCTAATTCGTCTAAACAGCCGGAAGTTAACATCGGGATGGTGGGTCATGTCGATCACGGCAAAACCACCCTGGTCCAAGCTCTCTCTGGTGTTTGGACTGATCAGCACAGCGAAGAGATCAAGAGGGGCATCTCTATTAGGCTGGGATATGCCGACGCTACGTTCCGAAAGTGTCCCAACTGTCCTGCGCCTGAATGCTACACCGTGAACGAAACTTGTCCCAACTGCGATTCACCCAGCGAAGTTCTCCGCACCGTCTCGTTTGTCGATTCGCCCGGTCACGAGACTCTCATGGCCACCATGTTATCTGGAGCTGCCATCATGGATGGCGCGGTTTTGATAATAGCCGCTAGCGAACCGTGCCCTCAGCCCCAGACCAAAGAGCACCTCATGGCCCTGGACATAACTGGCGTAAAGAACATAGTCATAGTCCAGAACAAGATCGATCTCGTATCAAGAGAGCGACTGATCGAACATTATCAAGAGATCAAAGAGTTTGTTAAGGGCACCGTTGCCGAGAACGCCCCAATCATCCCAATCTCTGCCCAGCAGAACGTTAACATCGACCTTGCCATCCAGGCGATCGAAGAGACCATCCCCACTCCAGATAGGGACATGGACGCGCCACCAATGCTTCAGATAGCCAGGTCCTTTGACGTGAACAAACCAGGTACCAAGCCCGACGACATAATCGGGGGGGTTATAGGTGGGACCCTCATTCAAGGGAAGCTTCAACCTGATGATGAGATTGAGATCCGGCCAGGAATGTCCATCGAGTCAGAAGGAAAGAAACGATGGGTCTCGATCCGGAGCTGCGTCACAAAGCTCATGGCAGGCGGCGGAGTCCAGGACGAAGTCACACCCGGTGGCCTGATCGGTGTTGGCACTCGTCTAGATCCGTCTTTGACGAAGAGCGATACTCTGGTAGGCCAAGTGGCAGGAGTGCCAGATCAGGTTCCCCCTGTCTGGAACACCTTCATCATGGAAATTCGGCTATTAGAAAGGGTAGTGGGCGTATCGGACGAGTCTGAGGTGGAACCCATTCACACCAGCGAGCCTTTGATGTTGAACGTGGGAACTGCAACGACAGTCGGCATAGTCTCCAGCGCCAGAGATGGGGGTCTCGTGGAGGTCCAGTTGAGGCGGCCGATCTGCGCCAGCATCGGTGACAATGTTGCAGTTAGCAGGCGGATAGGCGCTCGGTGGAGATTGATCGGCGTTGGAACCATCACCGAATGATTTTCTCATTAAGGTAAAATAGTCTCAGGAGCGGTAAACAGTTTGAACTCGGTGCTCTTGGACACAAATGCCCTTATGGTTCCTGAACAGTTCGGCGTTGACATCTTCACCGAACTGGAACGACTGGGCTATTATCTGTTTCTGGTGCCTGCGCCTGTTTTGAGGGAGCTTCGAGCTTTGGCAAAGCTGGCTGACGGAAAGAAAGATCGGCTTGCAGCGAGGATCGGTCTTGGCCTTGCCAAAAAGTGCAAGACTGTTGAGGCTTTAGGCGAAGCAGATCTGGTCCTGTTGGACTTGGCCTTGGAAATGAATGCTGCGGTATTTACCAACGATAAAGAACTGAAGAAAAAGTTATCTAGCAGAGGTGTTACCGTAGTACACCTGCGCCAGAGACGATACCTAGAGATCGCTAGCGGAAGGAGATCTGATGTATAAGAAGATGAAGCTGCGGGGAGTAGTCAGGATACCCCCTGACAAGATGGGCGAACCCCTGGAAGATGCCGTAGAGATGGCGTTGCGCGACAAGTATGAGGCACGTGTAGACAAAACCTTGGGCTCGGTAGTCTCTATATTGGGCGCAGAAGAGATCGGAGATGGCGTCATCCTGGCAGGAGATGGGGCAGTGTATTATGGCGTCGTCTTTGATGCGATCGTCTTCAAACCCGAGATGCAGGAGATCGTTGAGGGCGAAGTGGTAGAGATCGTAAAGTTCGGAGCGTTCGTGGGGATCGGACCCTTCGATGGACTGCTTCACGTTAGCCAGATCACCAACGAGTATATATCCTACGATGAAAAGAACGCGCGGCTTGTCAGCAAAGATTCTAACAAGTCCCTATCAGAAGGTGACAAGGTGCGTGCGAGGATAATCGCGATCAGCCTCAACGAGAAAGAGCCAAGAGAGAGCAAGATAGGGCTCACAATGAGGCAAACTGGCCTTGGAAAGCTGGAATGGCTCGAAGCGGCGCAACGAAGGGAAGGTGTTGAAACGGAATGACCGAACAGGCTTGCAGGGAATGTCAAAGAATTGTGGAGGGGCTGGTCTGCCCCATCTGCGGCTCTTCTTCTCTTAGCAAGGATTGGAGCGGTTACGTGGTGATCCTGGACCCAAAAGGATCTGAAGTGGCGAAAAAGCTGGGGATAACCCTACCTGGAAAGTACGCTTTGAAGGTGCGATAGTTTGAATGTATTACGTCTTCCTGAAGAGTTAAGAGGCGAGCTGAAGCCACCTCTAGGCGTTCTTTATAAGGGAAAGGGTCTCGAATGCATAACTCCCATGCGCGAAGATATCATGTCTGCGCCTAAAGTGATCGCGGTGGGGGACATAACAACTTTCTGCATGTTGTCTTCGTCACCAAAACGACCCGACCTATGTATCTTGGACAATCAGACCAAACGGGCTCCTGCGCCGGATCATGTTCTGGAAGGGATCGACAAGAACGATTGTGATTACGAGGTTGTTGAAGTGGATAACCCCGCAGCCACAGTCACTCAGAAACTTATTGAGGTTATAAGGGACGTTCTGGCCAGCGAAAGGAAGGTCAAAGTTGTCGTGAAAGGCGAAGAGGACTTGGCCACCTTGCCTGCCATATTCTACGCGCCTTTGGGATCGGTGGTGGTCTATGGCCAGCCGAATGAGGGCAGTGTTATGGTGAAGGTAACCTCTGAGCGAAAGGAACACGCAAAAAGCATAATGGACAGGATGATCGTGGAGGATTGAAATGGATATAAAGGTCATCGAAGAAAGAGAAAATCCTATATTGAAGAGGCGAGAGGTAACGTTCAAGGTCACACACGATGGACCTACTCCCTCGAGGATGAGCATAGTCGATAAGATCGCAGCAACCATGGACTCAAAGCCAGGTCTCGTTATCGTGGACAACATGAGGTCTGAGTTTGGAAAACGCGAAACCATTGGATACGCCAAGATCTACGAGACCGAAGAGCGTGCAAAAGAAGTGGAGCGACTTTACGTTATCAAGAGGAACTCTCTTGCAGCGCCTGCCAAAGAGGCGAATTAGATGGCGATAAACGAGTTCTACGACGTTAGCGGAGATAAGGTCAAGAAGTTGAAGGCGATCTGTCCTCGGTGTGGTAACGGTGTCTTCCTGGCCGAGCACAAGGACAGGTTGACCTGCGGAAGGTGCGGATACACAGAGTTCAAGAAGTGATTGTTTTTGCAGGCCCCTTCCAAGCGTGGAAGGGGATGAAAATCCTGCAAATCTCTCCGACGGTTATTTAAAGAGAAACGTCGGAATTATTGCAGGGTGTCAAATTGGCTGATATTACTGCGTTTTTTGTACCACTGATCTTAGCCGTCTTTATACTATACCAAGCAGTCAGAATACCACGTGAGTACGAGAGGTTGGTGGTCTTCAGGCTGGGCCGTTACAGCGGGATAAAAGGGCCTGGTGTGACCCTGATAATCCCGATCGTCGATAAGACCATCTCTTTGGACTTGCGGGTGGTGACTATAGACGTCCAGAAACAAGCGGCCATCACCAAAGATAACGTGACTGTAGATGTGGATGCGGTTCTTTACTACAGAGTCGTCGACCCTTCCAAAGCCGTGATCCAGGTGGAGAACTTTAGGATGGCAACGAGCCTTCTTGCTCAGACCACGTTAAGAGACGTCCTTGGCGAGATCGAGCTGGATGACCTATTATCCAAACGGGATGAATTGAACGTCAAGCTTCAGGAAATCTTGGACAGACAGACTGATCCTTGGGGGATCAAAGTCGCGGCCGTTACGCTAAGAGATGTGAGCCTTCCAGATTCGATGCTAAGGGCCATTGCAAAACAGGCCGAAGCCGAAAGGGAGAAGCGGTCCAGAATAATCCTTGCCGACGGCGAGTTTAAAGCCGCCAAAACCATGTCAGATGCTGCAAGGTTATATCAGGATACTCCTGTTGCCATCAAGCTAAGAGAGCTTCAGACCCTGGCTGAAATTTCTAGGGAGAAGAACTTGATCATAGTCACCACGGGTGGCCAAGTCGGAGAGTCTGTAGGCACGGTTGTCGGGCTTACTAAGGCTTTACAAGAGCCGTAATATCGAAGTAACTCTAAAAAGGGGTTGAAGGACCTGTTGGACTTAATTTCGAAGGGTGATCTGGGACGAGGTCCTGGCACGGAGTGTGCAAAGGGGTTTCAATCCTTTTTTGGATCGTTTAGGTCGGAGGCGAAGCATTTGGCGGTCTTTTCAGACCACAATTTCGCCTTCGGTTCCAAGTCCGCCTTTGTTTCCACGTTCGTTTTCGCCTTTCTTCTCGTTTTTCTTCCATTAGTCCTGGCGTCACCGGCATCGGCTCAAGGATGTGTCATGGTGGTGGAGCTGGAAGATGCCATCACCCCTGCCAGTGACGATATCGTGAGAGATGCCATCCTTCAAGCCGAAGATGAGGGGTGCGAGGCCCTGATAATAACCCTGGACACGCCAGGCGGGGGGCTTACTGAGACGATCGAGATCACCAGCCTTATCGAGCGCACGAGCCTTCCGGTGGTGGGATACGTTTACCCCTCTGGCGCAACTTCTTGGAGCGCAGGAACGTTGATCCTTCTGAGTTCAGACGTGGCTGTTATGGCACCTGGAACCATCATTGGGTCTGCCCAGCCGGTCCAGTTGGGCCCAACAGGAACTGAGCCCGTGAACGATACCAAGGTCATCAATGCTGTTGTGGCCTTGGCTGAGGAGAAGGCAAGAATTCACAATCGGAACGTCACAGCAGCAAAAGAGTTCATTGTCTCAAACCTGAACCTGAATGCAGAGACTGCCCTGGAATACGGCGTCGTTGAGTTCGTGTCTTCAGATATTCCAACGCTTTTAGAAGATATAGACGGTTTTCGTGTAAAGAATCAAACTTTGGCGACCAAAGGTGCCGAAATTGTCCGTTTTCAGCCAAATCCCCGTCTTCAGCTTCTGGCGATTCTTTCTGATCCACTTCTGGCAGGGCTTCTCCTTCTCGTGGGGTTGTACGCCCTAATATTTGGCCTCTCTAATCCTGGCCTTGGAGCCGAGCTTGTGGGTGTGATCACTCTTGCCCTCGGGTTGATTGGCCTGGGATTTTCCGTCAACGTGGGCGCGCTTTTTCTCTTAGGCCTTGGGATGGTGCTCATTTTCGTAGAGCTGAACAGTCCCGGGTTTGGGCTTCTTGGAGCTGCCGGATTTGTCTGTATCGTTGCAGGTTCCATCTTGCTCGTCCCGATTGGCTCACCTGAATGGTACATCCCAGCAAATTACAAGAGGAACATGTTGCTAACGTTTATGGGGCCTTCTTTTGTGGTTGCGGCCTTCTTCGTCTTCGCCCTTTACAAGGTGGCAGAGGCGAGGAGGCGTCCTGCTTATGCAGAAGTGGTTGCAGGAAACGTGGCAGAAGCAATAGACAAGATCGATCCGCGCGGTCACGTTCTCTACAATGGGGAGTACTGGACTGCAGAGTCCGCAGAATCGATCGAACCTGGCGAGCTGGTCGAGGTCGTGGGAAAAGAAATGACCGTGCTTAAGGTGAAGCGAAAAGTGTGAGGAGCGACGCGATACCCGATTCTATACATGCCGTCGAAACATATTGATATTCATGTTTAGGGCATGAATCTATGAATCATGGGCGTTTATAGTCGAGAACCGATTAGGTGGGACTAATCAGTTCTCGCCAGTATAGTGCTTAACGATACGGATAGGACGAATATCAAACTCTTACGAGTTCGACATTTGTCTGAAAGGTATCGTTAAGCACTATACTTTGCTGATCAAGGTGGGGAGGTGAAATGCCTGTTCATCTGGTGACTGGCGGGGAACCGAACGGAGTGGGGGCTCTGCGCCCGAGAATATCAATATCGAAAACTTTATATGTCCACAAAAAGACATGCATGATATCTTTGTTTCGTGGATGTTGAAGCATGGCGGATGACGGATGACGCTCAAAAGAATGTGTTTCAAAAAGCGATGGTAATGTTGCTTACGTCAGCGGTGCAGAGTATGATAATGGAAGTTGAATCTGAGGCAGGATAAAGCGCCTTTGGATAATTCACCAATCCTTTTTATGGCGGAAGCGAGGTTATCCCTCCAATAGCTATCTCGATTCCGCCATATTTCAACTATCACAAACTTAAGACATTTCTGCACACATTCAATCGTTTTCGCGAAGTTTGACGTGTAAATGATTTGAACATATGCCACAAAAGTTAAAAAGACCGAACGACTATAGTTGAGAACCGATTAGATGAGAGTAATCGGTTCTCGCAAGATTAGTGCTCAACGATGCGGATAGGCCAAATCTCAAACTCTTACGAGTTAGATATTTGTCTGAAATGTATCATCGAACACTATATTTAAAATGTGGAGGTAATAGACATGGAAGAAAGCCAATCCCGGACAGGGATCCCGCTGCTGGGTGAAAAAGTTCCGGAGATGGTGGTTCAGACCACCCACGGGAGGATGACCATACCTAACGACTTTTCTGGAAAATGGTTTGTCCTTTTCAGCCATCCTGCAGATTTCACACCAGTGTGTACCACTGAGTTCATAGCCTTCGAGAAGAGGCAAGACGAGTTTGAGAAGCTCAACTGCGAACTCGTTGGCCTCTCCATAGATCAAGTGTTCTCTCACATGAAGTGGACCGAATGGATCAAAGAGAATATGGGCGTTGAGATCAGTTTCCCAATAATCGCAGACAACGGCACCTTCGCTGCCAAGATGGGGATGATCCATCCAGGAAAAGGGACTAACACCGTAAGGGCAGTCTTCTTGGTAGATCCAACGAGTGCAATCAGGCTGATGCTATACTATCCTCAAGAAATTGGGAGAAACATAGACGAAGTTCTGAGAGCCTTGAAGGCCCTCCAGATATCGGATGATAACGGGGTTGCGATGCCTGCTAACTGGCCCAACAACGAGATATTCGGCGACGAGGTCATAATACCACCACCAACCGACGAAAAGGCTGCCAAAGAGAGACTCCAGAAATACGAATGCTACGACTGGTGGCTCTGCCATAAGAAGCTGGAATGATGCCAAAATAAAGGTCAATCAAATTGCGTGCGGCCCACCCCGCCCTAAAAGATGGGGTATGCTTCGGGGCCGCACGCCCGGTTTTCCGGATTTCAGAAATCTTCGAGTCTTCGTTGCCCAGATTTCCCTGATCAGCATGATTGAAACTCTGCTTTCGGTTTCCTCTGAGCAGTCAAAAACATGCTTCAAAACCACTGTCTGGCAAAAAGCATATCCGACGCTGCGTGGAGGATGCTGGTAACAATCACTCAGAACAAAGCGGCAGAAGCTGGTTCTGCGGTGGTGCTGGTCGATCCCAGGTATACGACTCAGATGTGCTCCAGGTGTGGTATCAAAGTTCCAAAATCGCTATCTGATCAGGTTCATGAATGTCCACAGTGCGGGCGGGTAATGGATCGTGATGAGAACGCAGCGATCAACATTTTGAGACTGGCCTTCCAGCGAATCGCGGGAAGGGGTCCCGCCTTTGGCAGGAACCGACTGCAGTCTCTGGCAAAAGCCTAGATGCCCCCGACTTCAGTCGGGGGAGTCGTACACATGGTCCGTCTGATTTTAGAGGGCCACTTCAGGGTGCTTCACGCCTATTTGGGCGCTTTGGTGATATTTCTCCTGATCCTGACGCCAACACTCGGGTTTGCTCAGTTTAGGATGGTAAAGAAAAGAGAGACCATACGTAACCTACACCAATGGTCTGGCCGCCTTACACTCTTCTTGATGGCGCTTAACATATCGTTTGGGTTATTGTTGGTGACCATGCTGTGATAAGACGTTTCCATCTTTTCCCCATGAAAATGGCCTACACATGCAATCGGAACATATCGATCTTCATATTTCGGGCATGAGCCTTTGGATCATGTGCATTTGAGGTAGGGCGAAACACGAAGTTCGCCTGGTGGCACCCGTCCCCAAAACATGAAAAAGATGTTACATCAAGAAATGGACTAGGTCTATGATCAGATAAAGAACGACCATGGCTGCAAAGAGCCTGGCGGTCCTGGAAATGCCAGATCGAATTTTTGGAAGGGTGATTAGTCCTTCCAGGTTTACGCTTTTGCTTTTTGCATTTCTGAAAAGATCTCCTTCGACGAATTCAGCGACTCTTGCAGTTAGCAGAGCTGTGCGAATCCGCACGATTTCTTTAAATCCTTCGTTGCGTCCAGAAGGTTCTTGAGGCAATCGGGCGGGAAATTTGTTGATCGGAACAGCTATATCAACTGAGTCCGATGAATGTCTTTCATCATCCTCCAAAAAGTGTTGAGTATTCTCTTTGGGACTCCAAGTTTCTGTGCCCTCCAAATCCTTCTTTTTGATCGAACCGAGGAGGGCGAGGTGTAAACATCCATCTTTTCCTGCATCGTATATTTTGGAATGAGATCGCTCTGGGATTTTGTCCTCGATCAGGTTCATCGAGTCGTCCCATGTCCTGATCCGATCAAACCGCTCCATTCCGGCCAAGGCCGTGTTTATCAAAACCCAACCGATCAGGAGGAGTGTGCTTTGGTAAACCTCGATGAGTGCAGCACCACCGCTGCGCCTCTCTGCCATCTCTGCCATCCATTCAGCTTTCTGGCGTGCCACCCTGATCTGAAACGCGTTCAACATTCCAAGATCGGGGGCCACAAGCTCGAACTTCTGTTCAGCGCGTCTCAAGATGGAGGCCGATTCTAATAAAGCCCCAGAGGGGTCGCCTCCCTGAAACTCTTCGATCGCCTCGGCAAGAGCGCTGAGGGCCTCACAGAGATATCCACAAGCTTCGCAGTAGTTTCTGGGCCAAGTCTCGGTCGATTCGCTCAGCAGGAGGGCCCCGTCAATCAGAAGTTCGATCGAATCATCTAACATCTCTGTGAGTTTCCAGGGCTCGTCCCTCGACAAGTTGATCTGCCAGCATTCTTTCATCCCCCACATGCACCTTTGAATGACTTCGATACACCTCTTTCCAGTAGAATCTGCGCTGGCAGAGACGTCCTTGAGCGCAGAAATTGCCTCGTTGGCTATTTTCACGGCTTTGGTGTCGCGCCGTTCTAATTCTAAAAGGACAAAGTAGGAGAGAAATTTGGTGATGCCAACACCCATCTTCTGATCGGGCGAGGCGATCTCAGGTATGTTGATCAGTTCAGCATAACAGTTTGAAGCTCTTGAGTAGCATACAGAACCCTTCTCAAGGAAGTTTGCAGTCTCTTCTGTTTTTTCTCCCTTCGAGATCTGCTGTAATGCCTGGTCGTGAAGGGCTTTGCCTAAGATAGTATAAGTGACAGAGAGCCACGATACTGCGTTGAGACGGGCCGGGTGAACGTTCTGCGGAATTTTGTCTAAGCTTCGTTCCAGAAGGTCTCTGGCCGCCATGAGGTCGCCCCTGTCGAGATAGAGCTTGCCTAAGTTTGAGAGGACTTGGCCTACGTTCTGGTTCTGGTTCTGGTTCTGGCCCAGATCTCCGAATAATCTGATGCTCCTGTTGTAGTAGTCTATGGCTTCATTCCAGCGCCTCATCTCGACGCAGACTTGTCCCAATTGATTCAACATCTTGGCAGTCCGTCTTTGATCGCCGATTCGATCGAAGTCTTCCAGGCTTTTTTCATAGTACTCAAGAGCCCGTTCAGGATCTGCCCTCTCTGCATAGACTTGGCCCAGGGCTCCAGTCATCTGAGCCGTCCCCGACTCATCGCCGATCTCTCTGAATATATCCAGGCTCTTTTCGCAGTGGTCAATCGCTGTATCCCACTCATGAGATCTTCTATAGGCAGATCCCATGTTGCCCAGAACATGGGCCAGTCCGCCCAGGTCATTTATCGAAGAAAAACCTTCAGCGGCCTTTTCGTAGTGATGGATGGCCCTGCCCAGATAACCCTGAAGTGCATGGACTTGGCCTAAATTATTGAGAAGGATTGATTTTACGTGCTGATCTGTGGTCATCGAGAGGGCCTTGTTGTAACATCTGACCGCGCCGCCCAGGAGGCCTGCACGCCGGCATATGTCGCCTAGCCTTTTGACTTCGTAAAGGTCGCTGAGGCAGTTCATAAGATCGAGGCAAACCTCTTCGTCTATGTCACCCTGTTGGAAACCCTCCAGTAGACGTCTGATTTGTTGTGTGCAATCACCGTCGATCAAATCGGCGTCGATAGGACGGGGATAGCCCCCACTCATGTAAGACTCGAATATCTCCTGTAAGACGACGAGCTGATCCATCGGTCATGGATCGACTTTTCATCTTTAAATAGTTTCTGTCGGTATATTAATCTGAAATTTATTGTAGACGGCTAATAGAGATTGATTTGTGATATCTTCCTGGATTGTCACGGTCATAATGGATTTGGGCGGTTTTTAAAAGTGACAGAGTATATAAAAAAATTATTTATTTAAATTTAATGATTGCAAACCATTATGTCATACTAACGCCCGGAAACTGGACGAAATATATTATAAACTTACACTACATATTACCATTTAATTCCTACATGGGAACTGCAAATCCTGGTCGTTGTTTGATTCCAGCTTCGCGAAAGAGTGCGGATATCGGGATAGATATTGCATGTTATGTATTATTAAAAATATAATATAAAAACTGGAGAAATCTGCTGAATATGAAAATCAAAAATATTATATGTAACATTTTAACGATAAATTCCCTTATATAGCATATCAATTGTATAGAATTGTGTCATCTCCAAATATAAATACCCACAAGACCCAAAACAATCAAGGAGGGGATCTTACGCGCTACGATGTCAAGGATGAATTTCCGAACCTACCCGACAGAATATCAGGACTTGCAAGGCTTGCCTACAACCTGTGGTGGGGATGGAACCCTGAAGGAAGAGAAATCTTCGTGCTCCTGGACCGAAGAGCCTGGAACCTGAGCGACCAAAACCCCATAAAGATGCTGCGAAACACCGATTCGAGAACGCTGGAGTTCGCGTCCACCAACCCACGCTTCTTGAGGCATTACGATGCCATGATGGCAAGGTTAGATCGAGATCTCGATATTTCAAGCGGCTGGTTTTACACCACCGTTGCCAACCCAAAAGAGCTGACTATCGCCTACTTCTCTGCTGAGTACGGCCTCCACAGCGCCCTTCCGGTCTATGCAGGTGGCCTTGGGTTTCTGGCAGGAGACTTCTTGAAAGAGTGCAGCGATCTTGGCGTGCCAACTATTGGCGTAGGGTTCATGTATCCACAAGGGTACCTTCGCCAGAAGATCAACCCTGACGGATGGCAATTGGGCGCATGCGAGATACTGAATAGAAACAACGCGCCCATCCGAAGAGTGAGGGATGACGATGGTGCGCCGATCCTTGTGGAGATTCCAGTCACCGATCCGCCCATCTACGTAGAAGTCTGGAAGGTAAACGTGGGACGAGCCACGCTTTATCTGATGGACACTGACGTTGAATTGAACGATTCAGAGAACCGGCGCATATCAGATCGTCTCTACACTGGTGACCTTGAAGGTCGTCTGAGACAAGAGATCGTTCTGGGAGTTGGGGGCACAATAGTTCTCGAGGCTTTGGGAATAAAGCCCAACGTGTTCCATCTAAACGAGGGCCATCCCGCCTTTGCGATACTCGAGAGGATTCGGCAAAAAGTGACGGCAGGGATGAATTACGAGGACGCGGTAGAACAGGTCAGAGCCACTACCGTATTTACCACTCACACGCCGGTCCCCGCAGGCCATGACAAGTATCCTCGCTACCTGATCGAAAAACACTTTGGCTCTTATCTGCAATCGTTTGGACTTAGCTTGGACGATTTTTACAATCTGGGCGTAGATCCCGACGACCCTGAAAGTGGCTTTAACGTTACTGCCTTCGCCCTCAGGATGTCAGCTCACAGAAACTGCGTGAGCAAGAAACATCAAGAAGTCAGCCGGATTATGTGGCAACAGCTCTGGCCAAACCAACCCTTGGATGAGGTCCCAATAGATTACGTCACCAACGGTGTCCACGTACCATCCTGGATCGATCGCAGGTTGGGAAACGATATATTCAACCGGTATCTGGGCCGTGATTGGCTCGAAAATCACGATAACCCGCTCATATGGGGGCTGGTCGATGACATACCAGACGAGATATTGTGGCGTCACCATCTCCTCATGAAAAGGATGCTGATCGACAACATCAAGGATCGTGCCCGAGAGAAGTGGCAAGAAAGCGGTGCTGAGCCAAAGTCCATCATATCTCTGGGCGTTTTATTAGAACAACAAACTTTGACGCTGGGGTTTGCCAGAAGGTTTGCCTCTTACAAGAGGGCTACTCTCTTGTTCCGCGATGCAGAACGGCTCAGAAAAATCGTCAACAATCCCAGAAGGCCAGTCCAGATAATCTTCGCCGGAAAGGCACATCCCGACGACGAGTACAGCAAACAGCTCTTGCAACAGGTGTTCAACGCTGCCAGAGATCAAGGCTTTGGAGGCCGCATAGCTTTCGTTGAAGATTACGATCAGTACCTTGCGCATTATCTGGTTCATGGCGTGGACGTCTGGGTCAACAATCCTCTCCCTCCGATGGAAGCTTGCGGAACCAGCGGGATGAAGGCTACCTTAAACGGCGTTCCCCAATTGAGCATCTTTGACGGGTGGTGGGTTGAAGGTTACAACGAGAAAAATGGCTGGGGCTTTGAGGGGCAAGGAAGCGACGAGGGTGATTCAGCCGTCATGTACGATATCCTCGAAAAGAAGATAGTGCCACTCTACTACAAGACAGACGATCGAGGCATACCTCACGGCTGGGTGAGGATGATGAAGGAAACGATAAAACAGACAGGTCCCCACTTCTCTGCCCGGCGCATGGTCAAAGAGTACATGGACAAGTTCTACAGAAAAGCACTGGAGGCATCGATCGTAAACGAATGCAAGCCAGCCGAGATCTGAAGAATTGAACCTTCTGAGATAATCGAAAGATGGAAAAACAATTGGAATATAGTCGAGAACAGATCAGATGAGACTAATCGGTTCTCGCCAGAATAGTGTTTAACAACACGAATAAGCCAAATCTCAAACTCTTACGAGTTAGATCTTTGGCTGAAAGGTATCGTTAAACACTATATTCACCAGAAACTTGTGCCCGCTGCGACGGAAAAGGTCAGCTAAACAAGAGAGTATGTCCTGCCGGTGGTGGCAAAGGTCGCGTCCTTGTTGCACAACCGGCCCAGAAGTGCCCCCTCTGCAACGGACAGGGCCGGTTATGCAGCGGAGCTTGTGCAGGATGCCACGGAACCGGATGGATCGGCGCGACGAAGAAATAGCCTGGTGGAAATTTCAGGCAACTCTGCCAAAGTATCCGCCACGATCTTGATAATTGCATCTATTGTGCTGATCTTTTTTTCTACTCAATTTTATTACATATTTCTCCGATTCTTCAAAAACCCGTGTCGATCCAGTAATGGGTATCTGATGGATCTATTTGATTTTCCTCAGCCACAAGTTGATCTCTTCGAGATCGAACGCTTCAGGATCGAAATCTTCTCCGGCCCATTCAAGATATTCATCGTGTTCCGGATGTTTTGGATCTCCAATTGCTTCCAGAAATTCTTCATATCCCCATATGCCGCCCACATCTTCGGGTGGGCAAACTCGCTCACCTTCCAAGAGTAAAGGATACTCGACTTCTGGATCTAATGGCAGGATCTTTTCTACTTTGATGTCGTGAACCCAACTATCCCCAAAGTCGTACTCGTACTGAAATCGCTTCCTCGATTTTGGTGCTACTTTCTTTAGCGTCACCCTCGCTTCGTCTTTTGTGGGATACATATCATCTGGTACGGGCTCGCCATATTGGACGCCGTCGATCTCGAACTGATGCATATGATAGTCCTCCCATCCCATCGCCGCCTGTATTACCTGGTGAAGTTTTTTGAGGGTAGTGTTTTCCCTCACCTGAACACGACGCCAGATGGGTGGATCGATCTCCAAAAGAGTGATTTTGAGCTGATAGATCGGTTTTGATTCAGTCGTCTTCTTTTTCTTGGGCACGGTAGATCACCAACCAATAACGACCAGATGAACTTGGATATTCAAATATATTACCCACATTTTAGGCAGAATCTGCCGCTTTTGCCGCCTCTTCTGCAAGCGTCATCGCCTCTTCTGGATCCTTCGCTTCAATGGTGCCATCTACGTTCCAGCCGCTCATGTCCACTACAGGGCGATCCATCTTGAGTGCCAGGGCAATCTCAGAGAGCGTCCCATAAGATCCTGGCAAAGCTATGACTACATCAGAGCTTCTCACCACTACGGCATTGCGCGCATGGCCCATTCCAGTAGCCACTGCCACGTCGACATAGGGGTTCGCGGAATCTTTCTCACCAGGAAGGATACCAACGACAATTCCGCCTGCCTCTTTTGCGCCTTGGGATGCGGCCTCCATCACGCCGCCGAGTCCTCCCGTGATCAAGACGTGTCCTCTTTCTGCGACCCTTCTGCCAACTTCTTTGGCCAAGTTGCTCACGTGCGCTTCGGACAAACCAGTTCCAATGACGGCTATCTGCACAAAAAAATCCTCCTCGAAAGGGTATTTATCCCTTCCAACTGGTATGAGTAATATATATTCGCACGAGATAAATTTTGTGGTCAGTGAACGATTATGATCAAGAACCAACCGGATAGCATTGGTTGGTTATCGCGAGAATAGTGTTTAGCTCTTTTCATCATTGTTCTTATCATATATGTGAAAAACCAATAGGAACTATGGCATATCCATCAGTCCAGACCAATGTAATAAGATTGGTAACTACTCAGGTACCATGATCAGCACCAGTAGCCGCAATTTACAAGATGCTTGTTTGGCCGCCAACTAAACTGATTTTTTTAATTCGTGGTCATTTGATATCGTTTTTTGTTCTGATACGAGTCTGTGGCCAGATTACCCTGAACATCTAAAACCAATATCCTCCGGCCGATTTTGGGTACCTGAGTAGTTACTAAGATTGATGCCTTTCACAACTCAATGATGTTTACCACTCCAATGCTGGCAAACAAAGTCCATAACTTTTGAATATGGGTTGTCTGAGGTTGTATTATCCAATCCTTAACTCGGCGGAACTGGGGAATAATGATCTCCAAATACTGCTTTAACGCTCTTTTGCGCCCAATGATACCACTCAAAGACGAGATAGTGACCTTGCTTTTGGAGGTTGAGACCGGACCTTTGGTTCGACACGCCATTTCAACCTAGAATCCAAAATATGGCGTTACCGGCTGGCTTTTTTCGCCTCTTCGTCCAACCTTTTCAGGTTGGTGGGTATGGGATTTTCTTTGAGAAGCCTTGCGAAGTAGACCAAGTTGTTCACCATGTACCTAACCGTCCTGTTGGTGTAAAGGTGCCTATCGCCACCTGCTTCAATGTAACTTGGGCCTGGCCCCGCATCCCCCACCCAGTAAGTGTCGACATTTGGCGGGACCGTGCAACCAAGGTGAGTCATGTTAAAGAGGGTGTTTGCGGCCACGTTGTGCGCACCGTCCTCGTTTCCCGTGATTATGACCCCTCCCACCTTGCCATACAGTGGATATTGTCCTGTCTTTGGATCACCTTCAGCATATGTTCCATCGAGCCTTTCGAGCACCAGTTGGGCAGCTGAAGATCGGACCCCGAACCATATGGGCGAACCTATAATCAGGATATCGCAGGCCTTGACCTTTCTCAAGATTTCAGGCCACCCATCACCTTCTCCTTCGTCCGAAGAGGTGCCAAAGTAGATTTTGTGATCCACGATCCGGATGACCTCAGTTTCCACATCCTGTTCGTGGAATAGCTTTGCTGCCTTGTCGATCAGCGCGCGCGTGTTCGAGACCTGGGGTGATCTTTTCAGGGTGCAATTCAAGATTAATGCTTTTAGTTTCATGGTTATAACTGCGCATAAATAGCTAATAAATTTATCTATTATATCTTTTGTTTACAGCCTGAGATAGAGGTCACATCGTCTTTATAGCAGGATTTCTCGATCCAGAAGAACATCATATATATCTCGATGTTATCAAGATTTTGATCTCCAGAAATAGGCCATCAGATCTGATTTTCTTCGTAAAGCATAAATGGAAAAAAGAAAAAAGATGGCATCCATACGAGGTGGATATTTGAGAGTTAGCACTTTGACGAACATGATAGTTGTACTCGCCTCACCGATCGGCACAGATCGTCACCAAGACCCCCCTGGAAAGGTTCCCGTCATCGGTCTCAATCAGTTCTCGGAATTTAACCAATAGACATGGTGTTCAAATGGAGATCAAGACTTCGTCCTATCTAAACGAGAAAGAACGCCGCGCCCTCTGCGGGATATGCTCTGCTGGGTGTGGTATTATCGTCACCTACGATGACGATGGAAAGATCGCGAGCGTCCGACCGGACGAGAATTCAGAGCTGGGGATCATCTGCAATCTTGGAGAGCGCACCCCCGAGATAGTCTACTCGAAAGATCGGGTTTTGTACCCACTGCGCCGAGTGGGCGAGAAGGGGACATTCGAGTTTGAAAGAATCTCCTGGGACGAAGCCTACGAGACGATCGTAAACAAATTGTGCGAGATCAAGAAAAACTACGGGCCCGAGGCTGTCGCGATCTACACCGGCTCTGGAAGCTTCGAGCTCTCTTTGTGCGATGTCTACCAGCCAAAAGACGTTGCGGTCTCCTCGGCATCGAGCGTCCTCTTCCCTTTCGGCTCGCCCAACACCATGGGGGTCGGGGCCCTTTGCTACGTCTCTTTTGCGGTGATAGCGCCCCACGTCACCATGGGCGGGGTGTACATCAACATGTACTCGGACTTCGAGAACAGCGATCTGATCGTGGTCTGGGGCACAAACCCTGCCACCGATTTTCCGCCCATGAACCTAAAGAAGATCCTGGAGGCGCGAAAAAGAGGTGCAAAGGTCGTGGTCATAGATCCCCGCCGCACCAAGACCGTCGACCTTGCAGAAGCGGAATGGATCCCCATACGCCCGGGAACAGACGGCGCCCTCGCCCTTGGCATGTGCAACGTCCTGATCGAAGAAGAGCTCTACGACGAGGACTTCGTCCGGGACTGGACGCTGGGGTTTGAAGAGTTCTCGCAGTACGTCCATCAGTTCAGGCCCGAGGTCGTGGAGAAGATCACTGGAGTTCCCGCTGATACCGTGGTCTCGCTAGCGAGACGAATAGCGAGCGCCAATGGAGTTGCTCCTGCCATGTACAGCGGCTTAGAGTACAGCGACAGCGGCGTTCAGGCGATCCGGGCAACCCTCGTTCTCTGGGCGCTTGCAGGCCAACTGGACGTTCCTGGCGGGCGCTGTTTTTCGATGAAAGAGAACCATTTTCCCATAAACAGGTCTGAGTACATTGCAAATCCCAACCTGAATAACGCCATCGGAAGAGATCGTTTTCCCATCTACACCATGTACCGGCAAGAGGGGCACGCAATTGCTCTTCCAGAGTCAGTCCTGAAAGAAAAGCCGTACAAGATCCGTGCCCTGATTCTCCAGGCAGGATCGCTCCTGATCTCCTGGCCGCAGACCCCAATCTGGCGGGAGACCTTGAAGAACCTGGACTTCTTTGTCTGCATCGACCGCCAGCTCAACGCGGACGCGGCCTATGCAGACATAGTCCTTCCCGCGACCACAATCTACGAGAACAGATCCTACATGGCCTACGGCCCGATCTTCCGGATCCGGGAGAAGGTAATCGAGCCGGTCGGGGAGGCCAGAAACGACTTTTTCATCATGGCAGAGCTTGCAAAGAGGCTGGGTTACGGCCATCTTTACCCCCAGACCGAAGAGGAACTCTTCAGGCGTGTCCTGAAGGGGTCTGGGTTCACGCTCGAAGACGTCATCGAGGCGGGCGGCACGGTCCAGTCACCTGCTGTGATGATGCAGTACAAAAAGTGGGAGAAGGGCCTACTTCGACCCGACGGAAAAGCAGGGTTCGATACGCCTTCAAGGAAGTTCGAGATTGCATCTTCGATTCTCGAAGAGCATGGGTATGATCCTCTCCCAGTCTACACCGAACCGCAGGAAAGCCCGATATCTCAGCCCGAGATGGCAGAGAAGTTCCCGCTGATATTCAACTCAGGAGCCCGGGTGACCACCGATTTTCACTCCCAGTATCACGGCATAAAGAGCCTTCTAAAAGAGAGGCCCGAGCCCACGGTCACCATAAACACGAAGGATGCAAAAGCCCGTGGGATCGAGAACGGTGATCGGGTCCGCGTCAAGACCGCAAGGGGCCAGATTCCCTTGCGCGCTCTCGTCACGGACGATATTGTACAGGGCGCAGTGGAGGCGAACATGGGCGGCGGCTGCCACATTGGGCCCAAGGCCTGGCAGGAGGGCAACGTGAACGAGCTGACCGATCTTCAAAGGTACGATCCCATCTCTGGGTTTCCGGTCTACAAGGCACTTCTTTGCAATGTAGCCAAGGCCAAAGACGACGGCGAAACCGTCACCATCGGGACTGGCGAACACCAAGAATCCTTCGAGATGGCAAAGATCCTGGAGACGGAGACACAAATCATTGACAGGATCTACCTGGATCACAACGCCACCACCTACATCGACCCGGAAGTGGCCGAGGCGATGGCCGAGTATATCTCAAGTCAGTTTGGAAACCCCTCCAGCGTCTACAAAGAAGGAAAAGCTGCAAAGCTCGCACTCGACTCTGCCAGAAGAAGCCTCGCCCAGCTTCTAAACTGCACTGCAAAGAGGATCGTCTTTACCGGCTGCTGCACCGAGGCTAACAACTACATCGTTAAGGGGCTGGCCTTCGCCAACTGGAACAACGGCAAAAAGCACATAATCACAACTCCAATCGAGCATTCATCTGTTCTGGAGCCGTGCCGATGGCTCGAACGGTTTGGCTACGAGGTGACGTATCTTGCCGTTGACCGGACTGGTCGAGTGGACCCAGAAGACCTCAAAGCCGCCATCAGGCCAGATACCCTGTTGGTGAGCGTCATGACCGCAAACAACGAGACTGGATCAATCCAGCCCATCCAAGAGCTTGCCAGAATCGCAAAAGACCGGGGGGTCCTTTTCCACACCGACGCCACCCAGGCCATCGGCAAGATCCCAATAGACGTCCAGGAGCTGGACGTGGACTTTCTGAGCCTTTCCGGACACAAGATCTACGGTCCCAAAGGCGTTGGCGCCCTTTACATGAGAGAGGATGGCCTTCTCGACCAGTTCATCCATGGGGGTGAACAGGAGAGGGGGCTTCGTGCCGGAACCGAAAACGTGATCGGGATCGTGGGGCTTGGTAAAGCCGCAGAGCTTGCAGGCCAGCATCTCTCCCACACGAAGGAGATTCAGAGGCTTCGGGATCAGTTGGAGCGAGGAATCATTGACATTGTCCCCGAGGCGAGGCTGAACGGTCACTCCGCTGACCGCCTTCCAAACACGATCAACATGATGCTTCCGGGCCTTCGTGGCGAGTCTGTGGTGCTGGCACTGGATCAAAAGGGCGTCTCCATCTCGTCTGGGTCTGCGTGCCATTCGGGTTCGTCTGCGCCATCCCACGTTCTGCTGGCGATGGGCCTTTCCGAAGACGAGGTGCACTGCTCGGTTCGCATCTCCTTGGGCGTTAGGAACACCGAAGAGGAGATCGACCGGACATTGTCGCTTTTGGACGAGATAATTCACGACCAAAACGCAATCGTCCGCTTCACGGTCTGTCGTTGAATCATCACGAAGAAGAGGGGTGCGGTGAAGATGAGATCACGGCAGACGATCAAAGGTCCGAGGTTCGAGATCCAAAACTACATGACGCACACCTTCGGCGAGGAGATCGCAAGAGACGTCTTCAAAGGTCTGACATCAAATCAGAAGTTCATCCCAAGCAAGTACTTCTACGACGAGCGCGGCTCGCTCCTCTTCGAGGAGATCTGCAGGCTTCCCGAGTATTACCAGACCCGAACGGAGCTCTCCATCCTTGAGGAGAATGCGGAGGAGATCATGGAGTCTTTCGATTGCGGCGACCTCGTGGAGATGGGATCTGGCGCGAACTGGAAGATTTGTAGGCTCATAGATGCCGCAAACAAGCAAGGGGAGAATGTGCGATACGTCCCTGTGGACATGAGCAAGTCCGCCCTCGTGGCCGCATCTGAGGACCTGATCTGCAAATACCCCAAGCTGAATATCTTGGGGATGGTCGCCGATTTCACTTGCCACATGGACAGGATCCCCAAAGATCGCTCCAAGCTGATCATCCTTTTTGGGAGCACCATCGGAAACTTCGATGAGGTGGAGTCCCGAAGTCTGCTCAGATCGGTTGCAGGCTCGATGAACCCCGACGATCGCTTCTTGATTGGCCTGGACATGATAAAGCAAAAAGATGTTCTGGAGAACGCTTACAACGACTCTGAGGGAGTTACCTGCAAGTTCAACAAGAACGCTCTATTCGTCATAAACAGGGAGCTGAACGCAAACTTCGATCCCGACCTTTTCGATCATCTCGCCTTCTTCAATGAAGAAAAAGAGAGAATAGAGATGCACCTCTTGGCGAAAAAAGAGATCTCGGTCGAGGTTGAAGATCTGGACCTATCGGTAACTTTTGAGAAGGGCGAGACCATCCACACCGAGATATCCCGAAAGTTCAGCGAGGCGAGCGCGACCAGGATGTTCTCCGATGCGAATCTCGCCGTCGAGCAGTGGTTCTTCGATCCCCATGACTGGTTTTCCCTCGCAAAGCTTTCGAGGTCTGACCTCTGATGGAAATGATGGAACGCTCGGAATCGAAACGGCGAAATAGCACGCACGGCGCTCTTGATACCGGCGGCAGGTAAGCCCGCCAGGATAGCCAATATCACGGGCACTCCGCCCATGTCCTTCGTCTTCGTCTACTCCTCCAGCCAGCCCGTGGTCAACCAGTGCTCGTACTCGTGCGTCCACTCGTCCTTGTTCATCTTCACGAGACTGCCAAACATCTCCCTCATCATCTTGTGCACCTCTTCTTGCTCTGGGTAGGTCGTCTGGTTCTCGATCGCCTCCGCCAGATTCTGGCCCAGCTTGATAGCATCTTTCTCGGCTTTCTCCATCGTCTCGGGAATACTCATCGCAGCGCCCACACGGCCCACGGCGTTGGCGCCCATCGCAATGAGTATGCTGTTCATGTAATCGGCAACTTCCTCTTGACCCTGGCTCCCAGCGGTGGAGACCGCGCAGCTGTACTTTCCGTGGAGAAGCTGGCAGTGTATTGCATCTGACATCCGGTCTATCAGCGTCTTTAGCTGGGCCGTGACCGTGTTGAAGTAGACGGGCGAGCCTAGGACTAGGCCGTCGCTCTCCAGGATTTTATCGTACACCTCTTTGAAGTCGTCCTCGTGGACGCACTCGCCTGTCTTGTAGCAGACGCCACAGGCGTTGCAGTAGTCGATCTTCAGCTTGCAAAGGTCCACCAGTTCCACCTCTGCACCATTCTCCTTTGCTCCATCCAGGACCTTCTCCACCAGCTTCAAGGTCTGGCTCTCAGATCCACGGGGGCTCCCGTTAATGCCCAAAATTTTCATCCCGAATTCCTCCAAACATACCTAGAAATTTCCATAACATTAAACTTGTCGATCCCTGCGAGGGTGATCTGAAACCAAAAAAACCGAAACCTCAAATCCGAAGAAACGGTCCCGAAGATGGTAAGCGACATTGGGCTTCGATCCGGGAGAAGATTTTATATGCAATCATATCAATTAATATCAGGAAGTCAGAGGGGTGGACGAAGATGACAAAGGTGATATGTTCCAGGTGCATGGAAGTCTTTGACGAAGATGGCGACAGGTGTCCTCGGTGCGATGCAGGATCGCCCCATGCCTACGATTTTGGGAACAGCGACGATTACGTCAACTACCCGCCACTAAAGTGACGGGCATGTAATGTGCCCTGGTTGACCAGATCCCCGATCGA